>JBBRNQ010000055.1:0-27924 GCA_038230235.1 Actinomycetales bacterium
CGAGTACAAGCAGTCGACGATGAGCTTCGGCGAGGGCACCCGCACCGGTTGCCTCTTCTACGAGTTCGGCTGTCGCGGGCCGATGACGCACTCGCCGTGCAACCGCATCCTGTGGAACCGCCAGAGCAGCAAGACCCGCTCCGGCATGCCCTGCCTGGGCTGCACCGAGCCCGAGTTCCCCTTCTTCGACCTCGCGGCCGACACCCTCTACAAGACCCAGAAGATCTCGGGGACGATCCCCAAGGAGGTCCCGGAGGGCGCCGACCACCTGACCTACATGGCCCACGCGGCGGCCGCGCGGATCGCCGCGCCCCAGTGGTCCAAGGAGGACATGTTCGTCGTCTGACGGACACCCCCGCTCCCATGCGAACGCCCGACCAGCCCACTCGACCCGCCCCGCCCAGACAGGAAGCACGAACCCATGACCACTGTGCAGCAGCCCACCGAGGCCGTCGACCTCTTCGTCTCCCCGCTGGGCCGGGTGGAGGGCGACCTCGACGTGCGGGTGACCGTCGAGGACGGGGTCGTCACGTCGGCCTGGACCGAGGCCGCGATGTTCCGCGGCTTCGAGATGATCCTCAAGGGCAAGGACCCGCAGGCCGGCCTAGTCGTCACGCCTCGGGTCTGCGGCATCTGCGGGGGCAGCCACCTCTACAAGGCCTGCTACGCGCTCGACACCGCGTGGAGCACCCACGTGCCGCAGAACGCGACGCTCATCCGCAACATCGCCCAGGCCTGCGAGACGCTGCAGTCGATCCCGCGCTACTTCTACGCCCTCTTCGCGGTCGACCTGGTCAACAAGAACTACGCCGGCTCACCGATGTACGACGAGGCGGTGCGCCGCTTCGCGCCGTACGTCGGCACGTCGTACCAGACGGGGGTGGTGCTCTCGGGCAAGCCGGTCGAGGTCTACGCGATCTTCGGCGGGCAGTGGCCGCACAGCTCCTTCATGGTGCCCGGCGGCGTGATGTGCGCGCCCAACCTCTCGGACATCACCCGCGCGACGGCGATCCTCAACCACTGGAAGGACAACTGGCTCGAGAAGGTGTGGCTCGGCTGCTCCGTCCAGCGCTGGCTCGAGGTGAAGAGCTGGGACGACATGCTCGCCTGGGTGGACGAGAACGCCTCCCAGCACGACTCCGACTGCGGCTTCTTCATCCGCTACTGCCGCGAGATCGGTCTCGACACGTACGGCGCCGGCGTCGGCAACTTCTTCGCGACGGGCACCTACTTCAACCCGGAGATGTACGAGAACCCCACCATCGCCACCCGCAACGATGCGCTCATCGGTCGCTCGGGGGTCTACGCCGAGGGGACGTGGCACGACTTCGACCACCTGCGGGTCACCGAGGACGTCACGCACTCCTTCTACCGGGGCAGCCACCCGCTGCACCCGTGGGAGGGCGAGACCATCCCGGTCGACCCGAAGGACGGGCGCGAGCAGGGCAAGTACTCCTGGGCCAAGTCCCCCCGGTACGACGTGCCCGACCTCGGCCGCATCCCCCTCGAGGCCGGTCCCCTGGCCCGCCGGGTCGCGGCCGGCGGGCCGAACGCCGCCGCCCACCAGGACGACGACCCGCTCTTCGTCGACATGATCCGCACCCTCGGCCCGTCGGTCTTCGTGCGCCAGATGGCCCGGATGCACGAGGCGCCGAAGTACCTCACCTGGGCCCTGGAGTGGCTCACGCAGATCGACCTCACGGAGTCGTTCTACACCAAGCCCACCGAGCACGCCTCGGGCAAGGGCTTCGGCTCGACGGAGGCGGCCCGCGGCGCGCTCTCGGACTGGATCGTCATCGAGGACGGCAAGATCGCGAACTACCAGATCGTCACCCCGACCGCGTGGAACATCGGCCCGCGCGACTCCACCGAGACCCTCGGGCCGATCGAGCAGGCTCTCGTGGGCACGCCGATCGTCGACCTCGAGGACCCGGTCGAGCTCGGGCACGTCGCCCGCTCCTTCGACTCGTGCCTCGTGTGCACCGTGCACGCCTACGACGGGAAGTCCGGCCGTGAGCTGAGCCGCTTCGTCATCAACGGCATGGTCTGAGGGCGCGATCCCCCTGCCTGCCGTGTCCGCTCGCCCCACCCCGTCAGCCCGCTCCACCCCTTCGGAGTCATCGGCCCAGCAGCCGCACGACCTGCTGGACGACGGGTTCGCGCCCGAGCCGTGCGACCTGCTGGTCATCGGGTGCGGCAACATCCTGCGCGGTGACGACGCGGTCGGGCCGGTGCTCGTGCGCCATCTCTACGAGCGGGGGACGCCGGCAGGGGTGCGGCTCGTCGACGGCGGCACGGCCGGGATGGACGTCGCCTTCGGCATGCGGGGGGCGAGCCGGGTCGTCATCGTCGACGCCGCGCAGACCGGCTCGGCGCCCGGCACGGTCTACCGCGTGCCGGCGCACGAGCTCGAGAGCCTCCCCCCGATCGACGGGCTCCACACCCACAACTTCCGGTGGGACCACGCCCTGTCGTTCAGCACCTGGCTGCTCGGACCGCTGCGACCGACCGACATCACCGTCTTCCTCGTCGAGGCCGGGCAGCTCGAGCCGGGGGCGCCCCTCAGCGACCCGGTGCGCCTCGGGATGGAGCAGGTCATCGAGCTGCTCGAGCGCGACTTCTACCCCCCCACGTCCGCTTGTTGCTCCACACCTGCCGTTTCAGACCCCCCAGAGGCGGAAAATGGGGGCACGGGGAGCAACAAGACGGGGTATGGAGCCGACGGCAAGGCGAGGGATGGAGCCGACGGCAAGGCGAGGGATGGAGCCGACGGCGCGGCGAGGGATGGAGCCGACGGCGCGGCGGTCGAGCTGACCAGCGCCGGCTACCTGCACGTGCCGGCTGACCTGGCCGCGGCCCGGTTCCCCGCCGACGTCGCCCTGGCGCGGGTCGACGGTGACGGGGAGGACGCCGTACTCGTGCTGGTGCCGCTGGCGGGGGTCGGGCACGGCGGCCTCGTGCTGCGTCAGTACACACCGCGGGGAGACCGCACGGTGCTGCTCTCCGAGGTCTTCGGCTTCGAGCCCGTCACCGGCACCTTCGCCACCACCTGGGACGTCGAGCAGGGGGTGCTCCGTGTGCCCCTGCGGCCCCCGTCGTCAGCTCGGGTGGGACAGGTGGGACCTGAGGGAGGAAGCGGTGGAGCACGAGGTGCAGGCCGAGGTCGTGCCGGAGAACGGCCAGTGGGCGGTCTACCTGCTGGTCATCTCGCCCCAGGAGGTGCAGCGTCGACGGCTCACGACCTGCCGCACCCGGCTGCGAGCCGAGCAGACGGCGTCGATCGTCACGAGGGCGGCAGCGCGCCGACGCCCGCCACGGGAGGAACCCGATGAGCGTCCTTGAGCACCCGCAGCCCCTGGGCGCGTTCGGTTACCCCGCTGGTCTCCTGCTCGTCCCCCGGGGGGGCGAGCAGGAGAACCACGCCCGTCGAGAGCTCGTCGCCGGGCGTCTTCCCCGCGACTGGCCCACCGCGCTGCGCGGGCACGAGCTGGCTCACGCCGACGACCTCGACGGGGCCCACGCCGCCTTCGTGGGCACCGACCCGGTGGCCCGCTACAACCGCTGGGTCATCGACCCGGAGGGCGTCGACCCGGCCGACCTCGCCGACCTGCGCGCGAGCCTGCCGGAGGCCGTGCGCCCGCTCGTCGACGTCGTCGCCCACACCCTCGGGATGGCTCCGGCTCCTGCTCCACCCGTGGACGACCCCCTGACCGACCTGCCCGACGAGGTGGTCGCCCTGGTGCTCGCGGCCCGCGCCACGCAGGCCCTCCAGGACGGAGACGCCGCCGCAGCGGCCACGTTGCTCGTCGCCGGAGCCGACCGGGCCGGTGACGGCTCCCCCGCACTGCGGGCCGTCCTGCTCGGCAGCGCGGCGGGATTGCACCGCGAGCGGGGGGCCGCAGACGAGGCCGACCCCCTGCTGCGCCTGGCGGCCGACGCCCTCGTCGGCACCGACCTGGGAGACGTGCGGGCCGAGCTCCTGCACACGCTCGGCGGCATCGCGCACGAGCGCGCCGCCTCGGGACCTGCGTCGCGCCCGTCGTCGGGGCCAGCATCAGGGCCAGCATCAGGGCCACCGTCGGGGCCACCGTCGGGGCCACCGTCGGGGCCACCGTCAGGGCCCGCGTCAGGGCCCGCAGCGGCGCCGCCACCGGGACCGGCATCGGGGCGGGCCGACCCGGGGTCGTTGCTCCACGAGGCGATGGGTCACTACTACGACGCCCTCCAGCTGGTCACCGAGCAGTCGGCACCCTTCCTCTGGGCGAGCCTGCAGATGGATCTCGCGACCGCGCACCTCGCCTCGCCGATGACGCAGGCGTCGGACCAGCTGCGGCTCGGGGTCGCGACCCAGGCGCTGCGCGCCAGCCGTCGGGTCTTCGACCCGCAGCACCACCCCGGTCCGTGGTCGGCCGCCACCCTCAACCTCGCCAACGCGCTGGTCTACACCCCCTCGACCCACCAGGCCGACAACCTCGTGGAGGCGGTCGAGCTGTATGAAGAGGTGCTGGTCTCCGGAGTGCGCGACGCCGACCCGCTCGGCCGCGCCAGGCTGATGTCCAACCAGGGCAACGTCCTGGCCCACCTCGGCGCGTTCGACCAGGCCAGGATCAAGCTGGTCGAGGCCCGCAGCGTCTTCGAGGAGCACCTCGACCACGACGGGGCCACCACCGTGCGTTCCCTGCTCGACGAGCTCGCCCGCAGCGAGAGCATCCAGCGGGACACCCAGCGCAAGGGGCGCAACAGCCCCCTCACCGAGACCGACGCCGTCGACCCCGACCTCGACGACCTGGCCCGTCAGGCCGAGCAGATGTCACGGATGCCGCTGTCCGACAACGCCTTCACCTCCGGGATGGGCGTACGGCGCGAGGTCGTCGCCGGAGACCTCACCGGCCCGCCACCGAAGCCGAGGGTGACGCGGCTCCCGGCGGGTTCGGCGCCGCGACGTCCGGACGCGCCGTGACCCAGACGCAGGAGCGGACTCCCCCCGCCGCCCAGCCGCCGCCGTCCTCACCCGGTGGCGTCGACGAGACCCTGGAGAGGCTCGCGGCACGCCTCGACGAGGCGATGGCCACGGTGGCCGAGCTCGACCCCGAGGCCCGCACCGTCGTCACCGCGGCGCTCGAGGCGATGGGCGCCCTGCACAAGGGCGCCCTCACCACGGTGGTGCGCCGCCTCAAGGACGACCCTGCCGGAAAGCCCCTGCTCTTCGACCTCGTCGACGACCCGCAGGTGCGCATGGTGCTGTCGATGCACGGCATCATCCGCGCCGACCCGCTGACCGCCGCCCGTCAGGTGCTCGACGGCCTGCGGCCCGGGCTGCAGTCGCACGGCGGCGACGTCGAGCTCGACGGCATCCGCGACGGCGTCGCCTACGTGCGGCTGCGGGGCGCGTGCAACGGCTGCTCGATGGCGGCGGTGACGATGCGCGACGGGGTCGAGGCAGCCCTGGTGGCCGGGGTGGCGGGAGTCACCTCGGTCGAGGTGCTGCCCAACGACCCCACGCCGACACTGATCCCGTTGTCCGCCATCGGGATCGGGCCGCCGACCTCCGGACCCGCGTCGCACCCGGTGGGCGCCGCAGCTCCGGCGAGCCCCGCCACCTTGCGCGCCGCGGGGTGGTGCGACGCCGCCGCCCTCGACGCGGTGCCCCTCGACGGGCTCACGACCGCGACCCTGCGGCCCGAGATCACGAGCGACCTGAGCGGGACCAACGGCACGGCGCGCACGAGCGGCACCGTCGTGGGCGTCGACGTCGTCGGCGTCGACGTCGTGGTGGTCAACGCCGGAGGTCAGCTGGCGGCCTACCTCAACGCCTGCGCCCACCAGGGCCTACCCCTCGACGACGCCCTGGTCGACGCGGCAGCCGGCACGATCACCTGCCCGTGGCACGGCTTCTGCTACGACGCCGCCAGCGGCGAGTGCCTGAGCATGCCGGGCGCCCAGCTGCAGCAGCTGCCGCTGCGCATCGAGGACGGACGCATCTGGGTGCGCGCGGTGGGTGGCTGACGGTGGCGCTCCCATGAGGGTCCAGCTGATCGCCACGGGGTCGACCCACGAGGGCATCGTGCCGGGCTTCGGCCGACCCGACACCGTCGCCGCACCACCGGCCACCTACGCCGGCTGGCAACCGCGGGCCGTCCTCGGCGCCGACTCGCCCGGCGGCCTGCTCCTGCCGCCGGCCAGCCCGACGGCGGTGCACACCTATGCCCCCCGCGCGGTCTGGACCGACGGCGACCTCGTCGTCGTCGCCGACACCGGCAACCACCGGGTGATGCTGTGGCACGGCCTGCCCGGCGCCGACGGCCAGCCCGCCGACGTCGTCCTCGGCCAGCCCGATGACCACTCCGAGGGCCCCGCGGCCGGCGGGCGGGGCCCGGCCAACGGCCTGCACCTGCCCACCGGCGTCCTGGTGCACGAGGGCCGGCTCGTCGTCGCCGACGCGTGGCACCACCGCCTCCTGGTGTGGGACCAGGTGCCGACCAGCACCGGCACCCCACCCGACCTCGTCATCGGGCAGCCCACCGACCACGACGTCGAGCCCAACGCCGGCCACGACCCCGACGCCACGTCGTTCTACTGGCCCTTCGGCATCGCCGTCGTCGACGGACGATTCCACGTCGCCGACACCGGCAACCGCCGCGTGCTCGTATGGAGCGCCGGCCTCCCCGAGCCCGGCCAGCCCGCCGACGTCGTGCTCGGCCAGCCCGACCCCGTGAGCCGCGAGGAGAACCGCGGAGCCGACGTCGCCGCCGACTCCTTCCGCTGGCCCCACGCCATCGCCGGGATGCGGGCGGCCGACGGCACCCCGGGGCTGCTCGTCGCCGACGCCGGCAACCACCGGGTGCTGCGGTGGGACGCCCACCCCGACGCCGACCGCCCAGCCGACGCCGTGCTCGGCCAGCCCGACTTCGACAGTGGCAGCGAGTTCCCCTACGTGTCGCAGGCCGGACGCCTGCGCTTCCCCTACGGGATGTCCACCGTCGGCCCGGGCGCCGGGGGGACTCCGGCCGGGCTCGTCGTGGCCGACACCGCCAACAACCGGCTGCTGCTGTGGGACGGCCACGACGCCGTGCACGACCGGCTCCCCGACGCCGTCCTGGGCCAGCCCACCGTAGCTGCGAACGGTGAGAACCGTTGGGAGAGCGTCGGTCCCGACACCCTGTGCTGGCCCTACGGCGTCCACTGGCACCGCGACCCGACGGGCCCGAGCGACGCCGACGGCACGAGCAGCCCACACAGCGCCGCCAGCAGCACCGCCGAGCTCATCGCCGTCGCCGACTCGGGCAACAACCGCATCGTGCTCTGGGAGCGGTCGTGACCACCCTCGTGACCGGCTCGACCGGGGTCCGCACGGCCCGACGGCTCGTCGTGCGCGGCGTCGTGCAGGGCGTCGGCTTTCGACCGCACGTGCTGCGGCTGGCGACGTCGTACGGGCTGGGGGGCAGCTGCCGCAACGACGCGACGTGCGTCGTCATCGAGGTCGAGGGTCCGACCGAGCGGCTCGACGACTTCACCCGCGACCTGACGCGGGACGCCCCACCCCTGGCGCGGGTCCACTCGCTCGAGGTCACCGAGGTCGACCCAGCAGGCGCCACCGGCTTCACCATCACCTCGTCGACGACCGTCGCCGGAGCCCGCACCCTCGTGCCACCCGACACTGCTGTGTGCGACGACTGCCTGCGCGAGCTGCGCGACCCGGGCGACCGACGCCACCGGCACCCGTTCATCACCTGCACCGGCTGCGGGCCACGGCTGACCATCATCCGCGACCTGCCCTACGACCGCCCGGCCACGACCATGGCCGACTTCCCCCTCTGTGAGGCCTGCCGCCGCGAGTACGACGACCCGACCGACCGCCGCCACCACGCGCAGCCCATCGCGTGCCACGACTGCGGCCCGACTCTGCGGCTGCTCGACCGGTCGGGCACCCCGCTCGCGACCGGCACGGAGCCGGTGGTGCGCGCCGTCGTCGCGGCCCTGCGCGCCGGGGCGGTGGTGGCGATCAAGGGGATCGGGGGCTACCACCTGGCGTGCGACGCCACCTCGTGCACCGCCGTCACCGTGCTGCGCGAGCGCAAGCAGCGACCCGACCAGCCGTTCGCCGTGATGGTGCGCGACCTCGCCACCGCCCGGACCCTCGTCGAGGTCGGAGACGCCGCAGCGGTGCTCACCTCGCCCGAGCGGCCCATCGTCCTCCTGCCGCAGCGGCGGCACCCGCCGGTCGCCTCGTGCGTGGCGCCCGGACTCGACGAGCTCGGGATCCTGCTGCCCTACGCACCCCTGCACCACCTGCTCTTCGCCGACCTGCCCGACGGGTCGCCGGGGGCGCCGTCGGCGCTGGTCATGACCTCGGGCAACCTCTCGGGCGAGCCGCTCTGCTACGACGACGACGACGCCCTCACCCGGCTGGGCGGCACACCGGGCGCACTAGGTGTCGCCGACCTCATCCTCACCCACGACCGCGAGATCGCCGTGCCCTGCGAGGACTCCGTGATGGCCTGGCACGACGGGACGGTGGTGCCGCTGCGTCGCTCGCGCGGCCACGCACCGCTCCCGGTCGTGCTGGGTGACGAGCCGGGTGTCGTGCTCGGGGCCGGCGCGGAGGTGAAGAACACCGTGGCGCTCTCGCGCGACGGGCTGGTCTTCGTCTCGGCCCACGTCGGCGACCTCGGCACCCTGCAGAGCCGGCAGGCTCACGACCGCGCAGCCGCGCAGCTGCAGCGCTTCCACGACCGCCTGCCCGACCTCGTGGTCGCCGACCTGCACCCCGGCTACGCCTCGCGCGCCTGGGCCCGCGAGACCGCCGACGCCCTCGGGGTGCCGCTGCACGAGGTGCAGCACCACCACGCCCACCTCGCCTCGCTCGCCGCCGAGCACGGCCGCCTCACCGAGCCGCTGCTCGGGGTGGTCTTCGACGGCACCGGCTACGGCTGCGACCGCACGATCTGGGGCGGCGAGCTGCTCCTGGGCGACGGCGGGCTCACCGCCACCCGGCTCGGCCACCTCGGCGTCGTGCGGGTCGTCGGAGGCGACGAGGGCGTGCGCAACCCCGTGCGGCTGGCCGCGGTGGCCCTCCTGGCGGCCGGGGTCGACCTCGCTGGCACGTTGGTCGACGCCGCCCTCACCGACAGCGAGCGGCGTTCACTACCAGGCCTGCTGCGGTCCGGGACCGGGGTGGTCCCCACCAGCAGCGTCGGTCGGCTCTTCGACGTGGTGGCCTCCGTCGTCGGAGTCCGCCACCGCATCACGTATGAAGCCCAGGCGGCGGTCGAGCTCGAGGCCGTCGCCCGGCGCTGGCGCACCGCCCACGGCGACGACGGCATCACACTGGCTCTACCGGTGGTGCTGAGCGCGACGACCGGGCTGCCCTCGCTCGACCCCGAACCGCTGCTGCGCGACCTCGTCCGGGCTCAGCGCGACGGCGAGCCGGCGGGGCGGCTGGCGTGGTCGTTCCACCGAGCGCTGGCCTCGGGCGCCGCCGAGCTCGCCGCATCGACGGCAACCGCCGCCGGCGTGGGCACGATCGGGCTCACGGGCGGGGCCTTCGGCAACCGGGTCCTGCTGCGGCTGCTCGGCGACCAGCTCACCGCCCGCGGGTTCGAGGTGCTGACCCACCGGCTCGTGCCCGCCAACGACGGCGGGCTGGCGCTCGGGCAGGTCGCGGTCGGGGCCCGCTGGCTGGCGGGCACGGCGTCACCCGCCACCCGCTCAGGATCCACCACGTGTTCCACCGGCCGAGCCACCGGCCGAACGACCGACCGAGCCACCGACCGAGCCACCGACCGACCCAGGACAGGGAGCTGACATGTGCCTCGGAGTACCCGGCAGGATCGTCGACACGTGGCAGGCCGACGACGGTGCCCTGCTCGCCCACGCCGACTTCGACGGCGAGGTGCGGGTGATCCGGCTCAACTACCTGCCCGACCTCGCCCCCGGTGACTTCACCATCGTGCACGCCGGCTACGCGCTGACCCGGCTCGACGCCGACGAGGCGGGACGCACGCTCCAGCTCCTGCGTGACGTGGGGCTGCTCGAGCCCTCGCCCATGACCGACCACATGACCGACCCCCTGCTCGACCCCCTGCCCGACCCCCTGCCCGACCACCAACCCGCCGAGCCCCAAGCCGCCGACCCCCGGCCCGACCACCAGCCGGCCTGACCTCGACCCGAACACCCAGCACCACCCAACACCGCCCAGCCCCAAGGAGATCCCCATGTGTCTCGCAGTCCCCGGACGCATCGTGTCGGTGCACAGCCAGGACCAGACCACGATGGCGCAGGTCGACTTCGGCGGGGTGCGCAAGGAGGTGTGCCTGGAGTACATCCCCGACGCGCAGGTGGGCGAGTACGTCGTCGTGCACGTGGGCTTCGCGATCCAGCGGCTCGACGAGAGGTCGGCGCAGGAGACCCTCGCGTCGTTCGGGAGGCTGGGGATCCTCGAGGAGGAGTTCGGCGACGGCTTCGCCCTCGCGGCCCGCCAGGCCGGGGTCTCACCGGTCGGAGCACCACCGGCCGGGCTCTCGCAGGGGGTGCAGGCATGAAGTACCTCGACGAGTTCAGCGACCCCGACCTGGCCAAGCGTCTCGTCGACCAGATCCACGCCGTGACGACGAGGCCGTGGGCGATGATGGAGGTCTGCGGCGGTCAGACCCACTCCATCATCCGCCACGGCATCGACCAGCTGCTGCCGGCGGGCGTCGAGATGATCCACGGCCCGGGCTGCCCGGTCTGCGTCACCCCGCTCGAGGCGATCGACCGGGCCCTGGCCATCGCCGAGCAGCCGGGGGTCATCTTCTGCTCCTTCGGCGACATGCTCCGGGTGCCCGGCAGCAGCAAGGACCTGTTCTCCATCAAGAGCGCCGGCGGTGACGTGCGCGTCGTCTACTCCCCGCTCGACGCGCTGAAGCTCGCGCGGGCGAACCCCGACAAGCAGGTCGTCTTCTTCGGCATCGGCTTCGAGACGACCGCGCCCGCCAACGCGATGACGGTCTACCAGGCGAAGCGGCTCGGCATCCCCAACTTCTCACTGCTGGTCTCGCACGTGCTCGTGCCTCCGGCCATCGCGGCCATCATGGAGTCGCCCGACTGCCGGGTGCAGGGCTTCCTGGCCGCCGGCCACGTGTGCAGCGTCATGGGCACCACGCAGTACCCCCCGCTGGCGGAGAAGTACGGCGTGCCGATCGTCGTCACCGGCTTCGAGCCGCTCGACATCCTCGAAGGGATCCGCCGCACGGTCGTGCAGCTCGAGGAGGGGCGCCACGAGGTCGAGAACGCCTACTCGCGGGCCGTCACCGACGAGGGCAACCTGCCGGCCATGGCCATGCTGCGCGACGTCTTCGAGGTCACCGACCGCACCTGGCGGGGCATCGGCATGATCCCGGACAGCGGCTGGCGCCTCAGCGAGCGCTACGCCGACTTCGACGCCGAGACGCGCTTCGCCGTCACCGACATCCATACTCAGGAATCGACCCTGTGCCGTTCGGGTGAGGTGCTGCAAGGGCTGATCAAGCCGCACGAGTGCGCCGCGTTCGGCAAGGAGTGCACTCCCCGCAAGCCACTCGGTGCCACGATGGTGTCCTCGGAAGGGGCCTGCGCGGCCTACTACACCTACCGCCGGCTCGAGCTGGTGACCCAGTGAGCGCCGACGTCACCGGCCGCGGTCGGGTCAACGACCGTGTCCCCGGTAACGACCTGGACTTCGAGGGCTGGACCTGCCCGCTGCCGCTGCGCGACACGCCGTACGTCGTCATGGGGCACGGAGGAGGTGGGGCGATGTCGGGCGAGCTGATCGAGCAGCTGTTCATCCCGGCCTTCGGTGGTGCGGCCCGCGCCGAGCTGGGTGACTCAGCCGTGCTCGAGCGCCCGTCGGGGCGGCTGGCGTTCTCGACCGACAGCTTCGTCGTCAAGCCGATGTTCTTCCCCGGTGGCGACATCGGTGACCTCGCCGTCAACGGCACGGTCAACGACCTGGCCATGTCTGGCGCGACCCCGCTCTACCTCTCGACCGCGTTCATCCTCGCGGAGGGCACCGCGCTGACCGACATCGCCCGGGTGGCGACCTCGATCGGCAAGGCGGCCGGGGTCGCCGGGGTGCAGCTGGTCACCGGGGACACCAAGGTCGTCGACAGCGGCAGCGGGGACGGCATCTACGTCAACACCGCTGGCATCGGGGTCATCGCCGACGGCGTCGAGATCGGCCCGCGCCGGGCCCGGGTCGGTGACGCCGTGATCGTCAGCGGCGACATCGGGGTGCACGGCATCGCGGTCATGAGCTGCCGTGACGGGCTCGAGTTCGGGACGACGGTCGAGAGCGACACCGCGCCGCTCCATACGCTCGTCGCCGACCTGCTCGCCACCGGCATCGACGTGCGGGTGCTGCGCGACCCCACCCGCGGCGGGGTCTCGGCCACCCTCAACGAGATCGCCCGCGCCTCGGGCGTCGGCATCTCGCTCGTCGAGCGCGACCTGCCCGTGCCGCCCGAGGTGCGCGACGCCTGCGGCCTGCTCGGGCTCGATCCGCTGCAGGTCGCCAACGAGGGCAAGCTCGTCGCCGTCGTGCCCGGCGACCGCGCCGACGAGGCCCTCGCCGCCCTGCGGGCCCACCCCCTCGGCGCCGGGGCCGTCCGCATCGGCACCTGCGTGGCCGAGCACCCACGCATGGTCGTCGCCCGCACGGGCCTCGGGGGCACCCGGGTCATCGACCTGCCCATCGGCGAGCAGCTGCCCCGGATCTGCTGAGGGCGACCGCCGACGTGACGTCCACCGGAGCGCTGCGCTTCGCCAGCTACGCCTACCCACCCAACGAGCTCGGCTACTGCGGCCCGGCCGGCGCCGACGACCTGCTCGACGGCGCCCCCGCCGAGATCGAGCGTCGGGCGCGGCAGTTCGAGGGGGCCTGGGTCTACCTCGAGGTGCTCGCGCGAGCCCTCGGCACCGACGACCCGCTCGCCGACGAGGTCGTCGAGGCCTACTGGGTGGGCTCCGACCTGCTCGACGCGGTCGACCCGGCCGACCTGCTCGAGCGCCTCGCCCGGCGCTTCGGCCCGCAGCCCGGGGGCACCTGGCGGGCGGCGGCGTCACGCGCGCGGGCGCACCACAGCTTCCAGGTCTTCGAGGTCTACCCGTGGGCCGCGATGCTGCGCGCCGGCCTGCCCCCCGGCCCGGCGGTCCAGGTGCTCGACCGGTGCCGCATCCGCACCGGGCGGGTCCACGCGCTCGACCCGCACGAGCGCGACTGGGTCGAGGTGGAGACGACCCCGCTGGCCTGGGACGGCGTCGGGCTCGCGCCGGGGCCGCGCGTCACGGAGCGCGTGCGGTGGGCGGTCGACGGGCGCAGCCTCATGGGTGCGCCGGCGCTCGATGAGCTGGTGGCCCTGCACTGGGACTGGGTGTGCGAGGTGCTGACCCCGCAGCAGGCAGGCCGGGTCGACACCCTCGAGGCGGCCCAACGGGAGTGCCTGGGGCTCGTGCCGAGGCCAGCGACCCAACCCGCTTGACCGATCGGGACGTCGCGCTGCCAGCCGCAGTCGAGGCACTCCGACCCCCTCCGCTCGGCCGTCTTCCCCGCCCAGGACAGATCCACCCATCCGCTCACGCGCTGGGCATGGCAGTGTGTGGCAATGAGGTCCCACTGCGCCATCTACGTCGACGTGGGGTATCTCGTCGCATCCCTCGCGACCCGCGTCACCGGCACGTCGCTGCGCAGTGCGGTGGTCGTCTCCTACCCCGACCTCGTGCCCGGCCTGATCGAGCAGGCCGAGCGCCTCAGCGGCCTGCCCGTGCTGCGCATCCACTGGTACGACGCCGGCCTGCGCGGCTCGGGTGGCCCGAGCCTGGAGCAGAACGCCATCGGCATGCTGCCGAGGGTCAAGCTCCGACTGGGCCGCACCTCACCCAACGGTGACCAGAAGGGCGTCGACCTGCGCATCGGGCTCGACCTCGCCTCCCACAGCCGCGGTCGGGTCGTCGACGTCGCCTACCTCGTCTCCGGCGACGACGACCTCACCGAGGCCGTCGAGGAGGCCCAGTCGCACGGGGTGCAGGTCGTGGTGCTCGCCGTCCCCGACGCCAGCGGACGCCCCCACGGCGTCTCGCACCACCTGATCCGCGAGTCCGACGGCATCGACGTCGTCGACCCCGCCCTGCTCGACGCCACGGTGCACGTGCGCCGCCTCGCCGAGGTGGCAACCGACGCCGCCACGACCGACGTCGTCCGGGCCACGGCCCCGTCGCCCGACATCGACCCGGGCCCGACGACGACCCGTCCGGGGCCGACACCGTCTCCTCCGGGGGCACCCTCCCCGACGCCCGCCGACCTGGCGAGGCCGCGGCCCCGTACGCCCTCGACCCCCGCCACGGCGCCGCCGCCCGAGCGCCCTGCCGTCGTCTACTCCAGCTCCACCAACGGCTCTTCGGGCTACCTGGGGCAGCCGGCCCACGACCCCGCCGTCGTCGAGTCGGTCTGCCGCAAGGTCGTGGGCACCTGGGCCACGACCGCGAGCCCCGACGACCGTCGGCGCCTGCTCGACGGCCGGCCCTTCATCCCACCCGACCTCGACCGCACGCTGCTCACCGACCTCTCGGCCCGCATCGGCCAGTACGACGTGCCCGACGAGGCCCGCAGCGCGCTGCGTGAGGTCTTCTGGGTGGTTGTCGGCGAGGTCCTCGCCTGAGCCCCGGCCGCTCCCTCAGTCGACCACGACGAGCGAGCGCAGCTGGGCCATCGAGTCCTGCATGAGCTCGGCGAGGCTGGGGCCCGCGGCGTCCCCCGCCACCCAGCGCTCGAAGGACACCCGCAGCACCGCGATCCCGGCCTCGGCCGCCAGCGAGGCGTCAGTGGGCGGGACCCCCCGCCGGCGAAGGGCACCAGCCAGGTCGCTCCCGAGACCGGCCATCTTGATCAGCTCGCGCTCCCGCAGCTCGGAGTGGGAGTCGATGATCTGCTGCCGCCCACTCGACAGGTCATGACGCCCGCCGAGGAGCTCCGCGGCGCGGGCGAGGCCGGCACCCACGGCGGCGAGCGCCGCGGTCGGCGCCGGGGCCTGCTCCACCGCCGACACCATCACGTCGCGCAGCGCCTCGGAGCCGACGAACAGCACTTCACGCTTGTCGGAGTAGTGGCGGAAGAAGGTGCGGGCCGTCACGCCCGCCCGGTCGGCGATGTCGGCGACGGTCGTCTGGTCGTAGCCCCGCTCCGCGAAGAGCTCGATGGCCGCCGACCGCAGGCGGTCCCCGGCACCCGGCTCCCATCGACCCATGACCCGAGTGTAGACAGCCCACGACCGGGGTGATGACATCAGGTGACATCAGGTGCTACGGTGCCGATGTCACCTGATGTCATCACTCGCACCTCTGGAGGAACCCCATGCGCATCTTCGTCACCGGAGCGTCCGGCTGGATCGGCTCGGCCGTCATCCCGCTGCTGCTCGAGTCGGGTCACGACGTCGTCGGTCTGGCCCGCTCCGATGCCTCAGCCGAGGCGGTCGCCCGTCTGGGGGCCACCGTGACCCGCGGCGACCTCGACGACGTCGACGCCCTGCGTGCAGCCGCCGCCGCGTCCGAGGGTGTCGTGCACCTCGGCTACGTGCACGACTTCTCGCGGATGGAGGACGCCGCCCGCACCGACCTCGCCGCGATCGAGGCCTTCGGGTCCGCTCTGGAGGGCACCGGCCACCCGCTGCTCATTGCCTCCGGCACGCTCGGCCTGGCGACCGGCCGGCCCGGCACCGAGGACGACGAGCCCGGCCCCGTTCACCCCCGGGTGGGTAACGCGCTCGCGGCGCTCGCGCTCGCGAAGCGCGGTGTACGCCCCGTCGTGGTGCGCTTCGCGCCGACGGTCCACGGGGAGGGCGACGAAGGGTTCGTCGCCACCCTGGCCCGCGTCGCGGTCGAGAAGGGGGTCTCCGGATGGGTCGGTGCCGGTGACAACCGCTGGTCGGCCGTGCACCGGCTCGACGCGGCCGCGCTCGTGCGCCAGATGGTGGAGTCCGGGCCGGCTGAGGGGTCCGTGGTCCATGCCGTGGGCGAGGAAGGCATCGCCACCCACGACATCGCCGTGGCCATCGGCCGCGGGGTCGGCGTCCCGGCGCGCTCCATACCGGTCGAGGAGGCTGCCGCGCACTTCGGCTGGATCGGGGGGTTCTTCGGCATGGACGCGACCGCGTCCAGTGCCCTCACCCGTCAGCGGACCGGCTGGGCGCCGACGCACCCCGGGCTGCTCGCCGACCTCGACGCCGGTCGCTACCCCGGCCTCGTCTCGCACAGCTGACCTTGCGCTCGCCCAGGCCGGTGTGAAGCGGACGGTGTGCCCGGAGGGTGTGACGAGGCTCGCGCCTGCCCCGACGGGGCTCGACGTAGCCGACTGGCCACTCGACGCTAGAGTCCGGAGCATGTCGCAGATCTCGAAGGTGCTGATCGCCAACCGCGGCGAGATCGCTGTCCGCGTGGCCCGGGCGTGCAAGGACGCCGGCTACGCGTCGGTGGCCGTCTACGCCGAGCCCGACCGCGACGCGCTCCACGTGCGCGAAGCCGACGAGGCCTTCAGCCTGGGGGGCAGCACCCCCGGCGACAGCTACCTGGTGCAGGAGAAGCTGCTCGACGTCGCCAGGCGCTCCGGTGCCGACGCCGTGCACCCGGGCTACGGCTTCCTGTCGGAGAACGCGTCCTTCGCCCAGGCCGTCGTCGACGCGGGGCTGATCTGGATCGGACCCGGCGCGGCCGCGATCGACTCGCTCGGTGACAAGGTCAAGGCGCGGCACATCGCCACCAGGGCGGGCGCCCCGCTCGTGCCGGGCACCAAGGAGCCCGTCGAGGGCGCCGACGAGGTCATCGCCTTCGCGAAGGAGCACGGGCTGCCGGTCGCCATCAAGGCGGCGTACGGCGGTGGCGGGCGCGGCCTCAAGGTCGTGCGCGTGATGGAGGAGATCCCCGACCTCTTCGACTCGGCCGTGCGCGAGGCGATCAGCGCGTTCGGCCGCGGGGAGTGCTTCGTCGAGAGCTTCCTCGACCACCCGCGCCACGTCGAGACCCAGTGCCTGGCCGACACCCACGGCAACGTCGTCGTCGTCTCGACCCGCGACTGCTCGCTCCAACGACGCAACCAGAAGCTCGTCGAGGAGGCGCCCGCGCCGTTCCTGACGGACAAGCAGAACGCCGAGCTGGTCAGGGCGTCGAAGGACATCCTCCGGGCGGCCGGCTACGTCGGCGCCGGGACCTGCGAGTTCCTCGTCAGCGTCGACGGTCGCATCTCCTTCCTCGAGGTCAACACCCGTCTGCAGGTCGAGCACCCGGTCTCCGAGGAGGTCACCGGGATCGACCTGGTGCGCGAGCAGTTCCGCATCGCCAACGGCGAGGCACTGGGGTACGACGACCCGACGCCCCACGCCCACTCCATCGAGTTCCGGATCAACGGCGAGGACGCGGGGCGCGGCTTCCTGCCCGCCCCCGGCACGGTCACGCGCTACGTGCAGCCGTCCGGCCCCGGAGTCCGGGTCGACTCCGGCGTGGTCTCGGGTGACGTCATCGGCGGGGCCTTCGACTCGATGCTGGCCAAGCTCGTCGTCACCGGCGCCACCCGGCAGCAGGCGATCGAGCGGGCCCGGCGCGCGCTCGACGAGTTCGTCGTCGAGGGCATGCCCACCGTGCTGCCCTTCCACCGCGTCGTCGTCCGCGACCCCGCCTTCGCGCCCGCCGACCCGCAGGCGCCCTTCACGATCCACACCCGCTGGATCGAGACCGAGTTCGACAACCAGATCGAGGCGTACTCCGGGGGTGCCGCCCCCGCTGACGAGGCCGAGGAGCGGCAGACCGTCGTCGTCGAGGTCGGTGGCCGGCGGCTCGAGGTGTCGCTGCCTGGCGGCCTGTCGCTCGGTGGCGGGGGCGGGTCGACGGCCAAGAAGAAGGCCCCCCGTCGAGCGGGCGGGTCGGGCTCGTCCGCCGCCGCCTCCGGTGACACCCTGACGGCCCCGATGCAGGGCACCGTCGTCAAGATCGCCGTGGCCGAGGGCGACACCGTCGTCGAGGGCCAGACGATCGTCGTCATCGAGGCGATGAAGATGGAGCAGCCCATCAACGCCCACAAGGCCGGCGTCGTCACCGGCCTGACCGCCGAGGTGGGCGCCACCGTCACCAGCGGCGCCGTGATCGCCGAGATCAAGGACGCCGCCGCCGAAGGCTGATCTCGCGGGGTCAGCTCGGCCCGGAGGACCCCGTCCACCGGGTCTCCGGCAGTGGTTCCCCCGGACCTGGAAGGGGGCTTGGTGGTGTGGGGACCGGGTCGGTAGGCACCGGTACGGGGTCGGTGGGCACCGGCTCCGGGTCGGTGGGCACGGGTACGGGGTCGGTGGGCACTGGTGCGGGGTCGCTGGGGAACGACTCCCCCGGCCCCGGCGCCCCCGGCGGGGTGACCGGGTCGCCCGGTGTGGCGGGCACGGTCTCCAGCGTCGGCCCCTCGGCTACGTCGGCCCGCGTCGGGTAGCCCAGGATGAAGTCACGCACCCGGTGCAGCAGGGGCGGTGCGAGCGCCGTCGGCGGTGCGACCGATGTGGGGGGTACGGGCGCCATGGGCGGTGCGGGCGCCGGTTGCGGTGAGCTGGACGGGGCCTCGAGGTGGGTGCCGTTGGGACGACCGGCGTCCGGACTGCTCACGGGCTGGGTGCTCATGCCCCGACCGTACCCACCGGCAGCGCTGGCTGACGGTCAGCCCCACCTAGACTCCTGCCCATGATCGCGACCGCCCTCCCGTCTGCGAGCTCCACGTCCTCGGGGTTCAACTGGGGTGGGCTGGTCGTCCTGCTCCTCGTCCTCGCCGTGTTCTGGCCCTTCTGGCGTCGGGTGCGGGCCAGGATCTCGCGGCAGCGCCGGGAACGGTGGGCCCGCGAGGAGCGCGGGGACGACCGGGCCGGTTTCACCCCCGAGACCGACCCCGACCTGGGGGGCGACGACACACCGGCCACCTCGTCGGACCCCGCCGATCCCCCGACGGGACGCTAGGGCCGCGAGCCCCACGGCGGTGGCCCGACCGCACGACCGACGACCATTGCCTCAGGTCGACAGGTGACAATCTCGGATATATACGTGCAGTGAGTGGAGGCAATCATCGTCGGTTGGCCCGGCTGAGCCAGCCCTGCGGGACGGGGTCGGGCGGGCCGCGGTCAGGTGTGGTGGAGCCGCCGGGCGGCCTCGCCGATCGAGCCGCTCATCGACGGGTAGACGGTGAA
This sequence comes from Actinomycetales bacterium, assembly GCA_038230235.1. Taxonomy (GTDB): domain Bacteria; phylum Actinomycetota; class Actinomycetes; order Actinomycetales; family Dermatophilaceae; genus Lapillicoccus. Next base: position 19,218 of record JBBRNQ010000055.1, read on the forward strand.
CGTGGCGGCGACCTCGTCGACGTTGAGGTGGTTCTGCACCGCGAGGGCGATGGGGTAGATCAGCTCGGACGCGCGGGGGGCGACGACGACGCCGCCGCAGACGGTGCCGCTGCCCTTGCGGGAGAAGACCTTGACGAAGCCGTCCTCGAAGGAGTCCATCTTCGCGCGGGCGTTGGTCGCGAGCGGCAGGACGTCGACGTCGGCCTCGGTCGTGCCGTCGTCGATCTGCTGCTGGCTGATGCCGACGGTCGCGATCTCGGGTGAGGTGAAGATGTTGGCCGACACCCTGCTCAGCCGGAGGGGCGTGACGGCGTCACCGAGGGCGTGCCACATCGCGATCCGCCCCTGCATGGCCGCGACCGACGCCAGCGGCAGGACACCGGTGCAGTCGCCGGCGGCGTAGACGCCCCGCACCGAGGTGCGCGAGACACCGTCGACGACGACGTGCCCCGACTGCGTCAGCTCGACCCCGGCCTCCGCGAGACCGAGGCCGGCAGTCTGCGCGACGGAGCCGACGGCCAGCAGCGCGTGCGACCCGTCGACCGTGCGGCCGTCGACGAGGGTGACCCGCACACCGTCACCGGTGCGCTCGACCGAGGCCATCCGTGACTGCCCGAGGACGCGCATCCCGTCGCGGCGGAAGACGTCCTCGATGACGCGCGCGGCGTCGGCGTCCTCACCCGGGAGCACGCGCTCGCGGGAGGAGACGAGGGTGACCGGCACCCCGAGGCCGACGTAGGCGTGGGCGAGCTCGGCGCCGGTGACGCCGGAGCCGACGACGATCAGGTGCTTCGGCAGCTCATCGAGGGTGTAGATCTGCTGCCAGGTGAGGATGCGTTCGCCGTCGGGCTCGGCCGTGGCCATCGTGCGGGGGGTGGCCCCGGTCGCGATGAGCACCACGTCGGCCTCGAGGTCGTGCGTCGAGCCGTCGGCCCCCTGCGCCCGCACCCGGTCGGGCGCGAGCAGGGTGGCGCTGCCGGTGAGGATGCGGACCCCGTCGGCGTCGAGCTTGCGGTGGATGTCGGCGCTCTGGCTCGCGGCGAGGGCGAGGATGCGCCGGTTGACGGCCCGCAGGTCCACCCCGGCGTCGTCGGCGCCCCGCACCCCGAGGGTGTCGCCGGTGGACAGCCCGCCCATGAAGGCCGCCGTCGAGACCAGGGCCTTGCTGGGCACGCAGTCGGTGAGGACGCACGCGCCTCCGAGCCCGTCACGGTCGACGACGGTCACCTCGGCCCCGGAGCGGACGGCGACCAGCGCGGCTTCATACCCACCGGGGCCTCCCCCGAGGATGACGACGGTCGGACTCTGGGGGCTCACCTCCCCATCCAACCACCGCCGGGTTTCGCGCCGGTGACGCGGTGCGCCGCGTCCGACCCCGGGGGCCTGGGACGCAACTCGGCGCGACTCGACGCGACTCGACGCGACTCGACGCAGCGTCGAGCCGGTGGACGCGGCGTGCACACCGGGTCGAGCGGCCCGACGCTGCGTCGAGTCCGACCCCGAGAGCCCCGTACGACGTGCCGTCACCGCCACCCCCGCGCACTAGGCTCGGCTCTCGTGAGCCCCACGACCACTGACGTCCCCGACCTCGACGACCCGGCCACCGACCCCTTCGTCGCCGCCGCCGCCGCCGCCGCGGTCATCGCCGAGCGCACCGGCGTGGACGGCCACGACGTGGCCCTCGTGCTCGGCTCCGGCTGGGGGCAGACCGCCGACCGGATCGGCGAAACCCTAGCGACCGTGCCCAACGACGACGTGCCGGGCTTCCGGAAGGCCGCCGTGGCCGGGCACTCCGGTGAGATGCGCTCGGTGGCCATCGGTCAGACCGGCAGGCGGGCGCTGGTCTTCGGCACTCGCACCCACTACTACGAGGGTCGCGGCGTGCGGGCCGTCGTGCACGCCGTCCGCACCGCCAGGGCTGCGGGCTGCGCCACTGTCGTGCTGACCAACGGCTGCGGGGGCCTCAACCCGGCCTGGGGGCCGGGCACCCCGGTGCTCATCAGCGACCACCTCAACCTCACGGCCACCTCGCCGCTCGAGGGGCCGACCTTCGTCGACCTCACCGACCTCTACTCCTCGCGGTTGCGGGCCATCGCGCGCGAGGTCGACCCCAGTCTCGACGAGGGCGTGTACGCGCAGTTCCGCGGGCCGCACTACGAGACCCCGGCCGAGGTGCGCATGGCCGGCATCCTCGGCGCCGACCTGGTCGGGATGTCCACGACACTCGAGGCGATCGCCGCGCGCCACGTCGGTCTCGAGGTGCTCGGCATCTCGCTCGTGACCAACCTCGCCGCCGGCATCTCCGACCAGCCCCTCTCCCACGCCGAGGTCCTCGACGCCGGACGGGCTGCCGCCGAGCGCTGTGGGGACCTGCTGGCGCAGGTCGTCACCCGACTCGTCTGACCTCGCCGTCCGACCCCAGGAGCGTCGTATGCCGTCCACCCCCACCCTCAGCGACCTGCTCCACCGCGCCCGCGCCTGGATCGACGACGACCCCGACCCGGCCACCCGCGCCGAGCTGACCGACGTGCTGACCAAAGCCGGCTCGGGCGACGAGGCCGCCGCAGCCGACCTCGCACGTCGTTTCTCGGGAATGCTCGAGTTCGGGACCGCTGGCCTACGAGGCGCGCTCGGCGCCGGGCCCAACCGGATGAACCGGGCTGTCGTGATCCGGGCCGCCTCCGGGCTCGTGTCGTGGTTGCAGGCCGAGGGTGGGGTGGCCGGGGGTGGGGTGGCCGAGCCGATGGTGGTGGTCGGCTACGACGCGCGCCACCGCTCCGACGTCTTCGCCCGCGACACGGCCGCCGTCGTCGTGGCGGCCGGAGGGAGGGCCAGCGTGCTGCCCCACCCCCTCCCGACGCCCGTGCTGGCCTTCGCGATCCGCCACCTCGGAGCCGACGCCGGTGTCATGGTCACCGCCAGCCACAATCCCGCGCAGGACAACGGATACAAGGTCTACCTCGGCGACGGGAGCCAGATCGTGCCCCCGGTCGACGCGCAGATCGCCGCCCACATCGACGCCATCCAGCAGACTGCCGACGTCGCCCTCACCGACGACGGATGGGAAACCCTGAGCAACGACGTCGTCGACGACTACCTCGATGCCGTGTGCCGCGTCGTCGACCCCGGCTCCCCCCGCGACCTCTCGGTCGTCCACACCTCACTCCACGGCGTCGGCAACGACGTGGTGCTGGCCGCCTTCGAGAGGGCGGGTTTCGCTGTGCCGCAGGCAGTCTCGAGCCAGGCCCAGCCTGACGCTGACTTCCCGACAGTGACCTTCCCCAACCCCGAGGAGCCCGGCGCCATCGACGCCGCGCTGGCGCTGGCCCGCGAGGTGTCCCCCGACCTCGTCATCGCCAACGACCCCGACGCGGACCGCCTCGCCGCAGCGGTGCTCGACCCCGCGATCGGTGACTGGCGGATGCTGCGCGGCGACGAGGTCGGTGCTCTCCTCGGCGCCCACCTGCTGGACCGGGGCCTCCCCGACGGCGGCGTGCTCGCCAACTCGATCGTCTCGTCCCGGCTGCTCGCCACGATGGCCGCCGACGCCGGCGTGGGCCACCAGGAGACCCTCACCGGCTTCAAGTGGATCGCCCGGGTGCCCGGGCTCGCCTACGGCTACGAGGAGGCGCTCGGCTACTGCGTCGCGCCCGACGTCGTGCGCGACAAGGACGGGGTCAGCGCTGCGCTGGTGCTCGCCGAGCTGGCCACCACCCTCAAGGCGCAGGGCCGCACCCTGCTCGACGTGCTCGACGACCTCGCGCTCGCGCACGGCGTGCACGCCACCGACTCCTTCTCGGTGCGCGTCACCGACCTCGCGCAGACCAACGAGCTGATGGCTCGCCTGCGCGACCGGCCGGCCACCGAGGTCGCCGGCTCCCCCGTCACCCAGGTCGACGACCTCGCCCGCGGCGATGGCGGCCTGCCCCCCACCGAGGGGCTGCGGTGGTGGCTCGCCGACGGCTCCCGCATCATCGTGCGCCCCTCCGGCACCGAGCCGAAGGTCAAGGTCTACCTCGAGGTCCTCGAGCCGGTCGACGTCTCCGGTGAGCGCGCAGCGGGGCTGGCGACGGCACGTCGTACGGCGTCGGTGCGGCTCGCCGCCGTGCGCGAGGTGCTCGAGGCCCTGGTCGGGTCCTCCTGGATGACTGATCCCAGGGGTGGGCTGTCGTAAGAGCCGGGGGTGTAGGCGCCGAGGACCCGGTGGCTCTCATCATCCGGACCGGCTGCGCCCGCGGTCCGGTGCACGTGACCGTCGAGATCCTCGGGCTGGGCTACGAGCCGGGACCCCTGACTGACCTTGTGCCCGGGTACGAAGTGCCGGCTGCGGCCGGCTCACGCATCGGAGAACGTCCGACTGCACCAGCCAGCGCCCAACTCGCTTCTTGGCGCACGGCCAGGAGTGCAACCTTCGTGGGTGTGGACCCGCTCGTGGCCGCCATCGACGCACAGCGCTCCCAGGATGGCTCAGTCTCGTGGGGCGGTCGTGTCCCATGGATTGAGGCACGGGACGCCAAGGGGTTCGAAATGTTTGGTGTTGCGCGTGACGATGGTCATCTCTGCAGCCTCCGCGACGGCGGCAATGAGGGCGTCGAGCGGTGCGTGCTCGGGGACCCGATAGGCCGAGAGGATCCGGGCCGCCGGCAGGTCGAAGGGCAGCACCCGGTCGGCGAACGTGGGCAAGACGTTCTCCCCGAACCAGCGACGCAGGACAGCTCCTTGCCCGGCGTCAGATCGCTCCTTGGCAATCACCCCTCGCTCGATCTCCGCGATGGTGAATGCCGATGTGAACTGGTCACCGACAGGAACCGATGCTGCCCACGACTCGACATGCCGGTTGCGCCCTCGGACCCGCAGTGCGGACACCACGTTGGTGTCCAAGAGGTACTTCACAGGTGCGATTGGCGAGCCGTCAGACCCAGGCGCTCGGGTTCGAACTCGATGCCGGCGCCTTCGTCAGTACTCAAGAGGTCGACGATCGTGATGGGCTCGCCCTGCAGAGCCCTGGTCAGTACGTCACGCGCCTCCGCCTCGACCGACCAGTGACGCTGCTGAGCACGCGCGCGGAGCGCCGCCTTGGTCCCTGCGGGCAGGTTGCGAATCAGGATCTGTTCCACTGCGACCACCTCTGATATCACTTCAATGATATCACTACCCGATGAGGGTGTCACGGTCAACTTCAGCAGGGCCTCCCAGTGATGCTCACGCACGGGGCCGGACGGGGCTCGGCACCTGCCTCGACTCCTGCTCGATCACCGATAGCGGATCCTCCTACGGCGATCGAACGACGTGGCCTCGAGCGGCGTCCGATGCTCCCGCGAGCGGTTCCGCCTGCGAGACGGGCCTTGCCGGCCACCGGCCTCTGACGTGCCGGCTTGACGGTCATACCCGGCGGAAGGGGACAGCCTCACTCGCGGCGGAAGGGGACACCTCGGAGGCGAAGGCCTTGTGCTTCGTCCCGGCGCGAGGAATGCTGGTCGAATTGCCGGTGTTTGGTGTCAGCGAAAGTGCCCAGCGGAGTCCACTAGGGCTGGGTCACCGAGGTCGTCGACCCAGCCACCAGGTGAGCCCAAAGAGTAAGGCAGCCACAGCTTCAAGCCCTGCCAACAACCAGTTGAGCCCACCTCGGTCCAGTGCCCGCGGGAGAGTCACCAAGCTGGTCGCCAGGGATAGTAGGGCCGCGACACCGAACAGGTTGCGTGGCACCGGTGACAGGCGAGGTTCGGGCACCACGTCATTAGACCACCCGGCCGCGACACAGGCCGGCGTAGGCGTTGCGCGGGTCGATCCGGACGACCTGTTCGCGGCAGAAAGGGACTCGCGAAGTCGGACGGCCGTACTTGCGGTCGTTAGCGCTGGCCGCTCTCGCGGCGTTGTGGGACGGCCGCTCTCGCGGCGGTGTGGGACAGCCGCTCTCGCGGCGGTGTGGGGCGGAGGGCCGCCTTGGCAATGGGGTCGTCGCACGCGAGTCGTTCAAGGACGATAGGCGGATGCACACCGTCACGCTCTGGCGTCCCACGGGACCGGCCGAACTCGCCCTCGTCCAAGCTTCGGGGTGGCGCGCATGGCCACCCCGGCTTCCCGAGCAGCCGATCTTTTACCCCGTCCTGAACGAGGAGTACGCGACCAAAATCGCCCGCGACTGGAATGTCAAGGCCAGCGGGGTGGGCTACGTGACCCGCTTCGAGGTCGACAAGTCCTACCTCGACCGGTACGACGTCCAGCGGGCCGGCGGGCAGACCATCCTCGAGTACTGGATCCCCGCCGAGGACCTCGAGGAGTTCAACCGGCACATTGTCGGCACCATCGAGGTTGTCGCCGAGTACAGGTAGGAGCCCGACAGGAGGCGGTGCGTGTCAGCCGCTTTCGCGGCGGTGTGGGACGGCTCGCGGCGGTGTGGGACAACCGCACTCGCGGCGATAGGGGGCACGCTGGTTCCGGCGTTGTACAGCTGAGCATCTGTCACGATCTCGGGGTGAGCATCCGTCCTATCGAGGAACTGATTTCGGTCGACAACCCCGCATGGCCTGAGATCGAGTCGTTGCTGGCAAGCTCTACGGACGGAGAAGCACTACCCGGCGACCCCGAGTCATGCCGTCAGGTTCTCCTGGCGCTCCAGGTCACCACACGGTCGTTTCTGGGGGCGATGGCCCTCAACTGCGGTGGCATCGTCGCCGACCACCGATGGTTCCGGCTCCTTGGCGGTGTCGGCTCACCGGTGCCGGACCTTGCCGCGGCCAACAGCCTCGCTACCTTGCACATCGACAGTGGGCCACCACCCTCGCGGGTCGTCGGCTTCGATGCGCTCGGCGGCCGGTTCGCCATTGACGGAGGCGGACTCGGCGTCAACCCCGGCGAGGTCTGCTACTTCGGTCCCGACTCGCTGGAATGGACCGGCGTCGGTGGCGGTCACACCGCCTTCGTGACGGCCGTCCTGGCCGGCGACCTCACAGACGCATTCGCCTCGCTGCGGTGGCCCGGCTGGGAAGCCGAGATCGACTCGCTTCCTCTCGACCACGGCATGAGCCTTTACCCACCGCCGTTCAGCCTCGAGGGCAAGGACCTTGCGAAGGTCAGCAGACGCCCGGTTCCCATGAAGGATCTCCTCGCGTTCTACGACGCCACCGCCCGGCAGCTTCTCCTGCCCGACGCCTGACCGCCTGCCATTCGTCGACTCGCGGCGAATCGGGACGGCCGCTACGCGGCGGTGTGGGCTAGCCGCTCTCGCGGCGGTGTGGGACAGCCGCTTACGCGGCGGAAGGACACGGCCGCTTACGCGGCGAAAAGACGCACGTTGTTGCCTCGTGGACGCCCCCGAGAGCGGAACTGCGGCGGAAAATAGAGCACGTACACGAGAACCTGCGCGAAGTCGGCAACGAAACTGCCTCGGGGTGCATGAAAACCGCCCTCGTCGGAGTCAGAGGCGGAGCGCTCGACCGAAGCCGCCGATTCCGACCTGCTTGGCTATTGCTGCGTTGGTGCCGCTCCCGTGCTCCTCTCGGGAGTGCCCATGGCATGGCCGTCATCGGTGGTCACCAGTCGGCCGAGTAATGCCGCGATCAAGGTGTCCCGCGGCACGAGGTTTCGCAGCACCCCTCCGCGGGTGAGGGCGAAAAACCGATGCGGGCGACCAGTCAGGTACCTAACCCACTCCGCGTCGGTTGCGTCGTCCTCTACCTGGTCCTTCACGAGTACCGGATCGAATAGCTCCTCGAGCCGGGCGCGACCGACTGGTCTGCGCGCCTCATCTGCCGGGACTTGTCGGTCGCACTCGCGCTGTAGGTACAGCTCGAAAGCGAAGTCGCAATCAGCGGACCCGGTCACGGGCTGAGGGAGAGTCTCTTGGATCGTCTCTCCGCCTGTCGCCACCCACGGCAGTTCAACAACCTGGTCGGTGTCCGGGAGGGGGGTGCCGAGATCCCACTGCGCCGTGGCAGCTGCAGCGAAGCGGTAGGCGGTCAGATACACCGGCTCCAACATTTCGTGCTGCTCGAGCAGTGCTTGCGGTTCGGCCCAGCCGATAAAGGTTCCTGGGCGTTCGTTGCTCGTGGTGATGAAGGCGATCGCTGCGGGACGACGGCGGCGAGCGGCAGCCGCAGTAAGAATGAACAATCTTGACTCCCACCAGGTGTTGCCCTCACGCAGGTCGACGATGGTAACTTCGGTGCGTCGTGCCTCGCGGAGCGCGGCCAGGATGTTCGGCAAACCGGTGGCCTGCTGAGCCAGGCCAGGAGGCGTGCCGAGGTTCTCCGAAAGCGTCGAGGTCGAGACGGCGGCGGATGCACGGCTGGAAGCGGCTGCGAAGGAAAGTCTCACTCCGGCCGCTTGGAGGGTCCCGCCAGAGGAGGCGAGTGCCTGAACGATGAGCAGCAGGATCGGGACGACGCTAGCCCCAATAATCGCGACCAGGATCCAGCCCTCGAACTGCGGGTTCGGCCAGTCCGAACGGGCACGCATGATGCCATAGAGGACGAGCATCACCAACAGAATGATCGGCGCGCTTACTACGGCAGCCCTTGCCGTCCAGGGCCACATCTTTTCCAAAGCTACCTCCGCGGGTGTTGCAGGCTCTTCGAAGTTAGCCGGGCAACTCGTGGGTCATGACTGACGCCCGCCGATGTTGACGGGTGCAGGCCCAGCGTATCCGTCGGCGTTGGTTCTCGACGTTGCGGAAGCCGAAAGCGTCCCTGCCGACGTGTTTCGCGAG
>JBBRNQ010000056.1:0-27253 GCA_038230235.1 Actinomycetales bacterium
TACCTCCGGGTGCGACGCAGGGCGCGCCGTCGTTGGGAGCAGACGTACCTCGCCCAGCGTGAGGAGCTGAGCACGCTGCGGCTGGCTGAGACGTCGACGGCGCGGACGGTCGCGCACGACCGCGGACCCCGCGACAACGACAAGTTCATCCACGGTTTCAAGGGCGCGAAGGTCGAGAAGACCATCGCGCGCCGGGTGAACAACGTCGAGCGCAGGATCGAGGCGGTCGAGCGGGTCCGGGTGCCCCAGCCGCCGCGCCCCCTGAGCTTTGGCGAGCACCTCACCGAGGGGGCGGCCACGGTGTGGGTACGCGACCTCGTCGTGCCCGGTCGGGTCGAGGTTGCGCGGATGACCGTCGCGGCTGGAGAGCACGTGCTCGTCACCGGTGCGAACGGCAGCGGGAAGTCGACACTGCTCTCCGTCCTCGCGGGTGAGGTGGCGCCCGCGAGCGGCGAGGTGCGGGTGCGCGCCGACCGGGTGGGCTACCTCCCGCAGGACGTCGTCTTCGACCGCCCGGACCACACCGCCCGCGAGGTGTATGCCGCGGCGGCCGGCGAGCGCGACGTGCCACCACTTCGCGAGCTGGGGCTCTTCCACCCGCGCGAGCTCGGCAAGCCCGTCGGGGTCCTCTCGGTCGGTCAGCAGCGACGCCTCACGCTCGCCCTCGTCGTGGCGCAGCGACCCGGCCTGCTGCTGCTCGACGAGCCGACGAACCACATCTCCCTCGGCCTGGCCTCCGACCTCGAGGACGCAATGGGCGCCTCCGACGGCACCGTGGTCGTCACGAGCCACGACCGCTGGCTGCGACGACGGTGGACGGGACCGGTGCTGCCGCTCAAGGCCCGCCCCCACCCGTAGCGCGACCGGCCCGACCGGCCCGGACTGCCCGACCGGTGCGCGGGGGTGGCGGGGTGAGTGGAGCTCTTCCCCCATCTGTGAGACTGGAGGGGCACGTCACGACAAGAGCCCCCGGTCACGGTGGGCACGCAGGTCACGCAGAGGGTGGGGTCATGGACATCGACGAGCAGCTGGGCCGCTTACGGCCGTCGATCGAGGTCGAGATGCTGGTGCGCGAGGTCGTCTCCTCACGATCGGTCGAGGTCGCCCGCCGGGGTGAAGAGCTGATCATCAGCCGGCTCGGGTCCGACAACCCGGCGATGCACTGCTACCCCGCCGTCGTGTCGCTGTCCCTCGACCCGGCCAGGGCGCGTGACCTCGAGGGCACCTCGCTGGTCGAGCGGGTCGAGACCAAGACGACGTCGACGAGCTATGTCTGGGTGCCGACCGCACGGCTGCGCGGGGCCCGCGACGAGGCCCTCGCGCTCGCGCTCGAGGCGGTCGACCGGATGGCGCGCAGCCCCGTCGCCACCCGGTCACGCAGCACGACCCCCCGTGCCGCCACCCGCCGCGCCCCGGCCGCCGCCGTGCCGCCGCCGCCGGAGCCGAAGATCTGCCCCCGCTGCGGGTTGCAGATCTCGGCCGCCGGCACCTGCTTCTGCGACTGACGGGGAGTGACGCGTCCGAAGCGTCTGATGCGACGAGGCAGGCAGGCTCAGACCCGCTCGAGGAACGCCAGCGTCCGCTCGACGAGCAGCTCGGCGGCCTCAGGACGGTACGACGCCAGCGAGCTGTCGGCGAAGAGGTGCTGGTCGCCCGGGTAGACGAACAGCTCGCCGTCGGCCGCGTCCGCGACGAGTGCGCGCGCTGCGTCGATGTCACCCTCCCCGGCGAAGAACGGGTCAGCGTCCATCCCGTGCACCTGCACGGGCAGGCTTGTCGGCCAAGCGGATCCGAACTCGATCGGGGGAACGCACGACTCGAAGAGCAGAGCGCCGCGGGCTCCCGGCGGATTCTGCGCGAGGGGCTGCGCGGCCATGACCCCGAGCGAGAAACCGGCGTAGACGAGCTCCTCCGGCAGTGCTTCGGCGGCCGCGAGACCTCGCTGCTGCACGACGTCGAAGCCGGTCTCCTGGGCGAACGCGACGCCCTCCTCGACGGTGGGGAAGGTGCGCCCTCCATACGAGTCGGGGGTATGTACGGTGTGCCCGGCCGCACGCAGCCGGTCGGCGAAGGCCACGATGCCCTCGGTCAGCCCCTGGGCGTGGTGGAACAGCAGAACCTCGGCCATGACGTTCTCCCTCAGTCTTCCTCGGTGGGTACGGCGGACTTCTTCGATGAGTACGGCCGGCCCGCCCGCGGCGGGCGGTGATGTCGCCTCGAGAGTAGGCGCCATTGCGGACGAAGAGCGTCCTCATCAGGTGAGGACTCGTCGCTGACGCCCCGGACCCCTCCCACGGCGAGACGGGTCAGTCGACCCAGACGTTGTCGTGCTCGGCCATGAACGCGTCGACCTCCTCGGGTGAGAGGTCGTCGAGCCCTCTTGCCAGACCCTCGAAGTAGCGCTCTCGAGGGGCTCCCGGTGCGAAGTGGAGCAGCATCGTCGCCGGGCCGTCCTCGTTCTTGAACCCGTGCACCCCGCCGGGCGGCACGTGGACGAAGTCGCCGGGGCGGCAGGCGCGCCAGTCGGTGCCGTCGTGGATCGACACCTCGCCCTGCAGCACGTAGAACGACTCCGCGAGGGTGCGGTGGAAGTGGGGGTCCGGGCCGCTCCGCGGACCGGCGAACTCCCACCGGTAGAGGCCGAACAGGCCGCCGGTTCCCGCGCCGGTGGCGAGGTAGCGCACCCGGTTTCCGTTGGGGTAGACGACCTCTGTGGCGGTGGCGTCGAGCCGGATGGTGGCGCTGGCCTCGCCAGCCGCGCCGGTGTAGCGACGAGGGGGGTAGGACATGGCCCCCATGCCACCACTGTCGAAGCGCGGGCGCCAGGGGAGTCGCCAGGGGAGTCGGCAGGGCTGGCCTCACGGGTGTGAGGATGGGGGCGTGGTCGACTACCTCCAGGACCTGCAGTTCGGCGTCTTCCCCTCACCCGACGCCTCGGCCGCCGACCGGGTGCTCGCGATCGCCCAGGTGGCCGAGGTCAGCGGCCTCGACCTGCTGATGGTCCAGGACCACCCGTACCAGTCGCGCCACCTCGACGCCCTCACGCTGCTGACCGTCGTCGCGGCGCGCACCTCGACGCTGCGGGTGGCCCTCGACGTCGCGAACCTGCCGCTGCGACCGCCCGTGGTGCTGGCCAGGAGCATCGCCACGCTCGACCTGCTCTCGGGCGGCCGCACGGAGCTCGGACTCGGGACCGGTGCCTTCTGGGACGCCGTCGTCGCGGCCGGGGGCCCGCGCCGTACGCCCGGCGAGGCGGTCACGGCGCTGGAGGAGGCGATCGCCGTCATCCGCGGTGTCTGGCGGCCCCACGGCTCCGCCGCGGTCCACGTCGACGGTCAGTCGTATGCCGTGTCGGGCCTCCACCCCGGCCCGGCCCCCGCGCACGCGGTCGAGATCTGGGTGGGGGCCTATAAGCCGAGGCTGCTCCGGCTGACCGGGCGCCTCGCCGACGGGTGGCTGCCGAGCACGGGCTACGCCGACCCCGACGCCCTCGGTGGCCTCAGCGCGACCATCGACGCGGCCGCAGTCGCCGCCGGTCGCGACCCGGCCGACGTGCGCCGGCTCTACAACGTGGTGGGACGGATCGGGCCACGCGGCAACGGTCCTCAGCTCTCGGGGCAACCGGCTGACTGGGCCGAGCAGCTGGCGGCGCTCACCCTCGATCACGGGACGAGCACCTTCGTGCTCGGTGCCGACGACGTGGAGACCGTACGGCGCTTCGGTGAGGAGGTCGCCCCCCTCGTGCGCGAGCTCGTCGAAGCCGAACGGGCCCGGGCAGCAACGGGATCGAGCCGCGGGGCGGGGTCGGCGAGCGCGTCTACGGCGGGGTCGGCGAGCGCGTCGGCGACGCCGGGTCAGTAGGCGGCCGCCGCGTCGGTGGACGCCCCGCTGCCCGTCCCCGCTCCTGAAGACGGCGAGCGGCTCTCCGGCCACGCCGCGTGGGACGAGGCCACGCGGCCGCGTTTCCCGGTGCCGGCGGGGGCTTCATACACAGCGGCGCAGGAGGCGCACCCGCAGCACCTCGTCGCCGTGCACGACCACCTCCGGGCCGAGCTGACCCAGCTGCGCGGGGTCATCGAGCAGGTCGAGGCAGGGCGTCGCACTGTCGGCGACGCACGCTCCGCGATCAACGCGATGACGTTGCGGCAGAACGCCTGGACGCTCGGCGCCTACTGCGAGCAGTACTGCCGGGTGCTCACCACGCACCACAGGATCGAGGACGTCAGCATGTTTCCCCGGCTGCGTCGGGTCGAGGGTGCCGCTCCGGTGCTCGACCGCCTCACGCATGAGCACGACGTCATCCACGACCTGCTCGAGCACGTCGACCGGGCGCTCGTCGGCCTCGTGACGGGCGGGCCCGACGGACTGCCCGGTGACACCGGGCCGCTGCGCGAGGTGGTCGACCGGCTCACCGACGCCCTGCTGAGCCACCTGTCCTACGAGGAGCGGGAGCTCTTCCACCCGCTCGCCGAGGTCGGCTTCCAGTAGCGCTCACAACCTTGGCGAGGTCGAGGGCGGGGCTGTTCACCAACCGGGCTTGTGTGACGGTGGCCCAGTCGGAGCGCTCGCTGTCGTTGCTCCTGGCCACCGATGGGTCGTCCCCGAAGGTTCGAACGCCGCGAGCAGGGGCAGGTGGGCGCTTGGTCCTGCCGACCCCCTTCGAGCGTCGACCCACGCGGCCCTACTGAAACCCCACACGCCGGGAAAGACCCGCAGGTAGGGTGACGACCGCTGGGCGAGGGGGGCAGATGCCCGCGTATGCGGCCCCGCCATGCTGCGCCACCGCGCATTTGGGGGCAGATGCCCGCGTATCCGTGGCTGCCATGCTGGGCCCCCGCGCATTTGGGGGCACGTGCCCGCGTATCCGTGCCCACGGGCCAGCCCCGCGCGCATGTGGCGCAGCGTGGTGCCGGGACGGCCGTGGCCGCCTACGGGTTCGCGGCGAGGAAGACGAACGCTGACAGGAGCGCCAGGTGCACGACGCCCTGGAGCCGGGTGGCCCTTCCCGGCACCACGGTCAGCGTGCCCACGACCACGGTCAGCGCCAGCAGCACCAGCTGCGTCGGCCCGAGCCCCAGCTGCAGCGGGACGTCGAGGAAGGGTGACAGCACCGCGAGGACCGGGATGGTCAGGCCGATGCTCGCCATGGCCGACCCCAGCGCGAGGTTGAGGCTGATCTGGGTGCGCCCCCGGCGCGAGGCGTTGACCGCGGCCAGGGTCTCGGGCGCCAGCACCAGCAGCGCGATGACGACCCCGACGAACGACTGCGGCAGTCCCGCCGAGGCGACCGCCGACTCGATGGCCGGCGACTCGACCTTGGCCAGACCCACGACCGCGACGAGCGCCACGAGCAGGAGCACCAGCGATCGCCGTACGGAGTCACCCGGCGGGGGAGCGTGGTCGGCCCCACCCTCGGCGTCGGTCGTGGTAGAGCCCGGGTCGCCCTTGACCACGTCGCCCTCGACGTCGCCGCTCGCGTCGATCACCTTGCCCTGCGCATCGATCGGCAGGAAGAAGTCGCGGTGCCGCACCGTCTGGGTGAGCACGAAGGAGACGTAGAGCACGAGCGAGGCCACCGCCGCGAAGGCCAGCTGGCTCGGGCTGAACTCCGGTCCGGGCTGGGCGGTCGTGAAGGACGGCAGCACCAGGCACAGGGTCGCGACGGCCGTCACCGAGGCCAGCGCGCTGCCCGTGCCCTCCTTGTTGAAGACGACGAGCCCGTGCCGCAGCGACCCCACGAGGATCGACAGCCCGAGGATGCCGTTCGTGGTGATCATCACCGCGGCGAAGACGGTGTCGCGGGCCAGCCTCGAGGCGCCGTCGGCCCCCGACAGCATGAGGGTGACGATGAGCCCCACCTCGATCACGGTCACCGCGACGGCGAGCACGAGCGAACCGTAGGGCTCGCCGACCGAGTGGGCGATCACCTCGGCGTGGTGCACCGCGGCCAGCACCGCCACCGGCAGGAGGAGGGCGACGACCACGACAGGCACGACCCCGAGGTCACGGCCCCACGTCGCGGCGAGGGCGATGATGGCCAGGATCGGCCCCAGCGTCGTCCAGCGCAGCCACGGCGACCGACGGGGTGGGCTCGTCTCGGGCAGTAGGGGCACAGCGCCTCCTGAGGGGGTGCGGGTGGCGGGCCTACCCTGTCACGGCGGGTCGCCCCCGGCGAACCCGCCCGTGAGCTCAACGAGGCCCAGATCGATTTCCAGTTGCGGTCACTTCGCCTCGGTGCTACCGAAGGTCAATCCATATCGGCTTCCGTGCCGAATCGCCTATATGTCCCTGAGAACCCGCGTCACCACGGCCGCGCCGTACGCCGCCGCCGGCATTCTTGCCGCTGCAGCCGGCTCCGCCGCCGGCCATCTCGTCGCGGCCTTCGTCAACCCGGCGGCCTCGCCGGTCCTCGCGGTCGGCTCGACCGTCATCGACCTCGTGCCGACCCCGCTGAAGGAGTTCGCGATCGCGACCTTCGGCACCAACGACAAGCTCGTGCTCGTCAGCTCCATCGGCGTGGCCACCCTCGTCCTGGCTGCTGTGGCCGGTGTGCTCTCGCGCCGCCGGCCTGCTGTCGGCATCGGGCTGATCGTGGCCCTGGTCGCCCTCGCCGGCGCCGCAGCGATGTCCCGCCCGACCTCCCGCCTCCTCGACCTCCTCCCCGCGCTCGCGACCCTGGTCGTCGGGCTCGGCACCCTCCTGCTCCTGCTGCGCCGGGCCGCCACGGCCACGGCACCCGACGACGGGGGGCGGGCGCCCAGCCGCCGCGGCTTCCTCGTCGGGGCCGGTGGTGCGACTCTCGGCGCCCTCGTCCTCGGCGGCGTCGGCCAGAAGGTCGCCACCAGCGCGGCCGACCCCGCCAACGTGACCCTCCCCGCTCCTGCCGAGGCCGCCGCTGCCCTGCCCGCGGGGATCGAGTCCAAGGTCAAGGGCGTCTCGCCCTTCCGCACCCCGACCGCCGACTTCTACCGCGTCGACACCAACCTCACGGTGCCGCAGGTGGCCAAGGGATCGTGGAGCCTGCAGATCGACGGTGACGTGAAGAACCCCTTCACCCTCACCTTCGACGAGCTCGCCGCCATGCCGCTCATCGAGCGCGACATCACCCTGACCTGCGTCTCGAACGAGGTCGGAGGTGGCTACCTCGGCTCGGCCCGTTGGCTCGGCGTCCGGCTCACCGACATCCTCGACCGAGCCCAGGTGGGTAGCGCCCCCGACCAGCTGCTGAGCACGGCCGTCGACGGATTCACCATCAGCACCCCCCTCGACGTGGTGCGTGACGGTCGTGACGCCATGGTCGTGATCGGCATGAACGGCCAGCCCCTCAGCGCCGAGCACGGCTTCCCGGCGCGGCTGGTCGTCCCCGGGCTCTACGGCTTCGTCAGCGCGACCAAGTGGCTGACCAAGCTCACCCTCACGACCTACGCCGCGCAGGAGTCCTACTGGACCAAGCGCAAGTGGGCGAGTGACGCCCCCATCAAGATCTCGTCGCGGGTTGACACCCCCCGACCGCTGGAGACCATCAAACCCGGCAAGACAGCCCTCGGTGGTGTCGCCTGGGCGCAGCACCGCGGCATCAAGGGCGTGGAGGTCAAGATCGACGACGCGCCCTGGCAGCCGGCGGTGCTCGGCCCCGACGCCGGCGTCGACTACTGGCGCCAGTGGTACCTCCCGTGGGACGCCACGACCGGCCAGCACAGCATCTCGGTGCGCGCCACCGATCTCACCGGTGCCGTGCAGACCGAGGAGCGTACGACCCCCTTTCCCAACGGTTCCAGCGGTATTCAGCAGGTTGTCGTGATCGTTTCGTAACGACGAGCCGACAGAAACCTCGAGATCCAGCAATCCAGAGCCCCTTGGGGCACGAACTACCAGTGACAGTCGGCCACCAGCCCGGTGGCCCAGAAACCAGCCAGATTCACCACCAGGAGAACATCATGAACGTTCGTCGCACCACTGCCGCCATCGCCCTTGTGGCTGCCCTGCCCCTCGGCCTCGCCGCCTGCGGCTCGAGCACCTCGGCCGGCACCACCGCCGCCGCCCCCAGTGCCAGCGCCCCGGCCGCGACCACCCCGTCCGACACCGCGACCAGCAGCGCCACCGACGCCATGTCGACCAAGCCCTTCGGTGCGGGCTGCGCGGCGGTCCCCGCCGACGGCGCCGGCTCGTTCAACGGCATGGCCACTGCTCCGGTCGCCACCGCGGCGAGCGCCAACCCGGTGCTGTCGACCCTCGTCACCGCCGTCAAGGCTGCAGGCCTCGTGGACACCCTGAACTCGGCTGCCGCGATCACCGTCTTCGCCCCGGCCAACTCGGCCTTCGAGAAGATCCCCGCCGCCGACCTGGGTGCGCTGCTCAAGAACAAGCCCGGCCTCACCAAGACGCTCACCTACCACGTGGTCGCCGGCAAGCTCTCCCCGGAGCAGCTCGCGGGCACCCACAAGACCCTCGAGGGTGGAGAGGTCACCGTGACCGGCTCCGGCGAGTCCTTCCAGGTCGGCTCCGCCAAGGCCAACGTCGTCTGCGGCAACGTGCAGACCGCCAACGCCACGGTCTACATCATCGACTCGGTCCTGACGCCCCCGGCTTCCTGATCACCCGCAGTCGACGGTCAGTTGAAGAATTGACCATTTCCCCACCTACGCAGGACATCAGCAAGGAGACCAGCGACAATGAGTCCCATGGCTGAACTGCAGGTAGTCCCCTCCGGCGATCACACGCCGGAGGGGACGTCCCCGTCCGAGACCCACGCCGACCTCCTGAGGGCGGCGTCGCTCGGCGACGAGCCGGCTTTCGCCCGGCTGTATGACGCGGTGTCGTCGAGGCTCTTCGGCCTCGTGGTCCGTGTGGTTCGTGACCCTGCACAGTCGGAGGAGGTGACCCAGGAGGCGTTCCTCGAGATCTGGAAGACCGCATCGCGGTTCGACGAGAATCGAGGCAGTGCCCTGGGATGGATGATGACCATCGCCCACCGCAAGGCGGTCGACCGCGTCAGGTCGGCCGAAGCAGCCAGTCGCCGCGACAACACCTACCACGACGCCACGGCCGAGGTGGAGTTCGACAGCACCGCCGAGGCGGCCCACGCCTCCCTCGACGCCGAGCGGGTCCGACGGGCCCTCGACTCCCTGACTGCCGCCCAGCGCGGTGCTCTCGAGCTCGCCTACTTCGGTGGCTACACGCACAGCGAGGTGGCTGCCATGCTTGGCTTACCACTCGGCACTGCCAAGACCCGAATACGCGACGGCCTCATCCGCCTGCGCGACAACCTGGGGATCCCCTCATGAACGACCAGCTGATGCCCACCGACCCCACCGCTTCCGACGACCTGCACGCGCTCACCGGGGCCTATGCGGTCGACGCCGTCGACGACGTCGAGCGGGCCCGCTTCGAGCGGCACCTCGAGACGTGCGCCGACTGCCGTTCCGAGGTCGCCAGCCTGCAGGCCGCGGCCAGCGAGCTCTCCCACCTCGCCGACCTGATGCCCCCGCCGGAGCTGCGTGCGCGGGTGCTGCAGGACATCGCCGCCGTGCGCCCGCTGCCGCCGGCCGTGATGGTGCGCAAGGCACCCAGGGCCGAGGTCGTCAGCCGAGCCGAGGTCCCCCAGCTCGAGCAACACCGCCAACGCCGCCAGCGTCGCAGCGCTCCTGGCTGGCTGGCCGTGGCCGCCGCGGTGGTCCTCGTCGGTGGTGGCGCCGCCGCGGCGATCACCCAGCCGTGGAACTCCGCCAGCCAGGTGCAGTCCACCGTGGCGTCGAAGGTGCTCGACGACCCCGCTGCGACCCGGCACACCACCCCGTTCCCCGGTGGTGCCTCGGCCGAGATCGTCACCTCGTCGGCCCAGGGCCGCGCGGTGATCGTCACCAAGAACCTGCCGGACGCACCGAGCGGCAGGGTCTACCAGCTGTGGTTCCAGAGGGGTGGCGCGTTCTACAGCGCCGGCCTCATGTCACACGAGGCCAACCAGGTGACCGTGCTCGACGGCAACGCCAACGGTGCTGCCGCCGTGGGCATCACCGAGGAGCCAGCCGGTGGGTCCGCCCAGCCGACCACGAAGCCGCTGGCCCTCATCTCCCTCGCCTGAGCAGCGTCAGGCGCTGGCGGGCAGCCGGGGAAACCGGTCCCGTCGGGGGGCATCCCCACAGGGGGTCGGTGACGAATACCAGATGAGACCGAAGGTGGGGCCGCGACTCGCGGCCCCACCCGTCTCCCCCTCCCGTCGACCTAAGGACCAGCACATGCCCGCCCTCGAGCCCAGCCCCCGCCGCATCGCCGTCATCGGCAGCGGAGTCGCGGGCCTCGTCGCCGCCCACGTGCTGGCCCGAGAGTCGCACGTCGTCCTCCTGGAGGCCGACAGCCGGCTCGGCGGCCACGCCGACACGCACGAGGTCGACCTCGGCGACCGGGTCGTGAACGTCGACACCGGCTTCATCGTCCACAACGACCGCACCTACCCCACGCTCCTGCGTCTGTTCGCCGAGCTGGGGGTCGCCACCCAGGACTCCGACATGAGCATGTCGGTGCGCAACGACGCGGCCCACCTGGAGTACGCCGGGGCCCGCAAGGCCAAGGGCCTGTTCCCCACCGCCCGCAACGCCGTCAACCCGTCGTACCTGCGGATGCTGCTCGAGGTGAAGAAGTTCCACCGCGAGGCGAGCAGGGTCCTCGCCCGGCCTGAGGTGTTCGGCGCCGCCGACGAGACCCTCGGGGAGTTCGCCCTGCGGGTCGGTTTCACCGACTACTTCCGCACCAACTTCCTCGAGCCCGTGGTTGCTGCCGTCTGGTCGTGCGACCCGGCCGTGTCGTTGCGATACCCGGCGCGGTACCTCTTCAGCTTCCTCGACCACCACGGCATGCTCACCGTCTACGGCTCGCCCACCTGGCGCACGGTGGTCGGTGGCTCCGCCCGCTACGTCGAGAAGGTCGCCGCCGGCATCGACGAGATCCGTACGGCGTCGCCCGTGACGTCGGTGCGCGAGACGCCTGACGGCGTCGTGCTCGAGACCGCGACGGGCACCGTCACCGTTGACTCGGTCGTCATCGCGACGCACCCTGCCGCCGCACTGGGCATGCTGGCCGAGCCCACGCCTGAGCAGCACGGCGTCCTCACGGCGATGCCTTACAGCGCCAACGTCGCCCAGCTGCACACCGACGAGTCCGTCCTCCCCCGCAACCGCGGCGCGCGGGCCTCGTGGAACTACCTGCGGCGCCCCGCAGGCACCGAGAGCGGCCGCGTCCTCGTGTCCTACGACATGACCCGTCTGCAGCGTCTCGACGAGACCGGGCCGATGGTCACCGACCGTCGCTTCATCGTCACGCTCGGCGGTGAGGACCTCGTCGACCAGCGCACCGTCATCGCCACCATGCACTACGAGCACCCGCTCTACACGCCGGAGTCGATCGCGGCCCAGCGGCTGCTGCCCACGATCAACACCTCGCGCATCGCCTTCGCCGGGGCGTACCACGGCTGGGGCTTCCACGAGGACGGCGCCCTCTCCGGACTCCGGGCCGCCGAGCACCTCGGCGGCTCGTGGGACCGCCCGGCCACCCGGAGCCGGCAACCCGGCCAACCCGAGCTGGCCCCGGCATGAGCACCGCCAGCCCAGCCCGCGAGGCGGCGCCGCCTCGCGTGGGAGGCCCGACCACCCCCCGCATCTACCGGACGACCGTGCGGCACGTGCGGCGCGAGCCGGTGCGACACGACTTCACCCTGCACAGCTACACCTGGCTGGTCGACCTCGACGCGCTGCCCGACCTCGGTCGGCTCACCCGGCTCGCGTCCTTCGAGGCCCGCGACCACCTCGACCGCGACGCCCCGGGCAGCCTACGGCAGAAAATCGACGCGTTCCTCGCCACCGAGGGGGTCGACCTGCAGGGTGGACGCGTCGTCATGCTGGCCCAGGCCCGGGTCGGTGGCTACGTCTTCAACCCGATCTCGCTCTACTGGTGCCACCGCCCCGACGGGGGGCTCGAGTGCGTCGTCGTCGAGGTGCAGAACACCTACGGCGACCGTCACGCCTACCTCGTGCGCACCGACCAGCAGGGCCGGGCCCGCACCGACAAGGCCCTCTACGTCAGCCCCTTCAACGACGTCGACGGCCACTACGACCTGGTCCTGCCCGAGCCCGACGAGCGACTGCGCACCAGCGTGGTCCTCCAGCGCCAGGGTCGGCCGCCGTTCGTGGCCGTGATGTCCGGCCGCGCGCACGACCTCACCACCGCCCAGCTCCTGCGGGTCTCCCTGACCCGCCCCCTCGAACCGCTCGTCGTGATGGCCAGGATCAAGGCCCACGGCATCGTCCTCTTCTTGCGCCGACTCCCGGTGCGACCCCGCCCGCCCCACCGTCAGGAGGCAGTCCAGTGACTACCGTCGTCCCGATTCCCGCATCCCCCTCGATCGACCCCGCGGCCTGGCCCGATCTGCTCACGCCGCCCAGCCCTCTCAAGCGCCGGGTCCACGCACGCATCGCGGCCCTGCTCTTCAAGCGCATCGCAGCTCGCTTCCCGATCCGGGTCGAGCTGCCCGACGGCTCGACCTTCGGAGGCGCCGGGCACGACCCGACCGCACCCACGATGCAGCTGCTGCGACCGGACGGCTTCTACGCCCGGGTCGGCGCCGGTGGCCTCATCGGCTTCGGCGAGTCCTACATGGCCGGTGACTGGGAGTCGCCCGACCTCGGGGGCTTCCTCGCCGTCCTCGCCGAGGAGATGGGCAGCCTCGTCCCCGAGCCCCTGCAGCGGCTGCGCGCCTTCTACGTCGCGCACCAGCCCCACGCTGAGAAGAACAGCGAGGCCAACACCCGCTCCAACATCTCGCGGCACTACGACCTGTCGAACGACCTCTTCGAGACCTTCCTCGACTCGACGATGACCTACTCGTCAGCCCTCTTCGACTCACCCCGCGACGACATCGCCGCCGAGGGCACCGAGCACGCCGTGGTCGCCGACCGTCCCGAGACCATGCCGGTCTGGGACGACCTCGCCGATGCCCAGCAGCGCAAGATCGACCGCCTGCTCGACCTCGCCGGCGTCACCGAGGGCTCGCGCGTGCTCGAGATCGGCACGGGCTGGGGAGAGCTCTGCATACGCGCAGCCGCCCGGGGGGCGACGGTGCGCAGCGTCACCCTCTCGAGCGAGCAGCAGGCCCTGGCCACCACCCGCGTCGCTGCGGCCGGCTTCGCCGACCGGGTGCAGATCGACCTGCTCGACTACCGCGCGGTCGACGGTGAGTACGACGCCATCGTCTCCGTCGAGATGATCGAGGCCGTCGGCCACCAGTACTGGCAGACCTACTTCGAGACGGTCGACCGCCTGCTGGCTCCCGGGGGGAAGGTGGCCATCCAGGCCATCACCATGCCGCACGACCGGATGCTCGCGACGACCACGACCTACACGTGGATCCACAAGTACATCTTCCCGGGCGGGTTCCTGCCCTCGACCACCGCGATCGTCGACCTCACGCGCGACCACACGAGCCTGCGGGTCACCGACCGTCTGACGATGGGCCAGCACTACGCGCACACCCTGCGCCTGTGGGACGAGAAGTTCCAGGAGCACGCGGAGCGGGTCGCCGGTCTCGGCTTCGACGACGTGTTCCGCCGGATGTGGCACTTCTACCTGGAGTACTCACGTGGTGGGTTCCTCAGCGGGTACATCGACGTGCAGCAGATCCTCCTCGAGCGCCCGACCGCTCCCTCCACGAAGGCCTGACCCCGCCATGACCGTTGTCGACGACCAGACCTCCGTCGCGCCCTTTTCCGCAGCGCCTTCCCCGGTCAGGCCTCCCTCCGTCGCGCCGTCTGCCCGGCCCACCACCACCGACGGCGTGGCCGCGGTGCTGGCCCGGGCCCTCGCGCCGGTCGCGGGGGGTGACCTGCCGGTCCACCTGACGGCGTGGGACGGCTCGACGGCCGGGCCGGACGACGCACCGCGGGTGGTGCTGCGCTCACCCGACGCCCTGCGTCGCCTCCTGTGGCACCCGGGCGAGCTCGGGGTCTCCCAGGCGTACGTCACGGGCGAGCTCGACGTCGAGGGCGACCTCGGCGCCGCCCTCACCCACCTCTGGGAGGTCGCCACCCGGCGAGGGCTCTCCGGCATCCGCTCGACCCCCGCGCTCATCGCCTCGGCCCTGCGCACCGCCAAGGAGGTCGGGGCCCTCGGCGCCCCGCCGCCGGCCCCCCGCAGCCAGGCCAGGATCTCCGGTCGGCTGCACTCGGCCCTGCGGGACCGTCAGGCCATCCACCACCACTACGACCTGAGCAACGACTTCTACTCGTTGATCCTCGACCCGCACATGGCCTACTCCAGCGGCTACTGGACCTCGGACGACTCGTCGTACGGGGTGGCGGACGCGCAGCGCGACAAGCTCGACCTCGTCTGCCGCAAGATCGGGCTCGAGGCCGGCATGCGCTTCCTCGACGTGGGCTGCGGCTGGGGCTCGCTCAGCCTCTACGCCGCGGAGCACTTCGGGGCGCGGGTCACCGGGGTGACTATCGCCAAGGAGCAGAAAGCCTTCATCGACAACAGGATTCGCGAGCGGGGACTGGAGGACCGGGTCGAGATCCGGCTCCAGGACTATCGCGACGTGCGCGACGGTGACTTCGGCGCGATCGCCTCGCTCGAGATGGGTGAGCACGTCGGCGAGAAGAACTACGCGACCTACGTCGAGGTGCTGCGGCGCAACGTCGTCGACGGTGGACGGGTGCTGGTCCAGCAGATGTCGAGGCGTGGGCGCCACCCCGGCGGCGGTCCCTTCATCGAGTCGTTCATCGCACCCGACATGACGATGCGGCCCATCGGCGAGACGGTCGACCTGATCGAGCGCGGCGGGCTGGAGGTGCGCGACGTGCACATGATGCGTGAGCACTACGTGCGCACCATCGCGGCCTGGCACGACACCTTCGAGGGCAACTGGGACAAGGTCGTCTCGCTGGTGGGCAACGAGGTCGCCCGCGTGTGGCGCCTCTACCTCGTGGGCAGCCTGACGGCGTTCCGTGACGGGCGCATGGGGGTCGACCAGATCCTCGCCGTGCGGAACGACTCACGGGGGCACAATGACCTCCCGTGGGTGCGCCCCTCCGCCTGGTCCTGAGGACGTCCACCACCCACCACCCGCCACCCGACTGAGACACTGGGGTCATGGACTTCTCGTTCGGCAACTTCCTCCTCGTCAGCGGGCTGTCGCTGCTCGCCGTCGCGCTCGTCATGACGATCACCGGCCTCATCGGCGCCAGGGCCGGCAAGGTGAGCGTCGTCGACACCACCTGGGGTCTGGCCTTCGTCACCGTCGCCCTCGTCAGCGCCCTCGCCGGGCAGGGTGAAGGGTGGCGTCGGCTGCTCCTGCTCGTGCTCGTCGCGGTCTGGGGGGGCCGCCTGGCGTGGCACATCGGGCGCAAGAACAAGGGCAAGCCCGAGGACCCGCGCTACGCGAAGATGAAGGAGGGCAAGTCGACCTTCTTCGTCATCCTCAAGGTCTACGCGCTGCAGGGCTTCCTCGTCTGGTTCGTCTCACTCCCGCTGCAGGTCTCAGCCGCTGCCGGCGCCGGTGCGGCCTGGGCCGTCGTCCTGGGCCTCCTGCTGTGGGTGCTCGGCATCCTCTTCGAGTCGGTCGGCGACGCCCAGCTCGCGGCCTTCAAGGCCGACTCGTCCAACAAGGGCAAGGTCATGGACCGCGGCCTCTGGGGGTGGACGCGCCATCCCAACTACTTCGGCGACTCCTCCACCTGGTGGGGGCTCTTCGCCATCTCGGCCAGCGCGTGGCCCGGGGTGCTGACGGTGCTCTCGCCCGTCGTGATGACCTACTTCCTCGTCTTCGGCAGCGGGGGGAAGTTCCTCGAGCGCGAGATGTCGAAGCGCCCGGGCTATCGGGAGTACATGGAGCGCACGAGCTTCTTCTTCCCCCGGCCGCCCCGTACCCGAGCGTCGCAGTAAGGTCCGCGCCTCAGCCTCGGCAGCGCACTGGAGCAGATCCAGCCGATCCGGGGCGGCTGACGTCGCCCGTCCCCGGGTCGTCGGATATGAGCGGCAGTGCCGACGGAGCCGTCAGCACCCTCGCACTGGGGGCGACGTCATACGGGCTGGGTGGGGTGGCGGCGGGCGGCCACGAGGCAGAGCAGGCCGCCCAGGGCGCAGGCTCCCATCACGACGGCCATCGGCACCGCGGTGTGCTCGCCACCGAGCCCGACGAGGGGCGACACGAGGGCCCCGACGCCGAACTGCACCGCCCCGATGACCGCTGACGCCGTCCCGTGGCCCGTCGTCACGCTGTCCATCGCCAGTCCTACACCGTTGGCGAAGACCAGGGCGGTCGCCGCCATGACGACGAAGAGCAGCGGCAGCACCAGCTCCGGCCGGGTCAGGCCCGTCAGGGCCAGTCCGAGCAGCGCGAACGCCGTCACCAGCAGGGTGAGCACCCCGGTCGCGAGCAGCCGCACGGGCGCGAACCGCAGGACGAGGCGGGCGTTGAGGCCGCCCACGATGACGAGGGCGGTGGAGTTGACGGCGAAGTCCACGGCGTACCAGCCGGGCGAGAGCCCGAGCACGCGCTGCACGACAAAGGGTGAGGCGGAGACATAGGCGAAGAGACAGCCGAAGGCCAGCACCATGACGCCGGTGTAGGCGCGGAAGGGCCGTGACGACAGCACCTCACGGGTGAGCCGGCCGGTCGCGGCGAGCCCACCGGCGGTGCGCCGGTGCGGGGGCAGGGTCTCGCTCACGCCGAAGCGGACGGCGAGGACCATGGCCACGCCTACGCCGGCGAGGCTCCAGAACAGCCCGCGCCACCCGATGACCGGCAGCAGCGCGGCACCGAGCACCGGCGCGACCACGGGGGCCACGGAGCCCACCATCGCCAGCAGGCTGTAGGCCTGCACTGCCGCGCGCCCCCGCACGGAGTCGGCCACGACCGCCCGCCCGATGACCATGCCGGCCGAGCCGGCGAAGCCCTGCACGAAGCGCAGGGCGATGAGCACCGGCACCGAGGGGGCGAGGGCGCACAGCGCGCCGGCCACGGCGAAGACGGCCAGCGAGACGAGCAACGGCCCGCGGCGCCCCCAGCGGTCCGACAGGGCCCCGATGACGAGCTGGCCGCTGGCGATCCCGAGCATGAAGGTCGTGAGCGTGAGCTGGATCGAGGTGGGGGTGGTGCCGAGGTCACGCGCCATCCGGGGGAACGCCGAGAGGTAGGTGTCGACGGAGAGCGGACCGGCAGCGTTGAGCAGGGCGAGGATCAGCAGCAGGCCCAGACCCACGCGGTCGCGACCGAGGCCGGTGCGGGCGAACTCGGCTGCTTCCGGGTGGCCGGCGTCAGGCCCGGGGGTGGTGGGCTGAGCGGCGCGAGTATGGAGAGCCGTGGGCGGCTTGGGGGTCAACGGAGCCTCAGAGGGGAACGCAGGTGGACGGATGGTCACGCCGCGCTGCGTGCTTCCATGATAAGACATCTCACCCGCGAGATCTTCGCCCCCGGCCGACTCAGCCGTGACTTCAGCCCGGACCCGGCCGCAGCCACGCGTCCGGCTCGACGTACGCCGCGATGTTGGTCATCCGTCGCTGCGCGGCGGCGACCTCGCGGACCGCCTCGGTGATGACGCTGCGGTCGATGGGTGAGACCCGGTCGAGCTCGAGGACGTCGGTCGGGGTCTCTCCCGCGTCGATCTGCCTCAGCTGGTAGCGCAGGCGCAGGCGCTGGAGCACCTCGAAGACCTCGACCAGGGTGCTGGCCACGGACTCGGGGAGCATGGTCGACCCTGCTGAGCCGCGCAGCCGGTCGACGGTGGGCAGGGCGGGCGACCCGATGCTGAGGGCGGCCCAGCGGGCGATGTTGACCACCGGCTGCAACGCGTGCGCCTTGAGGTCGAACGTGTCGGCGCGGCCGCGGAAGACGTCGACGACGAAGTGACGGCGGGCCCGCCCGGCGAGGGACTCCTGTAGGAGCAGGCGCATCGTCCCCGGGTGGGTGCGCAGCTCGGCGAAGACGCGCGCGACCTCCGGCAGGCCGGGGTCGCCGTGGATCGGGCGTGCGTCGACCAGGAGCGAGGCCATCATCGCGCCGTTGTCGTCGACGGGCGCCGACAGCCAGTGCTGCCCCGCCTCGCGCCACTGGGCGTTGGTGCGGGCGAAGAGCGCCTGCTGGGCGGTCGCCCCGTGGGTGTCCCGGCTCAGCCCGGCGCCGACCAGGACGGCGTCGACGACAGCGAAGGCCTCGCGATAGCGCAGGGCCTGGTCGGGCGTCACGTCGTCGGTGAACGCGACGGCCGAGTCGACGTCAGAGCTGGGCACCGCCTCGCGCCGACCGTTGCTACCCAGGGAGAGCCAGGTGAAGGCGTCCGGGTCGAGGTCGGGGTGGTCGGCGAGCACGAGGTCGATGGCCCGACGGACCACGGTGTCGAGGACCGAGGAGTGCAGGGCGATGACCCGCCCCGACGCGAGCCCGTGGGCCAGCAGCTCGGTGAGCATTGCCGGCACCCGGCGTGCTGCGACCTGCAGGTCGGCGACCGTGGCCGCCCGGCGCAGCTGCTCGTGCACCGAGGCCGAGGCCGAGCTGGGCAGGATGGCGAAGTCGCGAGGGACGACCGCACCGGCGAGACGACCGTCGCGGTCCGTGACCAGCTGGACGTCGGCGTCCCGCTCGAGCAGGGAGATGAGGGCCTCCACCGCGGAGTCGCCCAGCAACGCCGTCGGGCCCGAGGGCACCATCACCTGCTCCGCCGGGGTCCGGGGGTCGAGGCCTTCCCCGAGCACCCGGCGCCGGAGCACGGCGTCGGTGACCAGGCCGTAGCCGCTCTCGAGGGTGACGGCCGCATACGTCGTGCCGGCCGAGGTCATCCGACGGGCGACCTCGGCGACCGGGGTGTCGGCGGGCACGAGCAGCGGCGTGGTCACGATGAGGTCGTCGACGGTGGAGTAGCCGGGCGCCGCCTGGGCGTACCGGCGGGCCGGGCCCGAAGCGGCGAGGAACCGCACCCCGGCCGCGGATTCGAAGGCCGGGGCCGCGGCCGACCCGGGCACCCGGAGCAGCACGGCGTCCTCGGCGGCGACGGCGCGGGGGCCGATGGCGCGCTCGGTGAGCATGGCCGAGAACCCGAACAGTCCCAGGGGGCCGACGAACTCGTCCGGCGGTCCGTCGGTCGCGTCGGTGTCGCTCCACAGGGCGACGCGCCCCGACCGCACGACGAAGACGTCGACGGTGGGGTCGCGGAAGGCATCGAGGACCAGCGACCCCTTGGCGAGACGCACCTCGACCGACGAGGCCCCGAGGTCCCTCAGGGCCTCGGGGTCCAGCCCGTCGAATGGTGGTGTGCGCGCGAGCAGTGAGGTGCGCGACACCGACTGCTCATCGTCTGGCACGTGCTGACGATAGTCCGCTCAGGCGCTCCCGGGGGTCGGCGCCTTGGGCAGCGCGTACCCGCTCGGTCCCACCGTCGCGTCGAGGTTCTTCTGCCAGGCCGCGTCGGCGACGTACTTCTTGAGGGCGTCGTTGACCTTGGTCACCATGGCCGAGTCACCCTTCTTGACGCCGATGCCGTAGGTCTCGTTGGTGAAGCCCTTGCCGACCACCTTGAGCACCCCCTTGTACTGCGGCTGGGCTGCGTACCCGGCCAGGATGACGTCATCGGTGGTGACGGCGTCGACGTCTCCCTTGGCGAGCGCCTCGACGCACTCGGAGAACTTGCCGTACTCCTGCAGCTGGATCCTGCCGGCGTAGTTCTTCTTCACGTAGGCGGCGGAGGTCGTCCCGGTGACGGAGCAGAGGTTCCTGCCGTCGAGGGTCTCCGGGCCGGTGATCGCGACGTCGTTGCGGCGCACGAGCAGGTCCTGGTGGGCGGTGAAGTACGGCCCGGCGAAGTCGATCTTCTCCTTGCGGGCCGCGGTGATCGAGTAGGTCGCCACCACGAGGTCGGCCTCACCGTCCTCGAGCAGGGTCTCGCGGTCGTTGCTGATGGCCTCCTTCCAGGTGATGTTCTCCGGCGGGACGCCGAGCGAGGCAGCGACGTACTTCGCCGTCTCGATGTCGAAACCGGAGTAGGTGTCGCCGTTCTTGAGCCCGATGCCGGGCTCGTCGTACGGGACGGCGATGGTGAGCTTGGCCGTCCCTCCCCCGGCGACGGACGGCAGGGGTGCGGTCTTGCCGTCGGAGGAGCAGGCCGCCGTGAGGGCGATGAGGCCGACCGCGAGCAGCCGGGCGGTGGCCGTGGTGGTGCGGCGCCGGGAGGACATCATCGCCGCCGTTGTTGTCGTTGACCTGGTCTTCACGGCGTCACGCACCCGCGTTGAGCTCGGCCTCGGCCTCGGCGGGGCCGTAGGTCGGGCCGGTGTCGGACCACACGGCCTTGAGGCGGTTGCCGGTGTTGGCGACGACCTTCGGGCGCACGATGAGCCACCCGCCGTAGAGCAGCACCGCGATGACGGGGATGCCGATGACGACGACGACGAAGTCGGTCTTGTGCCAGAAGTACGGCGACGACTGCCAGCCCGCGATGCCCATGCCGAGGACGACGAGCACGAGGAAGACGAGTCCGACGTAGCTCGTCCAGGGCGACCCCGGCATCTGGAAGGGACTGGGCGGGACCACCCCGTTGTTGCTGAGCTGACGGAGCCTGATCTGGCAGAGGAAGATCGTCCCCCACGTGAAGAGCACGCCGATGGCCGCGGCCTCGAGGGCGACCTCGAAGGCGTCGGGGGTGAGGGCGTTGAGGACGGCGCCGAAGACGTAGACGATCGACGTCATGACGATGCCGGCCCACGGCACCCCCGAGCTGCTCATCCGCAGGGTGAACGAGGGTGCCTGCTTCGAGACGCCGAGGCTGCGCAGGACCCGGCCGGTCGAGTAGAGCCCCGAGTTGAGGCTCGACATCGCCGCGATGATGAGGACGACCTGGATGAGCGCGCCCATCCAGCTGAGACCCATCCGCTCGAAGACGGTGACGAACGGCGAGATCCCCGCCTTGTAGTCCGACGTCGGGAGCATCGACACGAGCAGGAGGATCGAGCCGCAGTAGAAGACGCCGATCCGGAAGATGACGGCGTTGACCGCCTTGGGGACCTCGGCCTTGGCGTCCTGCATCTCGCCGGCAGCGACACCGACCATCTCGATGGCCGCATAGGCGAAGACGACTCCGGACATGACGAGGATCGGCCCGTACCAAGCGAAGTCACCGCTCGACGGCCAGAAGCCGCCGGGGTTGTTCCACAGGTTCTGGAAGCCGGCCTTGTGCCCACCGATGTCGAGGCCGCCGATGACGACGACGAGCCCGACGACGAGGAAGATGATGATCGCGCCGACCTTGGCGACCGCCGCCCAGAACTCGAACTCACCGAACGCCCGGGCCGAGAGGAGGTTGATGACCAGGACGACGGCGAGCGCGATGAGCACCGTGGCCCACGTCGGCATGGTGGGGAACCAGTACTGCACGTAGAGACCGACGGCCGAGAGCTCGGCGATGCCGGTGAGGGCCCAGTTGAGCCAGTACATCCAGCCGGTGATGTAGGCCGCGAACTCGCCGAAGAACTCCCGCATGTAGGACACGAAGGCCCCGGAGGTGGCGCGGTGGAGGACCAGCTCGCCGAGCGCCCGCATGAGCAGGTAGGCGATGACGCCGACGAAGGCGTAGCTGAGCAGGAGTGCCGGTCCGGTGCTGTGCAGCCGCGACGCGGAGCCGAGGAAGAGACCGGTGCCGATGGCCCCCCCGATGGCGATCATCTGCACGTGGCGTCGGTTGAGCGTCTGCTTGTACCCGGCTTGCTCGGCGTCGAGCGAATGGGGTTGTGAGCTGGGAAGAGTCTTCTCCGTAGCAGTCAAGGGATGCCTCCGAGCCTTCGTGGGGTGTGCCGTCACCTGACGGCCAGCCCAACCTAGGGGCGGAGGAACCCCGGCAAATCACCAGCATGTTAACGATTCACCTACATGTTTCAGGCGCGGAAACTGGCACCGGTCGCGGGCAGGTGACCGGCCGCCCTCCATCCGGCGTCCGGGGCGCCCTCGCGGTCCCGCGTGGCCCCCGTGTGGGCCACCTGTCCGTGTGGAGAGGACCGGATGGTCGATCCGCTTCGTAGGCTGCACAGGTGGCCGCTTCGCCGACCGCGCAGTCCTCTGCAGTGACCTGCAGCCAACCGGCACGACAAGGGAGTCCAGCCTGTGAAGACCAAAGCCGCCGTCGTCTACGAACCCGGCAAGCCCATCGAGATCGAGGAGCTCGACCTCGACGGACCGCGCGAGGGCGAGGTCCTCATCCGCTACACCCACGCCGGCCTGTGTCACAGCGACGTCCACGTCGCCCACGGTGACCTCGAGGCGCGCCTGCCGATGGTCCTCGGCCACGAGGGCGCCGGCATCATCGAGGAGGTCGGTCCGGGGGTCACCCGGGTCAAGGTCGGCGACCACGTCGTCTGCTCCTTCATCCCCAACTGCGGCTCGTGCCGCTACTGCGCCACTGGTCGCCAGTCGATCTGCGACATGGGTGCGACGATCCTCGAGGGCTACCTGCCCGGTGAGCGCTTCCCGATCACCGGCCCCCGCGGCCAGTACGGCGCCATGTGCATGCTCGGCACCTTCAGCCAGTACGGCGTCATCCACCAGAACTCCGCGGTCAAGGTCGACGACGACCTGCCCCTCGACAAGGCCGTGCTCGTCGGCTGCGGCGTGCCCACCGGCTGGGGCGCCGCCGTCAACACGGCCAACGTGCGTGCCGGCGACACCGTCCTCGTCGTGGGGATCGGCGGTATCGGCATCAACGCCGTCCAGGGGGCCCGCTACGCCGGGGCCAAGAACGTCATCGCCATCGACCCGCTGGAGAACAAGCGCGAGAAGGCGATGGAGCTCGGGGCGACCCACGCCTTCGCCAGCACCGACGAGGCCATGGCGGCCCTGACGGACATGACCCGCGGGCAGATGGCCGACTCGGCCATCCTCACCCCCGGGCTGATGACCTCCGAGATCGTCGCCGGCGGCTTCCACGCGGTCGGCAAGGGCGGCACGGTGGTGCTCACCGGGCTCAACAAGCTGATGGAGCAGAACATCGAGCTGCCCGGCACGATCCTGACGCTCTACCGCAAGACGATCAAGGGCAGCCTCTTCGGCGACTGCAACCCGACGATCGACATCCCGCGGATCCTCTCGCTCTACCAGAGCGGAGACCTCAAGCTCGACGAGATCATCACGCGCACCTACACGCTCGACCAGGTGCAGGAGGGGTACGACGACCTGCTGGCTGGCAAGAACGTGCGCGGGATCGTGGTGCACGAGCACGCGTGACCTCGATATCTGATCGCACCTCCGCACGCACCCCGGCCGGCCAGGTGGTCGGCCGGGGCCGCGAGGTGGAGCTGCTCGAGGCCGCTCTCGCCAGCGGCGCCCACGTCGTGCTCGAAGGCCCTCCGGGCACCGGCAAGTCGACGCTGCTGCGCCGGGTGGCCGCCGACCGCGAGAGCACGTTCGTGCTCGTCGAGGGTAATGCCGAGCTGACCCCGGCGCGCCTGGTCGGGCACTTCGACCCCGCCCTGGTGCTCGAGCGCGGCTACCGACCAGAGGTCTTCGTCGACGGCCCCCTGCTGGAGGCCATGCGCGACGGGGGGCTGCTCTACGTCGAGGAGCTCAACCGGGTGCCGGAGGAGACGCTCAACGTGCTGCTCACGGTCATGTCGGAGCGCGAGCTCAACGTGCCCCGACTCGGGCGCGTCGCCGCCCACCACGGCTTCCGCCTGGTCGCCGCGATGAACCCCTACGACACCGTCGGCACGGCCCGGATCTCGAGTGCGGTGCACGACCGCACCTGCCGCATCGTCATGGGCTACCAGTCGGCGCAGGACGAGCACGACATCACGGCCCTCTCCGGGGTCGAGGTGCCGCCCGAGCACCGGGCCGCGGTCGTCGGCCTCGTCCGGGCGACCCGCTCGCACCCCGACATACGGGTGGGCTCGTCGGTGCGCGGAGCGATCGACGTCATCGGGATCAGCAGCGAGCTGGCCCGGCGCCGGGGGGTCGCGTCGACCGACTGGCAGGCGGGGCTCGATGCCGCCCTGGTGGCGCTGTCGGGGCGGATCCGGCTGGGGGAGGCCTGCACCCGCACCGCCGAAGAGGTCATCACGGCCCTGTGGGCCGAGCACTTCGGCCGTCAACCCGACCCCGACGACGACGGTGACTCCCCGGACCCCGGCAGAGGTGGTGGCCCGGGGGAAGCCTGAGCCCGCCCCCGGCGGGCCCACCGCGACGCCCGAACCCCAAGGTCGGTGCGCCTGACCTGCGCACCACCGGGCGAGCCCAGCTGTCCCAGCACCCGGCCTTCGCCGAGGTCTCGCCGCAGGTCGGCGTGCTCGACCGGGAGGCCCTCGACGCCGCCATGGCGAAGGACCCGGACGGCACCCTGGTGCTGCTCGCCGAGCTCACCAACGCGACCGACGAGGCGCTGCGCGCGGCGGCTCGACGGCTGGCGCCGCTGCTCGTGCTCGACCGGGTGCGCTCCGGCCTCTCGACCCGTCGCGGCACCTCCCGCCCCCGGGAGGTGCCCGCCTCCCGGGGTGGCGACCTCGACCTCGACCGGTCGATGGACGCGATCGCGCAGGCCCGGGCCGAGAAGCGCCCGGCCTCGCTCGACGACCTCGTGGCCCGCGACTGGGGCCGCCCCGCCCTGGCGCTGGTCGTCGTGGTCGACCGGTCGGGCTCGATGTCGGGAGCCCGGCTCGCCACCGCCGCGGTCACGGCGGCGGCCTGTGCCCTCCGGGCCCGCGACGAGCACGCCGTCATCGCCTTCGCGCGGGACGCCGTCGTGCTCAAGGCCATGGGGGAGCCGACCTCGGCGACCACGACGGTCGACCGCGTCCTGCGACTGCGAGGACACGGGGTCACCGGGCTCGCCGGTGCGCTCGTCGTCGCCGCTGAGCAGCTGGCGGCGGCCAGGGCGGAGCGCAAGGTCGTCGTGCTCTTGTCGGACTGCCGCGCCACCGACGAGCAGGACGCCGTCCCGGCCGCCACGCGACTGCCCGAGCTGCTCATCCTCTCGCCGGCGGAGGACTCCGACGAGGCGGCCGAGCTGGCCCGTCGTACCGGGGCCCGTCAGGCCGAGCTCGCGTCGGCCGGCGACGCCGCCGCGATCCTCGACCGCTGGTTGGGCTGAGCCCGGGGCCAGGAGCGCAGGGCGGCCGGGTCGCTCCGGAAGGCTGGCGGACACGGCGGTCGACCGGCAGCGACGCGGTAGCATTAGCGGTAATACCTCGGTAGTATTGGGCTCATGAAACTGAGCATCAGCCTGCCCGAAGAGGACGTCGCCGTGCTCGACCGCTACGCCGAGTCGGCCGGCATCCCGAGCCGCTCAGCCGCCATCCAGCGCGCGATCCGTCTCCTGGGCGACCCCTCGCTCGATGACGCCTACGCGGCGGCCTGGCAGGAATGGGAAGCCTCCGGCGAGGCCGCGGTCTGGGAGGAGACCACCGTCGACGGGCTCGCCGATGCTGCGAGGTGAGATCCGTCTGGTCGACCTCGACCCTGTGGTGGGCGCAGAGGCCAACAAGCGGCGACCCGCCGTGATCGTCAGCAACGACCGCGCCAACGCGACCGCAGCCAGGCTGGCCCGTGGCGTCGTGACCGTCGTCCCGGTGACCAGCAACGTCGCCACGATCTACCCGTTCCAGGTGGCTCTGCCGTCGCAGGAGTCGGGCCTGAAGGTGGACTGCAAGGCTCAGGCGGAGCAGGTGCGTTCGGTCTCCGTGCAGCGGGTGGGGACGGCCCTCGGGCGGGTGCCGCCGACGCTCATGATGGCTGTGGATGACGCGCTACGGCTGCACCTCAACCTGTGATTGACGAAGCCGCCCCCTCAGGGCGCGGCCGACGGAGGAGCCCACCAGGAGGCCGAGGGAGATCGCGATGGCGACCCCGAGCACCCCGAGGGTGACGTCGGTGGCCGACTCGCGACCGCCCGCGAGCTCGGTCACGCCCACGAGGCCCAGGCTCCCGGGGACGAGCAGCCAGAAGGCCGGGAGGAAGATCACGAGGCGCACCAGCTGCGGTCGGCGGAGCTCCACCAGGCTCGCCCCGAGGCTGGCCGCGATGGCTCCGAGGAAGCCTCCGAGGCCGGTCGAGCCGAGCTGCTGCCCGGCCGCCTGCGCGCCGAAGGCGAGGGCCAGCACGAGCAGCACCCAGCCCTGCATCCGCAGCGGCACCCCCTCCATCAGGCAGATGCTCAGCCCGATCAGCACCAGACCGACGGGAGCACCGACCCAGCCGATGTCGTCGACCCGGAGGTTGGCTGCCGTCGAGGACGGCACGTGCAGCAGGGTGGTCGCCATGAGCAGTCCGAGCGCGAAGAGGCCCAGCTGCACGAAGCCGTAGATGAGCCGGGCCGATCCCGCCTGCATCTGCCCCGCGGCAAGCTCCGACATGCCGTTGACGACGAGCGCGCCGGGGAGCAGGACCGCCAGCGGCGGGAGGACCGTGCGCAGCGGACCATCGAGCAGCCCCGCACCGGCAGCGCCGAAGACGACAAGGGATACGACGAACGCGGCGAGGGTCGGCAGGAGCGCCTTCACCACCTGGTGGCGCTCCGCCAGCTGGACGAGTGCGAAGACGATCACCGCCCCCACTGCGGCCGCGACGACGTTGGGCCAGCCGGGTTGCAGGATCAGCGCGATACCGACGGCGAGCACGGGCCAGGCCAGGGCGACCAGCCACAGCGGGTGCCCGACCGGACGACGGGCCACCGCCACCAGCTGTTCGCGGGCCTCCATGGGCGCGAGCTCGCCCGTCACCAGCTGGTAGCGGATGCGGCGGACGCTCGCCGACTGGTGCAGGCGCAGACCAGCGGGCGCCGACCGCTGCGTCGCGGGACCTCCCTCGGTCAGGGTGACGACCAGACCCGTCGGGCCCACGGCGGTCTGGAAGTCGGGGTAGCCCAGGGACACGGCCACCTCGGCGAGCTCCTCCTCGATCTCCTGCACCGGCTGCCCGGTCGCGATCATGGCGGTGCCGAGGTGAGCCAGCAGGGCGCGGGTCTGCGTGTCGGGGTCCTCGGCCGCGGCCGCAGGGCTGGCGGCAGCGGGATCTCCATACATGCTCGCCA
Organism: Actinomycetales bacterium; assembly: GCA_038230235.1. Classification (GTDB taxonomy): domain Bacteria; phylum Actinomycetota; class Actinomycetes; order Actinomycetales; family Dermatophilaceae; genus Lapillicoccus. The sequence goes on from JBBRNQ010000056.1 coordinate 27,042, forward strand.
TCATGTCAAGGCGCGTCCGCCGCCCCGACCTGTTCGGTCGCCGGCAGCGCCTCGGTGACGCTAGAGCGGGCAGGTCACGAGCACCGGCACTCGCGCGGCACCGGTGAGGACGACCTGGCCGTAGGGGTCGATGACCGCCGGGAAGCCGTCGGTGAACTCAGGGCTGAAGACGGCGGGCATCGCGTAGCGCTTGCCGGTACGCGTGGCGAGGA
>JBBRNQ010000057.1:0-26865 GCA_038230235.1 Actinomycetales bacterium
AGCGGCGCGCGGTTGCCCGAGCGCCCAGCCAGCCAGATCGGCACGGCGGGAGCGGGCCGGAAGCGGACGTCCCGGGCGGAGTAGTGGGTTCCCTCGTGGTCGACCTGGCTCCCGGTCAGCAGGGCGGTGAGGACCTCGAGCCCCTCGTCGAGCATCCGGCCGCGCACCCGGGGGTCTGGTTCGTCGCCGAAGGCACTGAGCTCTCCGACCCAGTCGTCGCCCAGCCCGAGGCCGAGGACGAACCGGCCACCCGAGAGCACCGCCAGGCTGGCTGCCTGCCGGGCCAGCACCTGTGGTCGTCGCCGCGCCAGCGGGGTCACCATCGGCCCGAACAGCATCCGCTCGGTCCGCATGGCGACGGCCGCGCAACAGGTCCAGACGTCGGCGATCGCGGTGACCCGCTCGCCGTACAGCAGGTGGTCCCAGACGAAGAACCCGTCCCAGCCGGCCGACTCGGCTGCCGCAGCCAGGTCGCCGACCACGCGCGGGTCGGCCAGGGCGTCGAAGGGGGCGACGAAGAGCCCGCGGCGCGTGGTCATGCCACAATCATGCCGACGGGAGCCAGCCGGGGGACCGTACGGCGGGCCTCGCGCCGCGCCCACGGCTGTCGGCCCCAGGACGTGACGGTGGGGACCGGGCCCTGCCGCCCCTGATGGCCCACGGGTCTGACCCCGCGACGTCATGGGCCCGACCCGTGGGTGGGACGCCCAGTCGATGCCCCCCGACCCCGCTCTAGACTGGCCCCATGATGTCCCGACTCGACCTGCGGGGTGCGCCGCTGACGGTGAGCACCCTGCGGCAGGCCCTGCCCCGTGCCGAGTTCGACGTCGAGGCCGCCCTCTCGCAGGTGCGGCCTCTCGTCGAGGACGTGCGTCATCGCGGCGCCGACGCGCTCCGCGACCTCGGTGAGCGCTTCGACGGCGTGCGCCCGCAGCACCTGCGCGTGCCCGCGACCGTGCTGCAGGCCGCCCTCGACCAGCTCGACCCCGACCTGCGCGCGGCGCTCGAGGAGTCGATCCGTCGGGCCCGGATGGTCCACGCCGACCAGCGCCGCACCGACACCACCACCCAGGTCGTCGACGGTGGCACTGTCACCGAGCGCTGGGTGCCCGTCGACCGCGTCGGGCTCTACGTGCCGGGCGGCCTCGCGGTCTACCCCAGCAGCGTCGTGATGAACGTCGTGCCGGCCCAGCTCGCGCTGGTGCCCTCCCTCGCGGTGACCAGCCCGCCGCAGAAGGAGAACGTCGGCGTCTTCGCCGGCTACCCCAACCCCACCATCCTGGCCACCTGCGCCCTGCTCGGCGTCGACGAGGTCTACGCGGTGGGTGGCGCCCAGGCGATCGCCATGTTCGCCTACGGGTTCACCGACCCCACCGAGACCACCGAAGGTGGCGACCCGGTCGTCTGCGAGCCGGTCTCGCTGGTCACGGGCCCCGGTAACATCTACGTCACGGCGGCCAAGCGGCTGCTCAAGGGCCTCATCGGCATCGACGCCGAAGCCGGCCCCACCGAGATCGCCGTCCTCGCCGACGACAGCGCCGACCCCGAGTACGTCGCGGCCGACCTCATCAGCCAGGCCGAGCACGACCCCCTCGCCGCCGCGGTGCTCGTCACCGACAGCGAGGCCCTCGTCGACGCGGTCGAGGAGGCCCTCACGCGGCGGGTGGCCGACACCAAGCACAGCGAGCGGGTGACGACGGCCCTCGGTGGGCGCCAATCGCGCCTGGTCCTCGTCGACGACCTCGAGGCCGGGCTGGCCGTCGTCAACGCCTACGCCGCCGAGCACCTCGAGATCCAGACCCGCGACGCCCCGGCGGTCGCCGCCCGGGTGCGCAACGGCGGAGCCGTCTTCGTCGGTGCCTTCGCACCGGTGAGCCTCGGCGACTACTGTGCCGGCTCCAACCACGTGCTGCCGACCGCCGGCTGCGCCTGCCACAGCAGCGGCCTGTCCGTGCAGTCCTTCCTGCGCGGCATCCACGTCGTCACCTACGACGAGGCCGCCCTGCGCGACGTCGCCCATCACGTCGTGACCCTGGCGCAGTCCGAGGACCTCCCGGCCCACGGCGAGGCCGTCACCGCGCGGTTCGGCGACCGGGTCCCCGACCCGTCCACCACCTTGACCCCGTGAGCCCCGCGAGCCCCGTGAGCCGAGTGGGCCGGTGAGCGCGACGACGCAGTCGTCGGCCGCCGACCTCGTCTCGGCCCTGCTGCGTGACGACCTGCGCGGGCAGACCGCGTACGGCGCCCCGCAGCTCGACGTCGCGGTCCGCCTCAACACCAACGAGAACTCGTACGACGTGCCCCCCGACGTCGTCGCGGCCATCACCGCGGCGGTGACCGATGTCGCGGTCCACCTCAACCGCTACCCCGACCGCGAGTTCTTCTCCCTGCGTAGTGCGCTCGCGAGCTACCTCACCGACCAGACCGGTGTGCCGCTCACCGTCGACCAGCTCTGGGCGGCCAACGGGTCCAACGAGGTGCTCCAGCACCTCGTCCAGGCCTTCGGTGGGGTCGGCCGCATCGCGCTGGGGTTCACCCCGGCATACTCCATGCACCCCAACATCGTGCGCACCATGGGCACGACGTGGGTCGACGGGATGCGGGGCGCGCCGTCGGGCACGTTCGACCTCACCGCCGAGTCGGCCGCCGACCAGGTGCGGGCCCACCAGCCGCACCTGGTCTTCCTCTGCTCTCCCAACAACCCCACCGGGACGGCGCTCGATCTCGACGTCGTCAAGGCCGTGCTCGACGCGGCGCCGCGGTCGCTGGTCGTCGTCGACGAGGCCTACGCGGAGTTCGCCCGGCCCGGCACCCCGAGCGCGGTCAGCCTGCTCGCCGACCACCCCCTGCTCGTCGTGACCCGCACCATGAGCAAGGCCTTCGCGCTGGCCGGGGCCCGGCTGGGCTACCTCGCCGGTGCCCCCGAGCTGCTCGACGCGCTGCGCCTGGTGCGCCTGCCCTACCACCTGTCCGACCCGACCCAGGCGGTCGCGCTCGCAGCCCTCGCCCACCACGAGAGCCTGTTGCGCACCGTCGAGGCGATCAAGGAGCAGCGCGACCGCATCGTGGCCGAGCTGGGCGCCCTGGGCTACCCACCCGTGCCGAGCGACGCCAACTTCGTGCTCTTCGGCGGGCTCGCCGACGCCCCGACCACCTGGCAGACGCTGCTCGAGCACGGCGTGCTGGTGCGCGACGTCGGACTCGCGGGCTACCTGCGGGTGACCGCCGGCACACCCGCCGAGACCGACGCGTTCCTCGCCGCCGTGGCCGATCTGCCAGACTCCCACCGGCGGCCCACCCCCGCCGCCGACCCGAGCCCCACCGGCTCGCCCACCCTGCCTCAGGAGCCCCACCCGTGACCGGCGCCCGCACCGCGACGATCCGCCGCACGACCAGCGAGTCGTCGGTCGAGCTCACCCTCGATCTCGACGGCACGGGGGAGTCCGACATCTCCACGGGGGTGCCGTTCTACGACCACATGCTGCGGTCGCTGGCCAAGCACTCCCTGCTCGACCTCACCGTCAAGGCGACGGGCGACGTGGAGGTCGACGCGCACCACACGGTCGAGGACGTCGCCATCGTGCTCGGCGAGGCGCTGCGCGAGGCTTTGGGCGACAAGCGTGGCATCAGCCGCTTCGGCGATGCCACCGTGCCGCTCGACGAGTGCCTCGTGCAGGCCGTCGTCGACGTCTCCGGCCGGCCCTACCTCGTGCACGAGGGTGAGCCCGACGGCCAGCAGTACCACCTCATCGGCGGCCACTTCACCGGCTCGATGACCCGTCACGTCTTCGAGAGCCTCGTCCACCACGCGGCGATCTGCCTGCACGTGCGCGTCCTGTCGGGCCGCGACCCGCACCACATCGTCGAGGCGCAGTTCAAGGCCTTCGCCCGGGCCCTGCGGGCCGCCGTCGAGCGCGACCCCCGGGTCACCGGCATCCCCAGTGCCAAGGGCAGCCTCTAGCGGTGCGGGCGCCATGTCCGACGCCCTGACGACCCCCTCCGGGTCGACCCGCCGCACGGCCCCCCCGGTGGGGCTCCTGCTCGTGCGCGGTGGCCCCGACGCCGTGACCACCTGGGCGGCCAAGGGACTGGTGTCGCTGCGGGTGGTCCCCCTCGAACGCGGCTGGTGCGGCCTGGTGCCGGTGGCGGCGACCAGCGACCTGGCGGCGCCGTACGACGACCCGGTCGGCCTCCTGCTCGGCCGACCCGTCCCCCGCGCCCTGCGCCCCTGCTTCGGCGCGACGGTCGTGCACGACCAGGCGCTCCTGACGGCCACCCCGGGCGGTTGGCGCGCCGTGCAGCGATGGGTGGCGTGGCGCCCCGGCACCGGGCTCGTGCCCCCCGGGGGCCTCCCGACCCTGCGCCTCTCGGCCCTGGTGCACCTGGCCGAGGTCGACGAGCCGGATGCCCTCGCGGCGGTGGCCGACATCGTGCACGACGCGGTCGGCAGCCCCCTCGAGGTGCTGCGGGGGCTGCTCGGGGCGCTCCACCTGCCGGGTGGAGACCTGCTGGGCGCTCCTGCCGACGGCCCGTGGCGGCCCGACTCCCAGGTGGTGCGGGCCTCCGGCAAGGGGGTCGCCGCCTTCGGGCGGATGGTCAGCGACGACGCGTCCTGGCGCGCCGAGATGGAAGGCCGGTCGTCGTGAGCGGGTCGCCGCGCACCGTCGTGGTCCTCGACTACGGCAGCGGCAACGTGCACTCCGCCGTACGCGCCCTCGAACGGGTGGGGGCCCGCGTGGTCCTCACCGCAGACCGGGCGCAGGCGCTGGCGGCCGACGGTCTCTTCGTCCCCGGCGTGGGCAACTTCCACGCCTGCCTGGCCGGCCTCCGCGCCGCCGACGGCCCCCGCATCATCGACGTCCGGCTCTCCGGCAGCCGCCCGGTGCTCGGGGTCTGCGTCGGCATGCAGGTGATGTTCGACGGCTCCAGCGAGCCGGCCGCCACCCCCCAGGAGGGGCTCGGCCAGTGGCCCGGCACGGTCGACCGTCTCTCGGCCCCGGTCGTGCCGCACATGGGCTGGTCCACGGTGGAGGCCGGCTCTGGCTCGCAGCTCTTCGCCGGGGTCGAGCACGAGCGCTTCTACTTCGTGCACTCCTACGCCGCCCAGGACTGGACCCTGCACCCCGAGGGCTCGTTCGCCGTCGTCGCCCCGGTCGTCACGTGGTCCGACCACGGGGGCCCCTTCGTGGCCGCGGTCGAGAACGGCCCGCTCACGGCCACCCAGTTCCACCCCGAGAAGTCCGGCGACGCCGGCGCCCACCTGCTCGAGAACTGGGTGCGCTCCCTCTAGCGCGTTTAACCCGCCCGCCCCGTCCGTCCCACCCACCCTCACCAGCAGGAGACGCACCCGCCGTGACCCAGCCCAGCCCGACCGCCTCCTCGTCGACCGGAGCCCCCGCCGCCCGGCTCGAGCTGCTGCCCGCCGTCGACGTCGCCGGCGGCCGAGCGGTCCAGCTGGTGCAGGGAGTCGCGGGCTCCGGCGGCGAGTTCGGCGAGCCGCTCGCCGCCGCCCTGGCCTGGCAGGAGCAGGGCGCCGAGTGGCTGCACCTCGTCGACCTCGACGCCGCCTTCGGCCGGGGCAACAACCGCGAGGTCATCGACGCCATCGTCGGGCGACTCGACATCCAGGTCGAGCTCTCCGGGGGGATCCGCGACGAGGAGACGCTGACGACGGCCCTGGCCACCCGCTGCCGACGGGTCAACCTCGGTACGGCGGCCCTCGAGCACCCCGAGTGGACAGCCAGGGCGATCGCCACGCACGGTGACCGGATCGCGGTCGGGCTCGACGTGCGCGGCACCACGCTGGCGGCTCGTGGCTGGACGCAGGACGGCGGTGACCTGTGGGAGACCCTAGAGCGGCTCGACGACGAGGGCTGCGCTCGCTACGTCGTCACCGACGTGCGCAAGGACGGCATGCTGGCGGGCCCCAACCTCGAGCTGCTCGAGCAGGTCTGCGCGTTCACCGACCGGCCGGTGGTCGCGTCCGGGGGAGTCTCCACCCTCGACGACCTGCGGGCCCTGCGCGAGCTGGTGGTTCACGGGGTCGAGGGCGCCATCGTCGGCTCGGCCCTCTACCGCGGCGGGTTCACCCTGCCCGACGCCCTCGACGTCGCCGGGCGCCCGTGAGCGTGGGTCGCGTCGACTCCGGAGGCGCGTGGGAGGAGGCCTTCGGCTACTCGCGCGCCGTGCGGGTGGGGAGTCGCATCATCGTCTCGGGCTGCACCTCGACCCGGGACGGCGTGGTGAAGGCACCGACCGATCCTGCTGCCCAGCTGCGGCTGGCCACGGAGACGGCCCTGACCGCGATGGCCGAGCTCGGGGGCACCCTGCACGACGTCGTCCGCACCCGCCTCTACGTCACCCACCGCCGCGACTGCGAGGTCATCGGGCGCACGCACGGTGAGCTGTTCGGGCAGGTGCGGCCGGCGGCCACCATGCTCGTCGTCGCCGGCCTGCTGCACCCCGACATGCGCGTCGAGATCGAGGTCGAGGCGGTCGTCGGCGCCGAGTCCCTCTCGCCCGACCGGACCGGTACCGACAAGACCGGCCGGACCGACCCGACCGACCCGACCGACCCGACCGACCCGACCGACCCGACCGACCCGACCGACCCGACCGACCCGACCGACCCGACCGACCCGACCGCTCACACCGCTCAGACCGATGGGACCGGCCGGACCGACCAGGCGGGCCCGGGATGAGCCGACCCGGCGGGCCGGGCGGAGCCGACAGCTCCGGGCTGCCCTGGAGCGGTCGCGACCTCACCCCCACCGGTTTCGAGAGTGACGACGGCTCGCCCGACGGCGCCCTGTTGTCGGCGCTCGCCGCCCGCCGGGCCGACCCGTCGTCCGACGCCGACCAGGCGCTCTTCGGGGCGGTTCGCGCCGCCCGCTGGATCGTGCCGGTCGTCGCGGCTCCCGGCGAGACGGAGACCGGCGCCGCCGGCCTGCTCGTCGAGAAGACGACCGACCTGGCGGTGGTCACCATCGTGGGGCCAGATGGTCGCCGGGCGCTGCCGGTCTTCACCTCCACCGCCGCCCTCGCCGCGTGGGACCCGTCGGCCCGCCCGGTCCCCGTACCCGCTGCTCGTGCCGCACAGGCCGCAGTGGCCGAAGGCTGTGACGTGCTCGTCGTCGACGTCGCGAGCGAGACGCCGACCGAGCTGCGACCGAGCATGCTCTGGGCTCTCGCCCAGAACGCGACGTGGCTCCCGGCCCCGCGCGACCCGTTCGTCGAGCGGGCCGTCGCGGCTGCCGTCGCGCAGGAGGAGGCGGTCGTCACCACCCGGCTCGAAGACGGCACGCCACCCGGTGAGGGGGTGCTCCGTGTCGTCCTCGCCCTCCGCCCCGGCCTCGACCAGCCAGCCGTCCAGGCCCTCGCCACCCGGGTCGGGGAGCGTCTCGCCACCGACGGCGAGCTGCGGGCCCGTGTCGACGGCCTGGCCTTCGCCCTCGAACCCGCCCCCACGGCCTGACCCTCCCGACTCGCCCCGCCCCTCCACACGTCCGCTTGTTGCTCCGGACGTGCCCGAAGCTCGCTCCGTACGGCGGCATCCGGTCACGTCCAGAGCAACAAGCTGACGGTGCGTCTCCCCCCGGGGGAAAGGGCGAGACGTGAACCAACGAGTCGTTGACGACGTAGACGGCGTCGCCCAGGCCCGTCGCCAATCGGGAACCCGGACGGCAGCCACCAGCCGCCCAGTGGCCGAAGACGGCGGCTTCGTACGCCGAGGAGCACGGTGCAGGTGTTCCCCCCGTGGGTGGGTGCCAGAAGAGCCGCCGCAGCGCGCGCGACAGGGTTCTGGTCTGCAGGCAGGGCCGGGCCGGGCTCAGCCGGTGATGTGTGACATGAGGGTGGCCGCGACGGCGACGGCGATGTCGCGGTCGTGGGTCAGCACGTAGTCGAAGCGCCGTGTCTCTTCCGGTCCGCCGTCACCCAGGTCGCGGGAGACCAAAGCGGCCCCGAAATGAGGGCCGATGACCGCGATGTCCCACTCGCCGACCAGGGGGTCGGTGGCTGCGAGGCAGCCGCCCCGTAGTCCGGGCAGCGGGCGGGGGGGCACGCCTTCTCCGAGGATGGCGGCGAAGGCCGCGCGGTCGGCCAGGCGCTGGTAGGTGCGCGCGGTCGAGGGGGTGAAGCAGCTGACGTGCTGAAAGGAGGCGACGACGACAGCGTTGGACCCCAGGCGCAGGCCTTCGCGTTCGAGGTGCTTGCTGAACTCCATGAGCAGGTGCTTACGCGCAGTGCGTGGGGTGCTGTGGGCGGCTGCAACCGCGAACGGGGAGCCGTCGAGGACGAAACCGGTGCGGTTCCTGACGGGGACCGCGCCCGGTGCCGGAGCGGGCAGGGCCGACAGGTCGGGCAGTGGGCCTGGTCGCCCGAGCAGCCAGCCCTGGCCCAGCCGGGCCCCCAGACCACGGGCGAACTCCAGGTGCTGCGAGGTCTCGATGCCTTCGGCGAGGACGAGCGCACCCGATCGCTCCGCTTCGGCGTTGACCGCCGAGACGATCTCCGCGATGTCGCCGGTGGGCCGCTGCTGCACGAGGCTCAGGTCGAGCTTGATCACATCCGGGCGCAGCAGGGGCAGCAGCGCCAACGACGCCCGCTCGACCCCCACGTCGTCCAGGGCGATGCCGAAACCCCAGGAGCGGACCTGGTCGACGTAGCGCAGTAGCGCGGGAGCGTTCACCAGCAGGTCGCGCTCGGTGATCTCCACCACGAGCGGCAGGTCTCGAAGGACCCGACGGCGTCGCTGCGCCCGCTCGCTGGTGGCCTCCACCTGCGTCATCGTCCAGTTGATCGCCGAGGGTTCGACGTTGACGAAGAGGGTCCACGGGGTGTGCAGGCCGCCGAGGACCGCACCGTTGATCGCGGACCATCGGCAGGCCTCGTCCAGCTCTCCCACGCACCCCTGCGCGCGGGCAGCACCGAACATCAGGTCCGGGGTCTCCAGCGGGTGGTCGCGCGGGCCCCGCGCCAGCGCCTCGAAGGCCACCGTGGCACCGGTGTCGAGGTCGACGATCGGCTGGTACACCGACCGGATACCACCGGAGCGCACGAGGTCCAGCACCGGGATCCCGGCCGGGGCCACCACCGTCACCGTATACACCTCCGAAGGACAAGGCGCTGTCCGACAGGGCCACTGATGTGACGCATCGGCCGTGGTCGCCCGCACCTGAGGACTTCATCGAGCTACGCTCGCAGGCACGTCACACCACCTCGCCATCCCCGCTTGCGAGCGGCGAATCGCGCCTCGTCGGCTAGGTGAACAGGCCGAGCGGGGTCCGTTCGCTGCCGAGCACGCGGGAAGGGTCGGCTCCCAGCACCGACCGGAGCACGTCGGCGTAGACGGACCGGAAGTCGGTGGTCACCTTGAGGTCGCCGTTGTCGAGGTCGGTGAGTGAGGGCTGGTCGCCGTAGAAGCCGCCCCTGACCCCCTGGCCCATCACGAGCACCGGGCCGGCGGTGCCGTGGTCGGTGCCCTGCGACGCGTTGGCCTTCACGCGTCGACCGAACTCCGAGTAGGCCATGGTCACCACGTCCTTGGCGCGGGGGTCGCTGCCGAGGGCCGTGCGGAAGTCCGCGAGCGCCTTGTCGACGAGGGTCAGCTGCGTCGTCTGGGTGCCCTTCTCGTCGGCGTGCGTGTCGAACCCGCTGAGCGAGACGGTGTAGACCCGGGTCGGCGCCCCCATCTTGATGCAGCGGGCCACGAGGTCGAGCTGCTGGGCGAGGGCGTCGGCGCCCTTGGCCTTCGAGCCCGCGGCGGCCCCACCGGCACCGGCTGCGCCGGTGGCGTCGACGACCGGGGCGAAGGTCGTCGCCACCTTCTGGACCGCGGCGTAGGACTCGACCACCTGGCGCGCCGCGGCGGAGTCCTTGGGGTCGCTCGCCGCGAAGTGCCCGAGGATGGCGCCGCGCCCCGACCCCTTCGGTGCCGCGTCCACCGAGAGCGCTGCGGCGGTGGCGTTGGTGCCGATCGCGAGCGGCGGCAGCACGTCACCGATGTTGAGGGCGAGCAGGGGGTCGTCGCCGGCGGTGTCGAGCCACCGCCCCACCCAGCCGGTGCTGACCGGCGTGTCCGGAGAGGCCGTCTGCCAGATGTCCATCGACCGGAAGTGGCTGTGGTCGGGCTTCGGGTAGCCCACCCCGCGCACCACGGCGAGCTGCTTGTCCTTCCAGAGCGACCCGAGCCCGGTCAGCCCGGGGTTGAGGCCGAGGGTGTCGTCGAGTTGGATCACCTCGCCGGCGCCGTAGGCGAGGTCGGGGCGGGAGTCGTGGTAGGCCGGGTCGGCGTAGGGGATGACGGTGTTCAGCCCGTCGTTCCCGCCGTACATCGTCACGAGCACGAGCACCGAGGAGCCCGAGGCCAGCGGGTCGGTGGCGGCCCGGTGGACCACGTCGTCCCACGTCACCTTCGCCGCCCCGGCGAGCACGCCGGTGGCCGCGAGACCACAGGAGGCACGCAAGAGGGTGCGTCGGGTGAGGCCGTCGAGGGGCTTCTTCGGGTCGAGACGGGGGAGGTTCGCCATCAGTTCACCAGGTACTCGGGGCTGACCAGCGCGGCCGCCACGAGCTTGGCGGGGTCGCTGGAGACGGTCCGCAACGCGACGACGCTGCGGTCGGACAGGAAAGGGATGCCGAGCAGGTGCGCCACGGCCTCGATGCGCGAGCCCTGTGCGGTGGCGGAGATGACGTCGAGGTCACCGACACCGGCCAGTCGCGTCGCCGCCCGCAGGCGGGTCTGGGCGGCGGCGGTCGACAGCCACGCCTGACCCCCGGGCCAGCCCGACACGTTCGGGGGAGCGAACGGCACCTGACCCAGCGCGTTCAGGCTGGAGACCAGCGCCGCCGCCTGCTTCTCGTCGGAGAGGGGCACCTTCAGCGCCCGGACGGCGCCAACGGCCCACTCGACGGGTGAGACGACGACCGAGCCGGCGCTCGCCGCCATCGCCGGGTCGCTCAGCATCGTGTGGAACATCGCCCACAGGTCACGCCCCGGCCCGTATGCAGACGTCACGGACGAGAGCTGAGCGGCCGTCGGGGCCACGGGGGAGACCAGCTGCTGCCACCACCGGGTGGCGACGAAGCGCGCCGACGCCGGTTGGGCGAGGACGGCGTCGACGAACCCCTCGGCCCCGAGGTCGCCGGTGCGCCCCAGGACGGTCTTGCTCCCCGCGTCGTGGCGGCCGTCCTTCAGGTGGGCCAACTTGTCGGCACCAATGGTCCAGCCAGTGAGGGCGCGAGCCGCCTCGCGCACGTCCTGCTCGGTGTAGCCGCTGCCGTGCCCGAGGGTGAAGAGCTCCATGAACTCCCGCGAGAAGTTCTCGTTGGGGGCCTTCGCAGTGTTCTTCTGGCCGTCGAGCCACACGAGCAGGGCGGGGTCGACGACCATGGCCCGGGCGAGCGCGGTGAAGGAGCCGCGGCCGAGTCGGCGCAGGGTGTCGTTCTGCGCGAGCATGAGGTCGGCGTCGACCTTGTGGATGTTGGTCGCGAAGTGGTCGTGCCACCCGAAGGTCAGCTTCTCGACCAGCGGCTGCCCGGTGGCGGCCATCCGGCGCAGCCACCACTGGGTCACGGCCGCCCGGTTGCGGCGCACCACCTCGTTGCGGGCCTGACGCTGCTGCTGCGCCCTGTCCTTCCCGCCCTCGGGCACGGGGTCCGGGGTCGGAGGTGGGGTGGCCTTCGTGCCGGGGTCGGCGCCCGGTTCAGCGGCGAGGGCGGCGTCGAGCCACGCGCCGGCGCCGATCTTCACGGCGGCGTCGATCTCGCCGCCCGTCGCGCCGAAGCCGGTGCGGCGCAGCAGCCGGGCCGTGGTCGCCCAGTCGGTCGAGGTCGTCATACAAAGAGCATCACCCCGAAGTGTTCGAGGACGGTCAGGGGACGGTGTTGGTCTGGTCAGTTCGTGCGAGGGGGAGCGACAGGGTGAACCTCGCCCCGCCCTCCGGTGAGTGACCGGCGTCGACGACACCTCCCAGCCGCGAGACGATCCGCGCGACGATGGCCAGGCCCAGACCGGTGCCCACCTGACGGACGCCCCTGTACCGCTCGAAGAGGACCGAGCGCTCGAACGCGACGGGCAGGTCGTCGTCGGTGAGGCCGGGGCCCCCGTCACGCACGTCGAGGACACCCCATACCTGCCCGGGCGCTCCCACCCCCGCCGCTGCGGGGGCGTTCGCGGTGGTCGTGCCGACGGAGACGACGATCGGACGCCCGGCGGGGGTGACGCGTAGGGCGTTCTCGAGCAGGCCGTCGAGGGCCTGGCGCAACCGTTGGGGGTCGGCGACGACGGGCACGGTCTGGGCGTACCTCTCGAAGCTGAACGGGACCCCCTGCCCCGCGCAGCGCTCGTGCCACACCCGGGCGGTCTCCTCGGCGAGGACGACGAGGTCGAGGGGCACGAGGTGGATGCTCATCTCCCTCGCATCCAGGCGGGCGAGGTCGAGCAGGTCGGCGACGAGTCGCTCCAGCCGAGCGGCCTCGGCGCCGATGACCCGGCCCACCTCGGTCAGCCGCTCTGGAGGGACGACCCCGTCGGCCAGCGACTCGGCGTAGCCCGTCACCGCCGTGAGCGGGGTGCGCAGGTCGTGCGAGACCGACAGGAGGAACTCGCGCTGGCGGGCCTCCGAGTGCGAGAGCGCCGCGGCCAGGTGGTTGACCGAACCGGCCACCTCCGCGACCTCGCGGGGCCCGGTCTCGGGAACGGCGACGTCGCGTCGTCCGGCGGCGAGGGCTCGCGCCGCGTCGACCGTGCGCCGCAGGGGCAGGGCCAGCCGCCACGCGACGAGCAGGGCGAGCCCGGCGGCGACCAGGCCGGTGACGACCAGCGACCAGGTGAGCTGGGTGAGGGCGGCCCTGCTCAGGGCGGTCGCGTCACCTCGCCGCTGCGCCAGGACCAGGCCTCCGGCATCGGTCGGTCGGGCCTCCACCAGGACGATCCCGTCGTCGCGGTCGAGCCGGAGCGTGAGCGAGGTCCCCCCCGCCAGTGACTGCACCTGGGCGGGGGTGAGGGATCGCCTGGCCAGGGTGTCACCGACGAGCACGTGACCTCCCGACGGGGTGCCCCGCACGACCGCGATCTGGATGTTGATCGACTGCAGGGCCCGGCGGGCCCGGGCCTGACCCGCTTCGGCGTTGGCGCCGGTCGCGGCGGTCGCCTCGGCCTCGTCGGCGATCGCGGCGAGGGCCCCGCGGGCGGTCTGCTCGCTGGCCCGCTGCAGGAGGTTGACGCTGATGACCCCCCCGACGAGGGAGGTGAGCAGGGCCACGCCCACCGCGAGGGCAGCGATGCGCGCGGCCAGGCTGGTGCGGCCGACGTGATCGGTGCCGGCCGTGAGGGACGCCACGCTCAGGTCGGCTCTCGCGCCGGGGCGGGGTGTGGCGTCTGCGCCGAGTAGCCCACCCCACGCACGGTGCGGATGACGTCGTCCGCGCCGAGCTTGGCGCGCACCTGCGCGACGTGCACGTCCACGGTGCGTCGACCGGACGGGGTGTCGTAGCCCCAGACCTGCTCGAGCAGCTGCTCTCGCGTCCAGACCCGCGCCGGGGTGGCCATGAGGTGGGCGAGCAGGTCGAACTCCGTGGCCGTAAGCGTGATGTCGCGTTCACGCACCGTCACCCGTCGCTCGTCGGGGAGCATCCGCACCGCCCCGAGGACCAGCCCCTCGTCGGCCGGGCGGTCACGGGCGGTGAGGGCACCCCGGCGCAGGATGCTGCCGATCCGGGCGATGACCTCGCGCGGCGAGAAGGGCTTCGTGATGTAGTCGTCGGCGCCGAGCTCCAGCCCGACCACCCGGTCGACCTCGTCGTCGCGGGCCGTGACGAAGAGGATGGGTGTCCAGTCGTCCTCGGCCCGGAGGGCCCGACAGACCGCGATGCCGTCGAGGCCGGGCAGGCCGATGTCGAGCAGGACCACGGCGGGTCGCCGGGTGCGCACCGCCTCCAGCCCCGCCGCCCCGTCCCGCTCGACGTGCGCCCGGTAGCCGGACAGCTCGAGCTGGAGCGTGATCATCGTCGCGATCGACGGGTCGTCCTCGACGACGAGCACCAGCGGCGCAGGTGGCGAGGACGGGTCGGACAGCACGGACGAAGCCTACGGCGACCAGCGTCATCGGATCGGCGCGCAGCCGCCGAGGACGGCTGGTACCGTCCAGCCGAGCGGCAACAGTGGGTTCCCTCTGTCGGAAGATGGGATGGGCAGCGTGGCCACCAGCCAGACCGATGTCCATCCGGTGCCGCCGGCGGGTGCCCCCAGCACCGTCACTCTCCGCCTCGAGCCGCGATCGCGCTCCGTGCTGGGCTGGGTGCTCCCGTGATGGCGCCTGGGGCCGGGTCCGAGCGACGGATCGGGGGTCACCGCGTGAAAGTGGTCATCGCGCCGGACAAGTTCAAGGGCAGCCTGACCGCGGTGCAGGCGGCGGACGCCATTGCGGCCGGCGTGACCCGGGTCCGTCCCGACGTCGAGGTCGTCCGGCTCCCGGTCGCGGACGGAGGGGAGGGAACGGTCGAGGCGGCGGTGAGCGCGGGCTACCGCGCCGAGACCGTCACCGTCGAGAACCCGACCGGGGACCCCGTGCGCGCGGTCCTCGCCGTCCGGGGGAGCTCGGCGGTCGTCGAGATGGCCGAGGCGTCGGGGCTGCGCCGGTTGACGGGAGGCCGCCCGGCGCCCCTGACCGCCTCGTCGTTCGGGACGGGGCAGCTGCTGCTCGCGGCCCTCGACCTCGGCGCGACCGACGTGGTGCTGGGGGTCGGGGGCAGCGCCTGCACCGATGGCGGGGCGGGGATGGCGCAGGCCCTGGGGGTGCGCTTCCTCGACGAGGAGGGCGAGCCGCTCCCTCGTGGGGGCGCTGCCCTGTCGCGACTGGCGCGCATCGACGTCGACCAGCTCGACCCACGGCTGGGGTCGACGACGGTGGTGCTCGCCTCGGACGTCGAGAACCCGCTGCTGGGAGAGCACGGCGCGGCGGCTGTCTACGGCCCGCAGAAGGGCGCGACACCGTCCGACGTGCAGGTGCTGGAGGCGGCCCTGACGCGCCTGGCCGACGTCGTCGCCCGCGACCTCGGCGTCGTGGTCGCCGACACCCCGGGCGGCGGCGCCGCGGGCGGGACGGGCGCCGGGGCCATCGCCTTCCTCGGCGCCCGCGTGACGTCGGGGATCGCCCTCATGCTCGGCATCGTGGGTTTCGACGCCGCAGCCAGCGACGCGGCCCTGGTCATCACGGGAGAGGGATCCCTCGACCGCCAGAGCCTGCACGGCAAGACCCCGGTGGGGGTGGCGGCCGCGGCCGGCGCTCTCGGCGTCCCCGTCGTCGCGTTGGTAGGCCGTCTCGAGGTGACGACGGAGCAGCTGGTGGGCGTCGGCATCCGCGAGGCCCACGCCCTGCTCGAGATCGAGCCCGACCAGGAGCTGGCGCAGGCGAACGCCTCTGCCCTGCTGGGCGAGCTGGCCGCCCGAGTGGCGGCGGAGCTGCCCCCGTACCCGGTCACGGAGGGGCTCTGACCCTGCCGGTCCGGGCCACTCGGCGGGTTGCTCCCACCCTTCGGGTCGACGACGACCCTCGTCAGGCGTGCGGAGGGGGCAGCTCGGTCGTGCCGACGACGGCCGACAGGTCGAGGGGCCCGTAGATGTGGGCGAAGACCTCACCGGTGGCCGGGTTCCCGACCTCGTGCACCACCGGGCTCGTCAGCCTGGACTCGTCGACCTCGAGGAGCAGCAGCGGGGTCGTGACGTCGCCGTAGAAGCTGCGGCGCACGACGGGCCACTGCCGCTCGTCGCTGCAGTGGATGAAGCCCTCCTCCTCCAGCGAGCGCCCTCGGGTCGAGCGGGTGTACTCCCCGGACTGCTGGGCCTCGGCCCACTCAGCAGGGTCGGCCAGGTGGTAGATCGTCACCTCGGGCACGCTATCGCCTGGTGGCGCGTTGACCGACCGGCCTCGGATAGTTTTGGGGCCGGTGGTGCCGACGGCCCCGCGACGACCAGGTGAGCCGACAGGAGAGCACGTGAGCCCGAGCAGCGCAGGAGGCTCGAGCCCCGGTCTGGCCATCGCGTCCGACCCCGTCGCCGACGCCGAGCGGGCTCGGGGTCTGCGCCAGATGCGGCTCGTCGCCCTCGGGCTGCTGGTGGCGGCGGCCGTGGTCTTCGCCTTCACGCTGCACGCGGAGCCGGCCTCGTTCCTGGGGTTCGTGCACACCGGGGCCGAGGCCTCGATGATCGGCGCCATGGCCGACTGGTTCGCCGTGACCGCGCTCTTCCGCCACCCGCTGGGCCTGCCCATCCCGCACACCGCCATCATCCCCAAGCGCAAGGACATGCTCGCGCGCAGCCTCCAGGACTTCATGGGGGAGAACTTCCTGCGCGAGGAGATCATCCGCGACCGGGTCCTCTCGGCCCGGGTGACGGCGCGGGTCGCGCGCTGGCTCCTGGTGCCGGCCAACGCGCGTCGTGCCGTCGACGAGGCCGCAGGGGTCCTCACCTCCGGTCTGCACCGCCTGAAGGACGAGTCGGTGTCCGAGCTCGTGCAGGAGGCCGTGCTCCCCCGGCTGCGCGAGGAGCCGGTCAGCCCGATCGCGGGCAGCCTGCTCGCCGAGGTGGTGGCCGACAAGGCCCACTACGGGTTGGTCGACCTCGGCCTGGGCGAGGCCTACCGGTGGCTCTCCCTCAACCGGGAGACGTTCGGGCAGATCCTGCAGGAGCGGGCCCCCACCTGGGTGCCCCAGATGGTCAACGACTTCGTCATCAACCGGGCCCACGCCGAGGCGCTGCGCTGGCTGGTCGACATCCGTGACGACCCTGCCCATCACGCCCGCCTCGCCCTCGACGACCTGCTGACCCAGCTCTCGCACGACCTCCTCCACGACGAGGAGACCATGGAGCGGGCCGAGCGGCTCAAGCTGCGCGTCCTCGACCACCCGCAGCTGCTCGAGACCGCGCTCTCGCTCTGGCGTGCGTTCCGCTCCGCGCTGGTCGCCGCCCTCGCGGAGCCCGACGGCCCCCTGCGCACGCGAGCCCGGCAGGAGGTCCTCCGCGCGGCCACCCAGCTCACGGAGGACGAGGCCCTGCGAGACCGCCTCGACCACTACCTGGCCGACCTCGCCGTCTTCGCCGTCGACCGCTACGGCAAGGAGCTCACCGACGTCATCTCCTCCACCATCAACCGGTGGGACGGGCGGGAGACCGCCCGCAGGGTCGAGCTCTTCGTGGGCCGCGACCTGCAGTTCATCCGCATCAACGGCACGATCGTCGGTGGCCTGGTCGGCCTGGTCATCCACGCGGTCGCCGTCCTCGCCGGCTGAGGAGTCGCCACGGCACCACCCGCCGACGCAGTCCCTCACGACCTGGCGCGTCCCGACGCGGCTGTGCCGTGCCCCACCAGGTGGGGCACGGCACAGTCGCGAGTGGGTCGAGGTCAGCTGCGGGCCTGCTGCGCGGGCTCGACCAGCGGCTCGGTGACGACCTTCGCGTCGTCGGCGTCGCCACCGGGGTTGGCCCCGCCCTGCCCGGCGCGCACGGCCTCCTCGATCTTCTTGCCCGTGTCGGAGTCGACGTTCTTCCAGTAGTCGAAGGCCCGCTCGAGCACCGGGCTCTTGACCCCGCCGAGCAGGTGACCGGCGACCGTCTCGACGAAGTTGTCGCGCTGCTCCTGCGTCCAGACGTCGCGGACGAGGGCGCCGGCCTGGCTCCAGTCGTCGTCGTCAGGGCGCAGGGCGTAGGCCTGACGGACCATGGCGCCGTCGGCCTCCCAGCCGTCCTCGACCTCGCCGACCTGGTCGGCGTAGCCGCGGCCCATGGAGTTCGGGGCGTAGACGGGCGCGTTGCCCGTGTGCTCGTAGGCCATGGCCCCGTCGAACGTGTAGGTGTTCTTGTCCTTGACCCCCTTGGCCTGGTTCACCGGCAGCTGGTGGTAGTTGGTCCCGATCCGGTAGCGGTGGGTGTCGGCGTAGGCGAAGGCCCGACCCAGGAGCATCTTGTCGGGGGAGAAGCCGATGCCGGGCACCGTGGCCGACGGCTCGAACGCCGACTGCTCGATCTCGGCGAAGAAGTTCTCCGGGTTGCGGTTCAGGGTCATCGTGCCGACCTCGATGAGCGGGAAGTCGCTGTGCGGCCACACCTTCGTCAGGTCGAAGGGGTTGAGGTGGTAGGTCTTGGCGTCTTCGTACGGCATGACCTGCAGGTGCATCGTCCAGCTGGGGAAGTCACCCTCGTCGATGGAGGTGTAGAGGTCGCGGCGGTGGTGGTCCCCGTCCTGACCCGCGATCCGCTCGGCCTCGGCGCCGGTCAGACCCTCGACGCCCTGGTCGGAGATGAAGTGGTACTTGATCCAGCTCTTCCCCCCGGCGGCGTTGACGAAGAGGAAGGTGTGCGAGCCGTAGCCGTTCATGTGGCGGAAGGTCTTCGGGATGCCCCGGTCACCCATGAGGTAGGTGACCTGGTGGGCCGACTCCGGGTTGAGCGACCAGAAGTCCCACTGCATGTTGTTGTCCCGCAGGCCCGTGGCGGCCATGCGCTTCTGGCTGCGGATGAAGTGGGGGAACTTCATCGAGTCACGCACGAAGAAGACCGGGGTGTTGTTGCCGACGAGGTCGTAGTTGCCCTCGCTCGTGTAGAACTTCAGCGAGAAGCCGCGCGGGTCGCGCCAGGTGTCGGGCGAGCCCTGCTCGCCGGCGACGGTCGAGAACCGGGCCAGCATCTCGGTCTTGACCCCGGGCTGGAGGAACGCCGCCTTGGTGTAGCGGCTGATGTCGTGGGTCACCTCGAAGGTGCCGAAGGCACCGGAGCCCTTGGCGTGGACGTTGCGCTCCGGGACGCGCTCGCGGTTGAAGTGCGCCATCTGGTTGAGGAAGTGCACGTCGTGCAGGAGCATCGGCCCGTCGGAGCCGAGGGTCAGCGAGTTGCGGTCACTCGGAGCCGGGGAGCCGGTCTCGGTCTGCGACCCGAGGTGGGCCTCCTGCGACGGTGCGGTCTGGATCGACTCCTGCTGGCGGTCAGCGGTGCTGCTCATGTGTGCTCCTTCGTCTCTGCGGCCGACGCGGTCCTCTGGGCCACCTCGGGGAGGTCGACCGACAGGACGCCTCGTCTCCCACCTACCCGGAACGCACCACTTCATGCCAACCTGTGTGGCGTTTTCTTGCGGGAAGGCACCCTGCGACGGAGGCTTGTGCCACCCTGCTCACCCCGGCTGCTCGCCACCGAGGGCGCGCACCCCGAGCCGATGGCCTCGTACGGGGTGACGACCGTGCGGGGTGGGGTTCCGGGGCTGGTACTCTGGAGGGGACCAAGTGGGTTGCAGGACAGGACCCACAGTGCAAGAGGAGCCCCCGGGCTTCCACCCACACCGACCTCGGTGCCGGGTTCAGGTCCCCGCAGTGAGCGTCCCCCTCGGGGGACTCTGCCGCGGCAGCAGTCGAGCGACCCCGTATGGAGTCGTGCACTGCTGAGTGACCGCAGGGCCTTGAGGCTCCTCGAGCACCGTTCGGTGACCGAGGGGCCTTCTCGTGTGTGTGGGGGGTCTCGGACCGAGCTGGCGACGATTCCCCAGACACGAAGGAGCACCACATCAGCGAGCCTCGCATCAACGAGCGCATCCGGGTCCCGGAAGTGCGCTTGGTCGGCCCCAACGGCGAACAGGTGGGCATCGTGCGCGTCGAGGACGCGCTGCGGCTGGCCGCGGAGGCAGATCTCGACCTGGTCGAGGTCGCCCCCATGGCACGCCCGCCGGTCGCCAAGCTCATGGACTTCGGCAAGTTCAAGTACGAAGCCGCCATGAAGGACAGAGCAGCACGCAAGAACCAGATCAACACGGTCATCAAGGAGATCAAGCTCCGTCCGAAGATCGACCCGCACGACTACGGCACCAAGAAGGGCCACGTCGAGCGGTTCCTCAAGGCCGGCGACAAGGTCAAGGTGACGATCATGTTCCGCGGTCGCGAGCAGTCGCGACCCGAGCTCGGCTTCCGGCTCCTGCAGCGTCTGGCCCAGGACGTCGTCGAGCTCGGCTTCGTCGAGTCGGCTCCCAAGCAGGACGGCCGCAACATGATCATGGTCCTCGGGCCGACGCGCAAGAAGTCCGAGGCCAAGGCCGAGGAGCGTCGTCGTCGCGATGACGCCCGGGGGAGCGGGGTCGCCGACGGCGGCCACGACGACCTGCACGACGAGCAGGGCCTCGACGACGAGGGCCTCGAGACCGCGCTGACGAGCACCGAGGTCGACACGGTCGACACCGTCGACACCGTCGACACGGTTGCTGCCGACGAAACGCCGGCGACCGCTGCTCCGGCCGACGCCACCACCTGACCCACCACGTCCACCCCACCGTCCCACCACCGTCGGGCAGGGTTCATCCCCGCCTGACGGCCGTGCACGACACCTCGAGCCAAAGGAGATCGGCAGCCATGCCGAAGATGAAGACCCACAGCGGCGCCAAGAAGCGCTTCCGCCTCACCGGGACGGGCAAGGTCATGCGCGAACAGGCCGGCGGCCGGCACCTGCTCGAGCACAAGTCGAGCAAGAAGATGCGCTCGATCTCGGGCGACCTCGAGCTGTCGAAGCCCGACTCGAAGAAGATCAAGAAGCTCCTCGGCAAGTGAGCCGACCCCCCCGCTGACGTCACCGACGTCGCACCCTGCACCACCAGACGCATAAGACGGACAAGGAGAACTCACGTGGCACGCGTGAAGCGGGCGGTCAACGCCCATAAGAAGCGCCGGGTGACCCTCGAGCGCGCCAGCGGCTACCGCGGGCAGCGCTCACGGCTCTACCGCAAGGCCAAGGAGCAGGTCACCCACTCGCTGGGCTATGCCTACCGTGACCGCCGCGCCCGGAAGGGTGACTTCCGTCGCCTGTGGATCCAGCGGATCAACGCGGCTGCCCGCGCCAACGGGATGACGTACAACCGCTTCATCCAGGGCCTCAAGGTCGCGGGCGTCGAGGTCGACCGCAAGATCCTCGCCGATCTCGCGGTCCACGACGAGGTGGCCTTCGCGGCCCTCGTCGAGCTGTCACGGGTGAACGTGCCCGCTGCCGGTGAGACCTCGAGCGCGGCCTGAGGCTGCCGCTCGCCGTACGCCTCGCGCGCCGGGACACCTCCGCACCACCTCGCCCGTGCTGACCAACACCAGGTCGGACCGGGTCAGGGGCGTGCGGGCACTGTCCCGGCGCGCTGTGCGTGAACGGCAGGGTCTCTTTCTCGCCGAAGGACCACAGGCGGTGCGTGAGGCCGTGGTGCACCGGGCTGGCGTCATCCAGGACCTCTACGTCACCCTCACCGCTGCCGAGCGGTACGGAGAGCTGCTGTCCGCCGCCCGCGAGGCGGACGTCCGGGTGCACGAGGTCAGCGACGAGGTGCTCACCGCGATGGGCGACGAGCAGACGGCGGTGGCGCCGCAGGGGCTGCTGGCGGTCTGCCGGATCGAGAGCGCGACGCTGTCCGACGTGCTGGCTGCCGGACCTCGGCTGCTGTGCGTGCTGAGCAGCGTGCGCGATCCCGGCAACGCCGGCACCGTGCTGCGAGGGGCTGACGCGGCTGGGGCGGACGCCGTGGTCGTCACCACCAACAGCGTCGACGTCCACTCGCCCAAGGTCGTCCGGTCGACAGCCGGCTCGCTCTTCCACCTGCCGGTGGTGACCGGCGTCCCGGTGGAGGAGGTCGTTGCCGCCGTGCGGGCAGCGGGGCTGGTCGTGCACGCCGCCGACGGCGCCGGAGACCGGTTGCTCGGCGACGTCGACCTGCGCCCACCCCACGCCTGGCTGTTCGGCAACGAGGCCTGGGGGCTCTCCCCGCAGGTGCGTGACCTGTGCGACGACGTGGTGCGGGTGCCGATCCACGGTCTCGCCGAGTCGCTCAACCTCGCGATGGCGGCCACGGTCTGTCTCTACGCCTCGGCGTCGGTGCAGCGGGCCTGACCCCCTGCGGCGACGGCACGCACCGTGCGCGGGGGGCCCGTGTGCGCATCGCCACCGCCCACCCCCTCACGCCGTCTCGAAGCCCACGGGTGACCTCGCTAGAGTCGTGGCATGGTGGAGAGCGCGGGGGCTGACGTCAGGGTCGGCATCCCTGCGGATGTCACGACCTTGTCGGAGGTGCTGCCCGACGGGTTGGTGGTCGCCGACGCAGAGGGCAGGCTGGTCTTCTCGAACAGCCGTGCCGGTCGTGTCCTCGGAATCGACCTCCCCAGCCGGATGGGGCTGCCCCTGCAGCAGGCGGTCGCCCTGCGCGACAGCGACGGCCGGGCGTGGTGGGACGTCGCCGACCCGTGGGGCACGCTCCACATCGTCAAGGGACACCGCGAGAAGCTGCTGTGGACCGAGGACGGCGTCGAGGTGCTCGTCACGGCCCGCTACGTGCGGGTCGGCCGCCGCGGACCGGTCGAGCTGGTGATGCTGTCGATCCGGGACGCCAAGGGGCGCCAGCGCGCCGAGCAGGACCATGCGGCCCTCATCTCCACCATCGCCCACGAGCTGCGCTCGCCGCTCACGTCGGTGAAAGGGTTCTCGACGACGCTGCTGCGCCGGTGGGACCGCTTCACCGACGAGCAGAAGCGGTTCATGATCGAGACCATCGAGACCGATGCCGACCGGGTGACCCGGCTGATCACCGAGCTGCTCGACGTCTCCCGCATCGACGCCGGCCGCCTCGACGTGCGGCCCCAGCCGGTCGACGTGGGTTCGATGGCCGAGCGCCACGCCCAGCGGCTGCTGGCCCAGGACGACCACGCCGACCGACCCATCGTCGTCTGGGCCGACGACGACCTGCCCGAGGTCTGGGCCGACCCCGACCGGTTGAACCAGATCCTGGCCAACCTCCTCGAGAACGGCCTGCGCCACGGCGCCGGGAGCGTCCGGGTCGAGATCAGGCGGGCGCCGGAGGCGGGCACCGACGGCCGGGCGCAGGTCGAGGTGTGGGTCACCGACGAGGGTGACGGCGTGGCGGACGCCCACCTTCCCCTCATCTTCAACCGGTTCTGGCACGGGCAGCGACGCGGCAGCACGGGGCTGGGGCTCTACGTCGTGCGGGGTCTGGTGGAGGCCCACGGCGGTCAGATCTCGGTCGACCGGGCTGATGGCGGCGGGGCCCGCTTCCGGTTCACGCTGCCGGCCGGGCCACCCGAGCACCTGGCCTGACCCGGGCCGACCGGCGGCGACCCGTGCTGGGCCACGGCGACCCACGGCCGGGTCGTCCACCTCGTCACCTCTAGACTCGGGGCCGCCTGCCCACGCTGCCTGCGAGCTGCCCGAGAAGTGAAGCGATGTCTGGACCCAACACGCCGTACGACCCCGTCGAGGTCGCTGCCCTCGACCCCGCGCAGCTCGACACGGCGGTCGAGGCCGCGCGGGCGGCGTTCGCCGCAGCCGGTGACCTCGAGGCGTTGAAGGCGGCCCGGCTCGCCCATGTCGACAGGGGCGCGGTCGCGCTGGCGCGGCGTGAGATCGGCGCCCTGCCACCGACGGCCAAGGTCGAGGCCGGCAAGCGCGTCGGCGCCGCCCAGGCCGAGCTGGGCCGGGCCCTCGCCGCGCGGACCGCCGAGCTCGAGGTCGAGCGCGACCGCCGCATCCTCGACGAGGAGGCGGTCGACGTCACGCGGCCCGTGGGTCGACGACCGCGGGGCGCCCGCCACCCCCTGGAGCTGACGACCGAGCGACTGCAGGATGCCTTCGTCGGCACCGGCTGGGAGGTGGCCGAAGGCCCCGAGGTCGAGTCCGAGTGGATGAACTTCGACGCCCTCAACATCGGGCCCGACCACCCGGCACGTCAGATGCAGGACACCTTCTTCGTCGACCCGCCCGACGGCGGCATCGTGCTGCGCACCCAGACCTCGCCCATCCAGATCCGCACGATGCTCACCCGGACCCCGCCGATCTACGTCGTGGGCACGGGCAAGGTCTTCCGCACCGACGAGCTCGACGCCACGCACACCCCGGTCTTCCACCAGATCGAGGCGCTCGCCGTCGACAAGGGCCTGACCATGGCCCACCTGCGCGGGGCCATCGACCACTTCGTGCGGGTGATGTTCGGGCCGGGCACCCGCACTCGCGTGCGGGCGTCGTACTTCCCCTTCACCGAGCCGTCCATGGAGACCGACTTCGGCTGCTTCGCCTGCCACGGTGAGGGGCGGGTGCAGGACAGCCAGGGCGCGAGCGTGGCCTGCCGCACCTGCGGCGGCTCCGGCTGGATCGAGCTCGGCGGCTCGGGCATGGTCAACCGCAAGGTGCTCACCGCCTGCGGCATCGACCCCGACGTCTACTCCGGCTTCGCCTTCGGCCTCGGCATCGAGCGCGCGCTGCAGCTGCGCCACGGGGTCACCGACATGCGCGACATCGTCGAGGGCGACGTCCGCTTCTCCCAGCAGTTCGGCCTGGAGGTCTGACGTGCGCGCCCCCCTGTCCTGGCTCTCCGAGCTCGTCGACGTCCCCACCGGAGTGACCGGTCGCGAGGTCGCCGCCTCGTTCGTCTCCGTCGGGCTCGAGGAGGAGGACCTCCACGGAGGCGACATCACCGGGCCGCTCGTGGTCGGGCGCGTGCTCACCTTCGTCGACGAGCCGCAGAAGAACGGCAAGGTCATCCGCTGGTGCACCGTCGACGTCGGCGCCCACGGGCAGATGTCCAGCGACGGCATCCCCCAGGAGATCGTCTGCGGGGCCCACAACTTCGAGGTCGGTGACCTCGTGGTCGTGGTGCTCCCCGGTGCGGTGCTCCCCGGCGGCTTCGCCATCGCCGCGCGCAAGACCTACGGCCACGTGTCCAACGGCATGATCTGCGCCGAGGACGAGCTCGGTCTCGGCGCCGACCACAGCGGGATCATCGTGCTCGAGCGCTACCTCGGCGCCGAGGCGGCCGCCGCGGTGTCGCCCGGAGACGACGCCATCGCGCTGCTCGGTCTCGCCGACGAGGTCGTCGAGGTCAACGTCACCCCCGACCGCGGCTACTGCTTCTCGATGCGGGGACTGGCTCGTGAGTACTGGCACGCGCTCGGCTCGACCGCCGGCGCCTACCGCGACCCGGCCGCGGTCGCCACCCCGGCACCGACCACCACGGGGTATGCCGTCGACCTCGCCGACGGTGACCCGCTCGCCGGCCGCGACGGGTGCGACCGCTTCGTCACCCGGGTCGTGCGCGGCGTCGACCCGCAGGCTGCGTCACCGGTCTGGATGCAGAAGCGGCTCACCCAGATGGGCATGCGCCCGATCTCGCTCGCTGTCGACGTCACCAACTACGTCATGCTGCTGACCGGTCAGCCGCTGCATGCCTACGACCTCGCCAAGCTGCACGGCGGCATCGTCGTACGGCGAGCCGCCGTAGGAGAGACCCTCACCACGCTCGACGGGGTCGAGCGCACCCTCGACCCCGAGGACCTGCTCGTCACCGACAGCGGTACGGTGCCGCTGGCGCTCGCCGGCGTGATGGGGGGCGCCACCTCGGAGATCGACGACAGCACGCGCGACGTGCTGGTCGAGGCCGCCCACTTCGACCCGACCACGGTGGCGCGCACGAGCCGGCGCCACCGCCTCGTCAGCGAGGCGTCCAAGCGCTTCGAGCGCGGGGTCGACCCCCAGCTCGCGCCGGCGGCCGCCCAGCTCGTCGTCGACCTGCTGGTGGCCCACGGTGGGGGGACGGTGACCGACGACGTCACCGATGTCGACCACGTGACGCCCCCCTCGGCCTACGCGCTCGATCTCGCCCTGCCGTCGCGGGTGGTGGGGGTCGACTACCCGCCGGAGCGGGTGGTGGGTCTGCTGCGCGACCTCGGGGCCGAGGTGGGCGAGCCGGAGGCCGGCGTGGTCGCGGTGACTCCGCCGAGCTGGCGGCCGGACCTCGTCGACGGACCCGACTACGCCGAGGAGGTCGCGCGCCTCGACGGCTACGACCGCATCCCCTCGCTGGTGCCGGCCCCGATGGGTGGTCGGGGTCTGACCCACGGCCAGCGGGTGCGTCGGGTGGTCGCCACGGCTCTCGTGGGTCGCGGCCTCACCGAGGTGCTGACCTATCCCTTCGTCTCCGAGGGTCTGTCCGACCAGCTCGGTCTGCCGGCCGACGACGACCGACGCTTCGCCCTGCGGGTCGCCAACCCGCTGAGCGACGAGGCTCCGCTGATGCGCACGAGCGTGATCGGGTCACTGGCGGAGGCGTTGCGGCGCAACGTCTCCCGCGGACGACGCGACGTGGCGATCTTCGAGCTGGGGCTGGTCACCCGCCCGGGTAGCGGCCCCCAGACAGCCGCCCCCGTGCCCGGTGTCGACACCCGACCCGACGACGCCACGGTGGCCGCGATCGAGGCCGCGCTGCCACGTCAGCCCCGCCACGCCGGAGTACTCGCCTGCGGAGAGGCCGAGCCCTCGGGGTGGTGGGGCCCCGGTCGCGCCGTCGACTGGTCCGACCTGGTCGACGCCGCCCTGGCGGTCGCCGGCGCGCTGCGGGTCGACCTCGAGGTCGAGGCCGACGCAGACCACGCGCCCTGGCACCCCGGGAGGTGCGCGCGGCTGAGCCTGGCCGACGGCACCCTCGTCGGCCACGCCGGCGAGCTGCACCCGCAGGTCTGCGCGGCGCTCGACCTCCCGGCGCGCACCTGCGCCGCCGAGATCGACGTCGACGTGCTGACGGCCGCGAGCGAGCCCGTCACGCAGTTCGCGCCCTTCTCCGACTACCCCGTCGCCCTCACCGACGTCGCCCTCGTGGTCGACGCGGCGGTGCCGGCGTCGCGGGTCGAGGCTGCGCTGCGCCAGGGCGCGGGGGAGTGCCTGGAGTCCGTGACCCTCTTCGACGTCTACACCGGCGACCAGGTGGGAGCGGGGCGCACGTCCCTCGCCTACCGGATGACCTTCCGAGCGCCGGACCGCACGCTGACGACCGACGAGGTCAACGCCTTCCGCGACGCAGC
>JBBRNQ010000058.1:0-26806 GCA_038230235.1 Actinomycetales bacterium
ATCGACGAGCAGCCCGAACAGCAGCGGGTGGGTGCGCGCGTCGATCTTGGGGAAGGCGTCGTCGAGCAGCACGAACCGCGGCGCGTATGGAGCCGCCCCCGCCACCGACGCGAAGTGCGCCGCCGCCGCTGCGAAGAGCGGCAGGTAGCACAGCACCTTCTGCTCCCCCTGCGAGAGCGCGGTCCGGCGCTGCAGGTCGCGCCAGTCACCGGTCTCCGGCCGGTGGTACTGCACGGTGAACGCGTGCCACTGCCGGTAGTCGAGCGCGCGCTCGAGGTGCACGGCATAGGGCTCCTCGGGCGACTGCGCCCGCGACACGTCAATCAGCCGGTGGAGCACGTCACGCAGCTCGGCCCGCTCGTCGGGCAGCAGCGCGCCCATCGGCTGCCGCAGCAGGTCGAGCGCCCGCCGAGCCTCCACCGGCAGGTCGTCGCGCACCCGCCACCGCAGCCGCACCCGGATGCCCTGCGAGGTCGTCACCCCGTGCAGCTGCTCGTTCATCGCGCGCACGAGCTCCTCGGCGGTCAGCCGCACCTGCCGCAGGGCCTCGCCCAGCTCACCGAGCACGTGCCGCTCGAACTGCTCGCGCTCCCGCTGGGACAGCAGCTCGCGGTCGCTGGCCACCCGCGTCGACAGGCGCTCACCCAGGGTCGCCATGTCGACGTCACCCGCGTCGTCGAGACCGATCGCGACGACGACCCCCTCGTCGTCGCGCCGCAGCCGCGGCTCGTGCACCGCAGCAGGGCCACTCTGCAACGCCGTGAGGCTGGCGAACACCGCGTTGCCTGCCGCGCTCTCGTCGACTCCGGATCCCAGCCGGCCCGCTAGCTCTGTCATCGGCGCGACGTCGTCGCTCACCATCACCTCGAGGTCCTCCGGGGCATCGGCCCCTGCCGACCGCAGCACGCCCGGCAGCTCGCGCAGGCTCAGCAAGCGTCCTCGGCGCTCCTCACGGACGGCCCGATCGCCCTGCTGTCGTTCACGATCCACCTCGAGCGCCGTCGCCAGCCGCGCAACGGCACCGGTCAGCTCGTCGTGCCTGACGCGCGAGGCCGCTACCTGCTCCTGCCCCTCGCGCTCCTGCCGCCGCAGCTGCTCCAGGCGCCGCTCGAGCTCGGCGATCGAGCTGCCCGACGCCGAGACGAGCTCGTCGAGCTCGGCCCGCTCGCGCACCAGACGGGCTCGGGCCTCGGCGAGCTCGCGAGCGACGACGACCGCCCGCTCGCCGTCACCGCGTGCGCTCTGGGCGAGGAAGCCCCACTGCCCCGCCCGTTCCCTGGCTCGCCCGCTGCGCTCGACCACGTCGGCCAGGGCCCGGTCGGCGTCGACGAGGGCCTCACGTCGCGAGGCCAGCCCGGTCGCGTCCACGGGCAGGTCGTGCGACTCCCCCAGCCGCACGAGCTCCCTGTGCCGGGCCGCAGCCTCCGCGCGCCGCTGGCGGGCGACGACAGTCGCCTCGTCGACCCTAGCCAGCGCCTCGACGGCGGCGCCCTCCCACGTCGCCTGGCCGGCCCACGCACCGAGCAGCGGAAGGTGGCGAGGGCGGGAGTTCTGCCACTGCCGCAACAGGGTCCGCTCCTGCGAGGCCTCTCGGCGGGCGACCTTCGCCTGCTCCACCCGCGCGGTCACCAGCTCGAGGCGGGCGTCGAGCTCGGCCACGCGACGCCGTCGCTCCCCGGCCCGGGCGGAGGCTCCGACATACTGCGCGGCCTGCTTGTCGGTGCGGCCCGTCAGAGGACCGACGGCCCACGAGCCGTCGCGGCTCACCTGCAGCCCCGACACCGCCGCCTCGACTAGGCTGTCCTGCAGAGGAATCCGTGCCAACAGGGTCTCGATCACGCGGGTGTCGACGTCGAGCCCGACCGCCTCGGCATCGAGGTGCAGCACCTCGGACAGTCGTCCGATGCCCTCACCCCTGGGCGCCACGTCCTGGGTCTCGCCACTCCACTCAGCCTCCGCCGCACCCAGCATCAGGTCGGCGACACCCTCGTCCCGCAACAGCTCGACCGACCCGTCAGGCGCCACCCATGCGTCGAGCAGCCCCGCGCCCTCGAGCGCGGCCTCGACCCGAGCCCGCTCCGCCTCGCCCACCTCGTCACCGAAGTCGACGAGGCGCCAGAACGGCGCCCCGGGGCGGCCCTCGCGCGACGACCGGCGCCATACGGGGGCGGGCGGCTCGGGGTCGCGAGCGGCCGCGACCGCAGCCCGTTCCGCGCGCAGCGCCTGCACAGTCGACGTGCCCGCCGCAAGGGCCGCCTCGGCCTCCGCCTGGGCGAGCGCCCACGCGTCCTCGACCGGGGCGACCGCCTGCGCCACCAGCGCCTCCAGACCCTCCAAGCCCTCGGCGGTCAGGTCCGGCAGCGGGAACAGGGCGGCTGCTGGCTGCCCCCGCCACGCCATCAGCGCCGCGACGAGCTCCGACTCCAGTCGGTCGCTCTCCGCCGCCGCCTGCTCGGCGCGCGCCTGCGCCCCCTCGGCACTCTCCTCGGCCCGGGTGACGTCGGCCTGCGCCCGGTCGGCCTCGGTCACCGCGCCCTCGGCGGCCAACCGGGCCTGCTCCACCGCCGTCACGGCGGCGCGGCGCCCGCCCACCGCCGGACGCCGCTGCGATGCCCACTCCTGCACGTCGGTCGCCACGTGCACCACGGCCGACTCCGATGCCTCGGCGCGCCAGTCGAGCGCGGCGACCATCCCGGCCGACAAGGCCGGGCCGGTGACCCCGAGCGCAGCCGTCGAGCGGTCGAGCGAGCGGGCGTCCTCGACCAAGGCGGTGACCACCCGGCTGAGACCGCCCGCCTCCTCCAACGCACGGGAGGCGGTGCGCTCGGCGTCGGCTGCGGCACGGCCCAGGCCGGTCTCGGCCCGGCGCACCTCGGCCGCCGTTGCCTCCACCGTGCGCCGGAGCGCCCCCAGCTGCGCCCGCGACCGCCACTCCGGACCCTGCTCGAGCGCCCTGGCGAGCGCCCGCGCCTGCTCGACCGCCTCCTCCTGCGTGGTCGTCTGCCCGTCGACCTCGAGCAGCTCAGCTCGGGCCGCGTCCAGCTCGCGCTCCCTCCGCCGCACGACGCGAGCACTCCTGCGCGCGGCCGCCGACGCGTCGACGACCGCGTCGAGCCGACCGGCGAGCACTGCCCGGGCGTACACGGCATACGTGCTGGCGAACTCGGCGACCGCGGTGGCCGCCCGGGCCCTGGCCTCGATCTCCTCGCCGAAAGCCTGGAGGTTGTCGAAGGTGCCACCGACGTCGTGCACCGCCTGCCCGTCGAGCGAGGGTAGGGCGTTGTCGAGCTGGTCGGCGAGCTTCTGCGGGTCGATGTCCTCGCCCACCTGTGGGCGGCGTAGCCAGTAGACCAGGCGCAGCAGGTCGTCGTACGCCGGAAGGGGCAGGCCGAAGAGCAGCTGCCCGACGTGCTCGCGGTAGCGCGTGCTCTGCTCGAAGAAGCGGCCGGTGCCGTCGCGCTCGACCTCGGCGGCCAGCGCCGCCTTGCTGAGCGGACCACCGGCGTCCTCGAGGAGCAGGTCGGTGCCGATGCGGCGGGTGGTGGTGAAGAACCACGTGCTCGCCGAGCGGGCGGAGGCGCTGGCCCGCAGGCCGACGCCGCAGGTGACGGTCTCGACGTCGCCGCCCTCCCGGACGCGCGCGAACTCGACCCAGAGGTAGCCCGTGCGCCCGGTGCCGTCGTAGCCGTCGAGCATCAGCCACAGCAGGCTCGTCGCGTGCCGGCCGGAAGCCGTCATCCGACCCTTGTCGCCGTCGATCACATACGGCAGCAACAGCTCCAGCGTCTTCGACTTGCCTGCCCCGTTGGCCCCACGCAGCAGCAGGCGACCGTCGGCGAAGTCGAAGACCTGCTCGTCGTACTGCCACACGTTGAGCACGCCGGCTCGGGCCAGGTGGTAGCGGTCGGTCACTCGTGATCCTCGGTCGGGTCGGTGTCGAAGAGTGACGGCTCACCGGTGGTGGCACGCTCGGTCAGCATGGGCCTGGGAGCGTAGCGACTGGCGGCGGCGTGCACGAAGAGCGTTGTCTCGTTGCCCTGCTCGCGACGCACCAACCCCACGCGCACGAGCAGGTCGAGGGCCTCGTCGACGGCCCGGGCGGCGTCGGCCCGCTGGTCGGCCCGCAGACCTTCCGACCACTGCGTGACGACTCCGAGCAGCTGCGCCTGCACCGCCCCACGCCGTATGGAGCGCCACGGCCGCGTCTCGCCCGGCGAGGTGTCCCGAGCGTGGTTGGCCAGGGTCTCGAGCAGCAGGAGCGCAAGGTGCCGCCCCGCGCCCCGACCGGGGAACTCCTCGTCGCTGAGCTCGTCGTCGGGGTCGATGCCGATCGCGCCCTCGGCGCGCAGCTCGAGCTCGAGGCCGAATCCGTCGGTGAACCAGTCACGCTCGCGGTTGCGGTTGCGTCCCCACCACTCCACCTGCTCGTCGGGGAGGTCGGCGACCGTCAGCACCGGCGACTCCAGCAGCAGTCGGCGCACGGCGACCCGGGCCCCTCCGGCCGCCGACGGCAGGGCCGCCTGCTCGAGCAGGTCGTCGGCGCTCGTCGCGGAGGCGAGCGGGCCCGTGACCAGCTGGCTCAGCAGGTCACGGCGCACGTCGAGGAGCGACTCGGTGCGCTGGTCGACCCAGTGCTCGAGGTCGCCGTCTCGCTCGGCCAGCACACCGAACTGCACGAGGGCCAGCAGGGCTGCGTGCAGGGCGCGCCGGTCGGCCGAGGCGTCGAGGTCGATGTCGATACCGGCGTCGACGGCGGCCGAGCGCACCTGCGCGACGAGCTCGTCGACGAGCAGCTGGGCGGGGCAGCGCGTGAGGGCGGCCACGACGAGCGTCAGCAGGGCGTAGGTACGCGGGGTGAAGTCGGCGCCGGAGCGCCGGCGCAGGCCACGGGTCGCGTCGCGGCCGAGGCCCGCCTTGAAGAGGCGCGCACCCGAGGGCTCGACCGCGAGGCGGTAGCCCACCCCGCGGGCGAAGAGCTCGACGAGCTCCTTCTGGTGCCGTCTCACCAGCCGCAGCTCCTGCTCATGGGGTCCCCCGGCAGGCAGCAGCGGATGCATGAGCAGGAAACGAGCTGCGCGTCGGCGGTCGGCCACCTCACTCGGGTCGTCGGCGGTCGACGGTCGTTGCCCAGGCTCGGTCACAGGACACCGCTCTCACCAGAGACGTTGTCACTGGCCGAGATCCGCAGGCTGCGGTCAACGAGCGACAACCGGCCGGAGGGGCTCGTGATGGTGGTGCCGACCCCGGGTGTGTCGTGCACGGAGAGGAGCAGAGGGTATAGCGGCAGGGGTACCGCAACGGTCAGCGACGTATCCGATTCCTGGAAACGCGCCTGGGAAGGCGCCTGGGGCGGGCCGACGAACAGAGCGAGGCAGGCGGCGTACAGCGTGAGGATCTCGTCACGGGCCTCGTCGCTCAGGCTGACGTCGGCGAGGTCTCCTCGCAGTGCTGCGACCTCGGCGAGGGCGTGGGACCGACGGCGCTCCGCGGCCTGGCGCTCGGCGAGACGGGCGGTCTTGGCGACGGTGAAGTCCTCACGCACGGCGCTGCGCCCGCCCACCTGCCGCTTCCCGCTGGCGCGCAGCATGACTGGCACCTGGGCCTGCGGGGCGGTCCACCAAGACGTCGTCGGTGGCACCCGCCGCTCCGGTTCGTCGGCGAGGAAGCCGAGGTGTCGGCTGGGGTAGAGGCCGAAGACGGCGGCCCACAGGGCGTGCGCGTCGCCGTCGGCCGCGGAGTCGAACCAGCCTGCGAGCCTGGTCAGGTCGGCATACCGGCCCTGGTCGCGCTGCGAGGACCGGGCGATGCGGCGCAGGTTGGTCAGCAGCGCCCGCATGGCCTGGGTGGCGAGGCCGCGGACGACGTCGGCGTCGCTGCCACGCGGCCCGTCACCGACGAACCAGGCGCGCAGCCCCTGCCAGTCGGCGGGGTCGAGACCCGTGGCCCGACGGGCCTCGCGCCCCTCGAGGTCGAGGAGCCGGGCACCCGCGTTGGCCCGTGCGCAGAGCACCGGAAGGCGCGGCACCAGCGTGCTCAGGGCGTCGGAGATCTGGGGCATGTGGCCCTGGATCTCGTCGATGAAGCGCTGGAGGTAGTCGAGCAATGCCGACTTGAAGGCCTGGAACTCACCGCGGTCGAGGTCGTAGCGGGTGAGCACCTGCGTGAGGTACGTGTAGAACTCGCGGGTGCTGTGCACGAGCCGGTCGAACTGGGCAAAGAGCGTGCCGATCTCACGGGCCACGGTGTCGGGCTCGGCGGCCTGCAGGGCCTCCTCGTCGTAGGCGGCGAGGCGGCGCAGGCCCTCGAGGATCCCGCCGAGCATCTCGGTGCTGACCTCGCGGGCGGCATCGGAGTGGCCGAGCAGCTCCTCCACGTGGCGGTGCACCAGCTCACCGCGCTGGGTCAGCTGGTAGCGGGCGCGGTTGGTGAGGTAGTCGGCCAGGCTCCGAGCCTCGGTCTCACGAGGGCTGCGGGCGAGGTTGCCGTGCTCCACGAGGTAAGACAGCCGGGCCTCCACGGTGTCGGGCTCGAGCTCGAGGCCCTGGTCGGCGAGGGCTTGTGCCACCTCTGCGGCCGACTGGTCGGAGAGCAGGCCGGTGAGCCCCGAGGTGAAGACGCGCATCACCGCGACGTATGACGCCGCCTCGTCGTTGACGGCGTAGCGCAGCGCTTCCAGACGCACCCGGTCCACCACGGGGGTGGGCGCGAAGGACTCGGTCATGGCGCTCACCCTAGGAGACTGCTGAACAGTGCCTCAACCAGCGGGGCCACCGCGGCCTGTCGGCCTCAGCAGGCATCGCTGAGGCGACGCTTGCTGTCATCTTCGACGCGCTGGGCCGGAACCGTGACGAGCAGCACGCCAAGCGTCCGACTCCCCTCCGAGTTGACTTCCAGCACGCGGCGACAGGCACCCTCATCGAGATCGACGAGTCGCAGCACTTCACCAGCTTCCGGTTGACCGCGCTGGGGCTGTATCCCCACGACCTCGATGTGGGGTTCGATCTGGCCGAGTATCGCGAGCTGTGTCGGTCGTGGTTATCGCGATCGGACCGATATCGAGCGTCGAAGGCGGCGGTGGCCTTCGGGGCCGGCGGGCGGCAGCGGCAGCGCGCCCACCACGACTCCCTGCGTGACATCGTGACTCCCGCGATGGGGAGACCCCCGGTCATACGCGTTCCAGACCCGGTCGAGCCGGATTGGCCGCCTACCGGCGGGTACGGAACGCACTCGCTCACCTCAAGATGTAGCGAAGTCGCCTGCCCGAGAGGAACCTCGCGGTTCGCGGTGCGCCAGGATCTCCGTCTCGCTCAGGATGTGGTCTCTCGTCGGTGAGCAGGGATCCGTCTGGTGGGGTCGCCCGGGCGCTTCATACGCCCCCCTGCCGTCAGCCGGTCAGCGGCGTCTGGTCGAACAGGGTGGCGTTGTCGGCCGCAGCGATCCCCGCCGACCACCCCTCGGCGTCGGACACCGACCCGGCCGAGCGCGTCACCATCTCCGGGAAGAGCGCGTCCACCCGGTCGTCGACCTGCGAGTCACGCTCGGCGAGCACCTGCACGAGTGCGGTCGAGGTCGTCCCGGTGTCTCGCGTCGTCTGCTCCTGCTCGCGGGTCGCAGCCGCAGTCTCCTCCTGCGTCACCTCGCGCAGCCGCTCACCGATGCGGTGGGCGAAGGCCGTGAGGAACGACTTGCGGAACGCCGTCGTGCGCGATTGACCCGCACGGGTCGACCGCGAGCCGTGCCCCGCCATCGCCCGGGTCGACTGCACGAGCAGCGACGTGAAGATCGTCTCCGTCGCCTCGATGTCGTCATCGAACCCCACCACCGTCACGAACCCGAACGACTTCGACCACACGGTGCGGCAGCGGTTCGCCGAGGCGACCACGTCGAACAGGAGCACCTTCGGCGCTTCATACGGACGCTCGATGCCCACCCGGCGCGCGGACGGGGCGTCGCGGTCTCGCTGACCGCCGGCTGCCGCCAGCATCGCCTGGTCGATGCTGTGGCGAGCCATGAGCTTCTGCGCGGCAGCGGTGAAGGTCTCGGCCTCCGCCTCGTACGGGGTGTTCTCGGCCTTGGCCAGCAGCGCGCGCACGCGGTCGAGCAGGCGCGCGTCGACGGGCTCAGCCTGGCGGCGGGGGTCGGGGCGCGGTGGGCGCCAGGTGCCCGGCAGCGGGTCGATGACCTGCAGGATCGGAAGGCCGCACAGGAGGTCGAGGGCGCTCACGGCTCCGCCGAGCAGCCCCCGCCACCCCTGCTCGTCGATGGTGGCACGAGCCGTGAGGGGGTCGCTGTCGCGCGGCCACCAGGTCGTGACGTCGGCCTGCGCGAGCTGGTCGTGCCACGACGGCGTGACCGTCTGCGCCGCATAGGTGCTCAGCTGGCGGGCGACGGCGTCGCCGACCACTGCGGCACCCGTTGCACGCAGCTCGCGCGAGG
Organism: Actinomycetales bacterium; assembly: GCA_038230235.1. Taxonomy (GTDB): domain Bacteria; phylum Actinomycetota; class Actinomycetes; order Actinomycetales; family Dermatophilaceae; genus Lapillicoccus. The sequence continues at coordinate 8,437 of JBBRNQ010000058.1, forward strand.
CCACCCGCAGCAGGTCGGCGGGCTGCCAACCGGCACGCCACAGGGCCTCGACCATCGTGGCCAGCGAGAGGTTGAGGTCACCGATGAGCGCCTTCCTGCGTGACGGCGAGCCCAGGCTGGCCTCCACCTCGAACCACGCCTCCTCGGCGCGCTCGGTCTGGCCCTCGGCATCGAGCCGGAGGGCTCGGTGGAGGAAGTTCAGGGTGAGGTCACGGGGCTCCTCGGCCCGATCGGGCCAGCCCCCGGAACGGGCGAAGACGCCGGCCGCCCAGTCGCCGAGCGGGGGTCCACCGAAGGCCGACCCCTGCGGCGCAGACCGCCGCTTCGCCTTCTCCCTGGCCTTGGCCGCCCGCCGCTGCTGGTTGTTACGCCCCACCGACTACCTCCACCCTCCACCTGCTGACGACTGTGCTGCCCCACCCTTTCACGCGCGGCGGGTCCGCCTCGAGGTCTCTCCCGGCTCGAGATCAGTCGAGATCGGCCTGGGGACAACCGCTGCGGACCCACCGATCCTTGCCATACTGAGCCGCGGTGTTCCGCCGAACGGGTCAGCGGCACCGGACAACTGGGGGTTCCACGTGAGGCGCCACACGCACCGCCCGTATGCCGCGGGGCTGGCTGTCGTCGCCGCCCTCCTGCTGGGTGGGTGCTCGAGCGATGGGGGCGGGACGACGGGGTCGACGACTCCGGCTGCGACCTCGACAGGCGGGAGCATCTCGGGGACGTCGACCACCTCGACGGGCGCGCCAACGTCGAGCACCGCCGCTGGAAGTGCGACAACTCCTGCCGTCGACCCTGGGGTGCCAGCCGCGGCGCGGTCGCAGACAGAGGCGGGAGCGGAGGCGTTCACCACCTATTTTTTGACGATAGCCAACAGGGCCTACATCTCGGGCAACGCGCAACTGATCGAGCCTCTGATCACAGCGAAATGCAAGACCTGTCGTGCGATGACCAATCAGCTCAACGAGTACAAAAGGCTTGATCAACGCTATGTCGGAGACTTTGTGCACCCCACCCTCGTAACTATTGCGGCGTTCCCGCGAGATGGATCCGCAAAGACGTTCGTCAGCTCGTCGACTTCCGGCTCGAAAGTGCTAAGCCCGGAAGGAACCACGGTCAAGAACTATCCAGCCCAGAGCGGGAATGTGTCGGTCTTCCTTGAGTACAACGGTGCGTGGCGCATTAGTGAGATTCAGGGAGTGGCATGAGAGCGCTCGTCGTCATTCTCCTCGCCTGCGTTATCTTGGGCCAGCCGGTCGCGGCGGCGGTCGCAGACGCGACTGGAGACTGTGGCGTTCTCATAGGATGCGCTCCCAGCACGACGGGGATCGATACGAGCACAAACCGCAAGGACATCGAGAACCGCCCCACCCACCCCGGGGACGACGGCTCCCCTCTGCCCGTCGGCTACAAGGGCCCGACCTACGAGTACGGCACCACGACCGCCTGCTCGATGTCGGAGCCCGGCGGACCCGCGGCCAACTCCCTGTGCACCCACGCCATCACCGCCTGCACAGACCCCACCAAGGGCGCCGGGCCGCTGACCCGTATCTGGCGCCGCACCATGCTCGGCGCCAAGGTCGTCGAGGGGTGGACCCTGCTCGGCGTCACCTGCTACGCCGACGCCGTTCCCAGCGGCCGCCCCCGCGTGACGATGGCGATGATCATCAACGCCTTCCACACCACCCCGTGGTCCAAGCCAGCGATCACCACCCAGCCGGTCGGCAACATCACCCTCGTCGGCCTGCCCGTCTACTACCAGGTCAACTGGACGACCGCCGGGTATCAACCCGGCGAGACCGACCGCATCACCCTCCTCGGGTACCCCGTCGACATCCGACCCCGCCTCGACCACTTCAGTTACGTCTTCGGCGACGGCGAGACCTTCGGCCCCACCACCGAGACCGGTGGCGTCTACCCCACCGGCACCATCACCCACCCCTACCTCCAGCCCGGCAGTTTCGGCACCCGTGTCGACACCACCTTCGGCGCCGACTTCCGCGTCGGCACCGGCCAGTGGGCCCCCATCCCCGACACGGTCACCGTCCCCGGACCCACCACCACCCTCACCGTCCGCACCGCCACCAACCGCCTCGTCAGCAGCTGACCTGCACGCGGGCGCCGCAACCGCTACGTGCTGAGGCGCACCCGACCATGCCCCGCCGCGGCCGCAGCTCGCATACGAGCAGTCGGGTCTCTCGATGGCCGACCTTACGACCCGACTCCGGACGTCACGACCGCGGTGGCCCACCTACCGCTCCAGGTCGGCGACCCCCTCGCAGCGCGCTCGTAGGGCTGCGGGTCGTCGTAGAGCAGGTGCGTCAACGACCCCGGGGAGGCCTCTTGCCGCCGCGCGTGGTGCGCAGCGGCAGAGGCCATGTGCAGGTGACCGCGTCATCACCACTGAGGTCGCGCCATCGAGATCGAAGGTCCCGGAGCTGAGCCACTGCCACGCCAGCCTGCTGTGAGGTGAACGGGCTCCCTCCGGTGTGGGTGATCCCCCAGGCCCTGTCGAGCGCCGACTTCACAGCGGCGCCATCATGGTCGATGCAGTGCTGCAGGACACCGACGACCGACTCGGCCAGCGCCAGCTGCTCGGCGTTGTGCCGTCGGACCTCCTCGGAGCGCCGCCTCCAGTCGTGGCGCAACCGACCCTCGACGACCTCGATGCTGTCGAAGACAGCGCCGGCGGCAATGGACCCCCAGAGCCCCTCCGGCAGTCCCAACGCCCGTTCGCCGATCAGGTGCACGGCGTCGTGCGGGACGACACCGGTGCGGTCGTAGGACCACAGACGCAGGGACAGACCGTCGTCCCGCTCGATCGTGGCGCACGAGCCTCCGTCGCGTCGTTTCCGGAAATTGACCTGCACACCACCACAACACCACGCGCGGAGACTGGTGACACTCGATTTCCGCGCGACCTGCGGCCCTGGGGAACGTCTTTCCTGCCTGGTGCGAAGCATGGAACTGCGGCACGACGACGCGATAGGTCGACCGGACTTTGGCGCGGCGGGGAAGCAGATCCGAGGCGACCGGACCGGTGTCAACCGCCGACCTTGGTCAGTACGAAACAGGTGGCGGCCGGGCGGCCGGCGCCGTAGGTGACGAGCCCTTATGTGCCCAAAGCCGATGACGCCGGCCAGGCAGAAGTTGTCGTCGGCGTGGCAGACCGACCTCACGCGTGGGGCGAAGCGGGTGAGCCGGCCGGTGGGGCGGGCGAAGATCCCGTTGACGCCCGGAAGCCGCCGGTGTCGAAGGGGTCGGCCGAGTTGCGTTCGGGTCGCCGTACAGGACGGCGGCTCGGATCCGCGCCGCGGCGGGCACCTTGACTTGGGCCAGCACGTCGCCGATGACCGCTGCCCCTTGCGACCAGCCGACGAGGGGGAAGCGCGACGTGGGGCACATCGCGGCGGTGGTCTTGAGCAGCGCGGTCAGGTTGGCCACTCCCGTCTTCCGCTGCTCTGGTAGTTGAGCAGGTCGGCCGGGTAGACGAGGTCGATGTGCGTGACCGTCTGGCGGGACGCCCCAGCCATCGAGGCCACCAGCGGCCCGGCCAGGCTGCCGCCACCCTTTGGCTCGCGCATAGCCGTTGTTACCGGGAGCATGCAGAGTCTCCGGGGCTGCGTCTACCCCCGTCACTCCTGGCGTGCGAGACCTGCGTCACGAGGTCACCTGGCCGGGCCCCTTGTCGCTGCAGCGTCATCTCCTGGTGCACCTCCGTCCAGCCCTGTGGACGACCGGCGGGGCCAGATCGCGAAAGTCCCTACGCTGGAACCATGTTCAGCGTTGAGGCAGTCATGACCAGTACGACCTGGCGCAGCGGCTGCGCTGCAACGTGGCCCACGACCTGGCCGAGCAGGCACAAACGGCGGCTGCACACTGCACCTCCTGCCCGATGTCCCCTCACGTGCCGTCACCTCGGATGCCCTCACTGCCGTGAATGACTCGTACGAGAGGGCGTTCACCGACCTCAGCCTCGCGATGCCTGTCGAGGCGCTCGTGCCGGGGGACCTCGCCGGCACCGACACCCTCGCACAGAACCTGATCCGGTACGAAGACCTGTTCGCCGACGCCGCCCGACAGCTGCGCCGCGTCGACCTCACGTGGACCGGACCCGCAGCCGAGGCGTTCCACCGCGACTTCGCCCTCCAACCCGCCGCGTTCGCCGCCGCCGCCACCGCGTTCCACACGGCCGGCCACGCGCTCGGCTCCTACGTCCTCGCCTTCGACTCCGCCCTCGACACCGCCACCACCGCCCTCACCACCTTCCAACGCGGCGTGCGTGCCGCGGCCGACGCTCGAGCCGCAGCCGCGCTGACCGGGGCCGTTCCCGCCGACGGCCCCCTCGACCTGCGCACCGCCCCAGACGGTCTGCAGGACCGACTCACCGCCGTCGAGAAGCTCGCCGCCGCCCGCGACGCGCTCGACCGGGCCGGGGAGACCGCGGCCGACACCCTCCGCACCGCGATGGCCGACGCGCCCACCCAGGTCACCGCCCTGCAACACCTCGCCAGCTTCCTCGTCGGGGTGGTCAACCCCTTCGCCGACAGTCCTGAGCGCACCCAGTTCATGGTCGGCGGCGTCCGCGGCCTGCTCGACACCGCTATGGCCACGGCCAACCCTCTGCTGACATTCGCGTCGTCCCCGCTGTCCGGGAGCGCCCTCGACGACCTGCAGTGGAAGGCGGGAGTCAACCCCACGACCGCGTGGTCCGCCGCCGGGGCCGTCGTGCTGCCGATGGCCGCAGACGGTGCGGGCGTGCCATCAGCCGTGGCACGGTGGGGCGGGAAAGCCGTGCGGCTCGGCACCGAGCAGGAGATCACGGCCGGGCTCCAGACGGCCGTCCCGCCCAAGGGGGTCAACCGCACCCCGGAGGACCTCTACGCCTTCGGGAACACCACCTTCCCGCGACCGCCCCGCCCGTCGGACGTACCGAGCATGATGGACGGTGTGATCCCCGCACAGCCGCTGGTCGGCAAGAGGCTCCCCGATGGCGCGTCGACCTTCACCGACCCGACGCTGGCGCCGATTCGGGGTCAGTATCACCGCCTTCCCATGGGAACGGACCTGACCGATGGCTTGGCTGTCATGCGGGATGGATCGGATGTGCTGAAGGAGTCCACCCATCGCCCAGGTCACGCGACGATCTACCCCACTCGGGAGATGAGTCTCGAGGAGCTGCAGGCACGGTTCAGCCAGCTGCCGTGGGAGTACGCGGGACGGAGTCGGTGATGGAGATCGAGCCGTGGCAGGCACTGATGGACGCTGAGACGAGCTATCTGGTCGCACTGTGGCACGTCAAACAGGCAGGGATCGAGACCCAGCTGAGGGAGGCGCTCAAGGAACAGGGCGGGCCCCATCTCGTGCTGAGGGTGCTGATGTTCGAGCCTCCAGAGCAGACGATGCCCTTCGTCCCCGATCTCTTCCGGTACGCCACGAACATGCACAGCCAGGTGATCCTCGCCCGCGAGGTCATCGGCCGCGTCAACAGCGGCTGGCTCTTCATCGCGCTGCGCCCGCTGATCGCCGCCAGGCTCGACGCGACCGGTGCCGACTACGCCGACTACGCCGACTACCGTTGGATCGCCGAGGCCCTCGAGCAGTGGGACCAGCACAAGCACCTGGCCGACCTGGTGGCGCGTGCTGCGACGTCAGACGACCCCGACATCGTCGAGGTCGCCGAGGACTTCCGCAGGACCTACGCGCCACCGGAGGACCTCCCCCCGGAGATGCGCTCCACCTGAGTCACCCCGCCCGACGATCGACGGGCCACCCATCGCGGTCCGGCGTGGCGGCACTCCATACCCGAGCTAGGTCGAGGTCTGGGCGCCCACGACCCTCGACGTGGTTACTGCTCTCGGCCAGGCCCACCCGTCGAGGCCTCGTCAGCCCACCTCCCGACGTCGCCTTGTTGCTCCCGATGTGCCCATCGGGGGGTCCTCATGGGTACATCCGGAGCAACAAGGCGACTGGGGGGTCATGGGAGACGGGAGGGGCGGACCGACAGCTTGGTCCGACCCTCCCATCCCCACGGACGCTGCGGGTCAGGTGCAGGTGAGCGTCGGCAACGCCCAGTCGCCGTGGTCGTTGCCGTTGCCGTCTCCTCCGTTACCGACGACGAGCTCGACGACCTGGGCACCCGTGAGGTCCACGTCGAGCGGCACGGCGGTCGCGCCGCCCTTGAGGGTCGGGGTGGTGACGAGGGTCCTGCCGTCGGCGACGACCGAGAAGGTCACCGATCCCGCGCCTCGTGTCTCGTCGTCCACCCCCACCTGGGCGGTCAGGCGGGTGCAGTGACCCGCCAGGTAGAGGCTGACGTCGCTGTCGGCGTTGGTGCCCAGCCCCTTCGAATAGGTCGTGCCGGCCATGGTGAGGGTCGCCCCGTCACCCGGCTGGTTGTCGCCGTTGCTGGTGTCGCGCTCGACCGGGCCCCAGCCGTTGGTGGCCGAGAGGAAGGTGAGCGAGCTGACGGGCACCGAGCCCGAGGGCGGGGCCGGGGGCACGGCCGTCATGACGCGCTCGTCGGTCGCGGTGTGGTGCGCCGACCTCTGGGTGAAGCCCACCCTGGTGGAGAGGGTGACGGCGGAGGGCAGCGTCCCGGCGGGCACCGTCACGCGCCAGGAGACCGTGAAGGTCTGGCCGGCCCGGAGCCGGCCCGCCGTGACGGGCGTGAGCGCCGAGGCGGTCCACCCGGCTGGGACGCTCAGGCTCTGGCGCAGCGAGGTGTCGGCGGGGGACCCGGCCCGTACGGTCGTGACCGAGGTCGCCGTGAAGCTCTGGCCAGCGGCGAACTGGCCGGGGACGGTCAGGCTCGTCGAGGTCTCGGGGGCGGACGGCTGCGCGTAGCGGCGGGCGTCGTACGCGGGGCTCTTGTTCATCCCCACCCGCAGCGAGGAGGCGTAGCTGCCGTAGTTGGTCAGCGCGACCTTGCCAAGGCCACCCGTGGTGCCGTCGAGGTTCCACACGGCGATGGCGATGCTGTTGGCACCGTGGGGGTTCAGGATGCCGTTCGGCACCGGGAAGCTCGTCTGCGGGCCGAGGTAGTTGACGTAGTTGCCGACCTGCCAACCGTTGACGAAGAGGGTCGCCCGGTAGCGCCGGGACGGGTCGTCGGTGATGGTCAGACCCACCGAGGTGTCCTGGGTGCGGGGCAGCGCGAGGGTGACGTCGTCTCGGTACCAGGTGACGCCGGGTGTGGTGTCGTTGCTGGGCAGGTTGACCGGCGACCAGGAGGCGTCCGGGTAGCCGGCGAGCGACCACCCGGCCCGCTCACCGTAGAGACCACCGGTGGACAGCGGACCGCGCACGGTGTCGACGATCTGCTCCCCCCCGGTGTTGCCCTGCAGCCGCCACGTCAGCGGGGTGAGTGGGGCGCCGACCAGGGTGGCGGAGGTCAGTCCGCGGGCCGTCCGGTTGTTGTTGGTCGAGTTGTAGTCCTCCTCGTGGCCCATGTTGACCGTGAGGACCGAGACGACGTTGTCGGCTCCCGCCTTCACCGTGCCGGCCGGGAAGATGAAGCGCCCCGAGCCGGTGGTTGAGCTGCCGACGAAGGTGCCGTTGAGCCAGACCGAGAAGGCCTGCGCGCCACCACCCGACAGCGAGGTGAGCTGGATACCGCTCTCACCACCCGCAGCGCGGAATCGCCCGCGGTACCAGACGTTTCCGGTGTGGAAGCCGTAGTCGTCGGCGAAGAGCACCGGGAGGCTGGTGACGGCGGTCGAGCTGTTGGACGTCGTCTTGTCGGCGACCGCCCAGCGCGAGTCGTCGAAGCCGGGCTGGGCCTCGGGCGACTCGGTCATCTTCTTCCACCCGTCGAGCGCGGGCAGCGCCACCGGGGCGGCGACGGAGATGACCCCGGTCAGGGTGGCCGTGGTGGTGGGCCGGGTCTGCACGGGTCGGCCGTTCCACGTCACCTTCCGGGCTGCGGTGATGACCTCGATGTCGTTGTCTCCGGCGTTGTCTCCGGTGAGGTCGACCTGGGTGCCGTCGGGCGAGCTGGTCGCCGTGCGCAGCAGGTGGGTCCCGCGCACCAGCACCGGACCGGCCGCGGTGTCCTGGCGCCAGAACGTCTTGGCGGTGTCCTTGTCAGCCAGCAGCAGGAGCAGCGGCCGCTGACCCGGCTCGGTGACGGTCACCCGGGCGAGCCCGTCGTGCTGGTAGTTCAGCCGGAGGTCACCCGAGGCGGCGTCATACGTGCTGGTGACCGACCCACCGGTGACCCGCACCGTGGGCGGGGACCCGTAGCGCAGGACGGTCTCGCCGTCACTGCCCTTGTTGCCGTAGAGGACCGCGACGTCGCGGGCGCCGATCGTTGCCTGGGTCATGATCTCGGAGGTCGAGTACTGCAGCTGCGAGTCACCGATCTTCTCGTTGGCCACGATGATGTGCGAGTCGCGGCCCGCGAGGCTGATGGCGGTGCCGGGCTGCTGCGGGACGACGGGATAGGTCGGGTCGGTCACTGCGCCGGGGGCCGGCACGTCGATCGCGTCGACCGCCACGAAGCTGTCGGTGCTCGAGGTGGAGTGGGTGCCGTCGACGACGATCTTCAGCGTGTGCGAGCCGTCGGTGAGGCCGGTCTTGCTGAAGAGCACGGCCTGGCTCTGCGAGCCCGCGGTGTCGACGGTGCCCTGCAGGACGTCGTCGAGGTAGATGTCAGCACGCCCGTGGTTGTTGGTCTTCGAGCCGATCCACCGCACGGCGGTGCCGCTGAAGGGGACGGTCACGCTGTCGCCGGCGACCTTGGAGAACGACTCGGTGTGCTGGTAGTCGCCCGCGGTGTAGCTCTGGTCGGCGACGTGCGACCAGGCGCCGGTGTAGGCGAGAGCCGGGTCGGGGTCGTCATACGTGTAGTGGGTGTCCCCTACCGGCTTGGCCGCGAAGTCGAGCGAGATGTGGCTGGTGTCAGCGGTGGTCGACGTCGAGTCGGCATGGCGCACGACGTGGAACTGCGTGCCGGTGTCGGGGTTGCGCCGCGCGGTGTCGATGACGCCGGGGTTGTCCGGTGCGACCGCCGCGATGGCGTCGGTCTTGGTGAGCGCCGGCACCGACTGCGTCATGTAGCCGATGAGCTTGTCCTCGTAGAACTTCGGGTCGAGCTGGCGCGTCTCGCGGATCGCGGCGCCGTAGTCGTAGGAGGTGTAGTTCTGCGGCATGCCCAACCAGCCCCAGTTGGTGCCGCCGTAGGTCATGTAGAAGCTCTGAGCCGTCGCCCCGACCGCGATGTTCTGCTTGTAGAACACGTTGGCGAACTGGTCGTTGATCAGCTGCGCGCACTTGTCGTAGCCCGGGCCTCCCCACGGGTCGAAGGCTCCGCCCTGGAACTCCGGTGTGTAGAGCGGCCGCCCAGCCGGGTGGTCGTAGCTGAGGTCGGGCACACCGTTCCACTGCGTCGGGTTGGAGCAGTTGAAGCCCTGCGGGTAGGCGTCGGGGCCGTCGACGTCGAGGGCGCCGATGCCGCTGTTGAAGGTGCCGTTGTTGTTGCCGGTCAGCGGCACGGTGATGCCGTCGGCGCGGGCCTTGTCCTCCATGTGCTTCAGGTAGGTCTGGCCGGCGGCCGAGCCGTTGTAGTACTCGTTCTCCACCTGGTAGGCGATGACCGAGCCGCCGCCGTTGGTGACCTGGTGGCGGGCGATGATCGGGTCGATCTTCGACTGCCACTCGTCGGAGTACTTCAGGTAGTCCGGGTCGGCCGACCGGTTCTTGCCGGGCATCCTGGTCATCCACGCGGCCAGACCGCCGGAGTCGACCTCGGCGTTGATGTACGGCGCCGGCCGGGCGATGACGTAGAGCCCCGCCTGCTCGGCCATGTCGAGGAGGCGGTCGAGGTCACGGACCCCGGTGAAGTCGTAGGTGCCCGGAGATGCGGAGTGGTAGCCCCAGTCGAAGTAGAGGGAGGTCGAGTTGAAGCCGGCGGCCTTCATCTTCTGGAAGATGTCCATCCAGAGGTCCGGGCTCGGCAGCCGGAAGTAGTGGAACTCCCCCGACCACAGGTAGGTCCGCTTGCCGTCGACCATGAACGAGTACCCGTCGTAGGTCACGGTGTGCGGGGTGCTTGCGCTCGTGGGTGGTGAGACGGTCGCCCGGGTCGGGGACGGGCTCGCAACCGCCGTGCCGGCCGCCGGAAGGCCCGCGCAGCCCAGGGCAACAGCGGCTGCGGCGCCCAGAAGACGACGCCACGGGGAGCGGCGTCGTGCGCCGAGCGGTGGACAGGGGTGACCAGACATGAGTGCCCTCCGGGATCGGTCGTCCTTGACAGATATCCACAGAAACGAACAGAACCGCACGCTCCCGAGGCGATCACAACACAGATCGCGGCGGCCCGCCATCCGAAACAGGTTTTAGTTACGGGAAGGCCCTCATCGTGGTGATCCGGTCACGCAGAGGAGCGGACCTTGCCGTCACACGCGCCGATCTGGTGTCGCGTCAGGGTTGGCTTGACCTGCGTCTGGACCTTCCCTCCACGGCGCGATGCCGCCGTTCGGCAACACCCACCCCTGTAGTCGTTCGACGACATCGGAGGACGTCGCCGATCGCCGACACAGGCGCCCACCGGCACTCCCCGGCAGTTGACCCGGCCCCGGAGGGGGCGGGCTCAGTCGCCGCGCAGCTCGCTGGCCGTCTTGGCGCCGAGACCGTGCAGCCACCTGACGACGTCAGTGGCGCCGCTGCGGGCGGCCGCGTCGAGCGGGGTCAGCTCCTCCCACCCCGGGAGCCAGCTCAGCGCGGCGCCATGGTCGAGCAGGTAGGCGGCGGCTGCTTGTTGGCCACCGTGACACGCCGCCCAGAACGCGTCGTTGACCTGGGCTGGCTCGGCTGGCTGTGCCCCGCTGACGAACCCGTCGAGGGGTGCCATCAGCCCCAGGGACGCGGCAGCGAACAGGTTGATGTGGGCCCCGCGCTCGACCAGCTGTCGGGCCGCGGCCCAGTTCGCAAAGGCTGTCGCGTCGGCCAGCGGGGTGCCGCCGGCGATCACCGCCCCCGGGGGGTCGATGTCGGCGCCGGCATCCAGCAGCGCGTCGAGCACCGCGAGATCGTTGCTGCTCGCCGCCCAGTGCAGCGGCGTCTCCCCGTGCGGCCCGCGGAACCGGGCGTTCACCTCGGCGCCAGCCGCCACCAACACAGCCACCGACTCGGCGCCGTGAGGAAAATGACCCGGCCAGTCGGCCACCACGTGAAGCAGGGTGCGCGACATGCCGTCCGCGTCGTCGTCGCCCACCCTCGAGGTGGCGAGGGCGGGATACTCAGCCAGCACGAGCCGCAGCCCCGGGACGTCCCCGCGATGGATCGCGGTCACCACCGCAATGGCGACAGGGTCCTGGGTGCTCAGCGTTGCCATGACCGCACCTTCCACGAGTCTGCAGAGGTTCAGCATGCCACCGGCGGCACCGACCCTTTCTCTCGCCAACGCCCCTGACAGCGAGACGGACTGGGACGTGTCGCGCATCCAGGCTCGCACACACCGCCTGGGTGTAGCGTCGCAGCACTGAGACTCTCAGTGAAGTCGGGAAGGGTCCGGCCGTCCGCCGCCGCACCCCAGGAGCACTCGCTCCGCGCCCCTCACACCGGGCACGATCGTCATCCCGGAATGGGAGAAGCGCCCTGATGACCGTCGACGCGAAGAAGCCACGTTCCCCACCTGGGGCATCCCCCGACCCGGCCCACGACCTGAAGTCGCTCCCGATGGGGCAGGTCATGACCCAGCTCGACGCCTCGATGGACGGGCTCAGCCAGGCCGAGGCCTCCATACGGCTGGAGAAGTACGGGCCGAACGACATCGCCGAGCACCGGACCAACCCGCTGCTGAAGTTCCTGTCCTACTTCTGGGGTCCGATCCCGTGGATGATCGAGATCGCGGTCGTCCTCTCGGGCGCGGTGGGCCACTGGCCCGACTTCTTCATCATCCTCGTGCTGCTCGTCGCCAACGCGGTGGTCGGCTTCACCGAGGAGCGCCAGGCCGGCAACGCCGTCGACGCCCTGAAGGCCAAGCTGGCCATCAACGCCCGCGTACGGCGCGACGGCGAATGGACCACGCCTGCCGCCCGGGAGCTCGTCCCCGGCGACGTGATCCGGCTGCGCCTGGGCGACATCGTGCCGGCTGACGTGCGGCTGCTCGACGGTGACGAGATCGAGGTCGACCAGTCTGCCCTCACGGGGGAGTCGCTCCCCGCGACCTGTCCGGCGGGCACGGCCGTCTTCTCAGGCTCAGTCGTACGACGCGGCGAGATCGGTGCCCTGGTCTACGCCACTGGCAGCCATACCTACTTCGGTCAGACCGCCGAGCTCGTGCAGGACGCGCACACCGTCAGCCACTTCCAGAAGGCCGTCCTGACGATCGGCAACTACCTGATCCTCCTGGCGGTCGCGCTGGTGGCGGTGATCATCGTCGTGGCCACCCTCCGCGGAGACCCCATCCTCACCACCCTGCAGTTCGCGCTGGTGCTCACCGTCGCCGCGATCCCGGTTGCGATGCCGACGGTGCTCTCCGTGACGATGGCGGTCGGGGCTCGGCTCCTGGCTACGAAGCAGGCCGTCGTGAGCAAGCTCGTGGCCATCGAGGAGCTCGCCGGTGTCGACGTCATCTGTGCCGACAAGACCGGCACGCTGACCCAGAACGCCCTCACGCTCGGTGACCCCTTCAGCGTTGCCGACACCACCGCCGTCGACGTCGTCCTCGCCGGCGCCCTGGCGTCTCGCGCCGACAACAACGACCCCATCGACCTCGCGGTGCTCGGCGGCCTCCCCGACCAGACCGCACTGCAGACCTACACGGTCACCCACTTCCAGCCCTTCGACCCGGTGCACAAGCGCACGGAGGCTTCGGTCACCGCCGTCGATGGAAGCACGTTCACGGTCAGCAAGGGCGCACCCCAGGTCATCCTCGCGCTCGCGGCCGACTCCACGACCGTCAGCGTGGCGATCAACGACGCGGTGGACGACTTCGCCTCCCGCGGCTTCCGGTCCCTCGGGGTGGCCCGCTCCGACGGAGACGACGGCGACTGGCACTTCCTCGGGGTCCTTCCGCTCTTCGACCCCCCTCGTGAGGACGCCGCCTCCACGATTGCCACTGCCAAGGCGATGGGTGTCTCCGTCAAGATGGTGACCGGTGACGCGATCGCCATCGCCAAGGAGACCGCCGCCAAGGTGGGCCTCGGCTCGACCATCCTCGACGCCGCCGGCCTGGGTGACGTCAAGCAGCACGAGACAGCCGCGGTCGCCGAATCCATCGAGACCGCAGACGGATTCGCGCAGGTCTTCCCGGAGCACAAGTACCACATCGTCGAGGTGCTGCAGGAGCGCGGCCACATCGTCGGGATGACCGGCGACGGTGTCAACGACGCGCCCGCGCTGAAGAAGGCGGACTGCGGCATCGCTGTTTCCGGTGCCACCGATGCCGCCCGGGCCGCTGCCTCGATCGTCCTGCTGACCCCGGGGCTGTCGGTGATCATCGACGCGATCGAGGAGAGCCGCCGGATCTTCCAGCGGATGAACTCGTACGCCATCTACCGGATCGCCGAGACGTTGCGCGTGCTGCTCTTCATGACCCTCTCGATCCTGGTCTTCAACTTCTACCCCGTCACCGCGATCATGATCGTCATACTCGCTCTGCTCAACGACGGTGCGATCCTGTCCATCGCCTACGACAACGTGCGCTACCGGATGAAGCCCGAGGCGTGGAACATGCGCCTCGTGCTCGGCATCTCCACCGTGCTCGGCGTCGTCGGCGTGATCTCTGCCTTTCTGCTGTTCTACCTCGGCGACCGCGTCTTCCACCTCGGCCGCCCGCAGCTGCAGACCATGATGTATCTCAAGCTGTCCGTCGCCGGACACCTCACCATCTTCCTCACCCGCACCCGTGGGCCCTTCTGGTCGATCCGACCCGCGCGCATCCTGCTCTTCGCGGTCGTCGGCACCCAGGTCATCGCGACCCTCATCGCCGTCTACGGGCTGTTCATGCAGCCGTTGGGCTGGGGCTGGGCCGCCTTCGTCTGGGGCTACGCCATCGTCTGGGCCCTGGTCGGCGACCGCGCCAAGCTCCTGGGCTACCGCATCCTCGACCGCACGGGAGGCAACGTGGGCGCAGTCGACCCCTCTGATCCTCAGGGCTCGGGCACCAGCAGGCTTGACGACTCAGGCACTGCGGTGTCGATCTCCCGCTGACTCGACGGGGCCCGGTGACGAGGCTGGGTCGGCGTCTGGCTGCTCGGCGGCTCCCGGTTCGGCACTGTCACGGGACGCCCTACGGAGAGGGACACGTCACGTCCGTCGTGTTGCACTGACACAGGTCCTCCGTCCAGCACGTCGTACGTGGTCGTCGTCGGCGTCACCTCGACGCGCAGCCGACTGCCGCGCAGCCCGACCCTCGCGCAGAGACGGGTGATGCCGGCCGGGAGTCGAGGGTTGAAGGTGAGGTGTCCGCCGCTCTCCCGCAGGCCGGCGAGGCCGGGTACGAGAGCGGTCCAGGTGCCGGCCAGGGATGCCAGGTGAAGGCCGTCGCGGGTGTTGTGCTCGAGGTCGTCGAGGTCCATCAGCGCGGCCTCGGTCAGGTAGTCGTAGGCGAGGTCGAGGTGGCCCGTCTCGGCGGCCATGACGGCCTGGGTGCACGCCGACAACGAGGAGTCCCGCACCGTCAGCGCCTCGTAGTAGGCGAAATTGCGCGACTTCTCTTCGGCGGTGAACGCGTCCCCCCGCAGGTGCATGGCCAGCACGAGGTCGGCCTGCTTGACGACCTGCTTGCGGTAGAGGTCGAAGTAGGGGAAGTGCAGGAGGAGCGGGTACTGCTGATCGGTCGTGGCCTCGAAGTCCCAGACCTCGTGGCTGGTGAAGCTCTCATCCTGAGAATGCACACCGAGCGTCTCGTCGTACGGGAGCAGCATGGCCTGCGCCGCGGCTCGCCACGCGCCGACCTCGTCGGCCGTGATGCCCAGCTCCTGCGCCCGGTCGGGGTGACGTTGCACGACGTCGGCGGCGCAGCGCAGGTTGTGCTGGGCCATGAGGTTGGTGAAGACGTTGTTGTCGGCGACCGCTGAGTACTCGTCGGGGCCGGTCACCCCGTCGATCCGGAAGCCTCCTGCCGGGTCGTGGTGACCCAGCGAGCACCACAGCTGGGCGGTGGCCGCCAGGAGCTCCACCCCGATGCCACGCTCGAACGCCTCGTCACCCGTGACGCCGATGTGACGTACCACGGCGTCCGCGATGTCGGCCGCGAGATGGAAGGCCGCGGTGCCAGCCGGCCAGTAGCCGGAGCACTCGTCGCCGTTGATCGTGCGCCACGGGAAGGCGGCCCCCTTCAGCCCCAGCTGGGCGGCTCGGACCCGCGCCTTCGGCAGGGTCGAGTGGCGCCAGCGCAGCGCATCACCCGCCGCCTGAGGTGCCGTGAAGCTGAGCACCGGCAGCACGAAGGTCTCGGTGTCCCAGAACGCGTGCCCGTCGTAACCCGGCCCGGTCAGCCCCTTCGCCGCGACTGCCCGCCCCTCGGCCCGGGCACTGGCCTGGAGGATGTGGAACATCCCGAAGCGCACCGCCTGCTGCACCCTCTCGTCACCGTCGACCTCGACGTCGGCGCGGCCCCAGAACTCGTCGAGGTAGGCGCCGTGCTCGGTGACCAGCCCCTCCCAGCCCGTCTGGACCGCGGCGGTCAGCGCCGCCGCGACCTGATCGGTGATAGCCGGCTGCGAGCGCACGGCCGACCAGCCGTAGGTGACGAACTTGACCAGCCGCAGCCGCTGCCCGGGCTCGAGGGTCGCGGTGACCGTGACGCGTCCCAGGTCGGGGAAGCTCTCGCTCGAGACCTTTGTCGACGGGGGCCCGTCGACCTGGTGGTCCATCGCCGCGCCGAGCCTCAGGTCGCTGACCGCCGTGCGGTGCAACAGGGAGGCTCCTGTCGATGTGCGGGCGTGGCCTTCGGGCTGGAGCCGCGTCTGGAGAGCGACGGCTTCACGCGGGTCACCGCCGGAGGGGGGTGAGGACTCGTTGGCCACCAGCTCCGACTGGAGCACCACGCGTGCAGCCGTGTCGAGCACGTCGATCTCGTAGCAGATCGCGGCTACCGCCCGCTGGGCCAACGAGACCAGCCGGGTCGAGCGGACCCTCACGCCCTGGCCGCCGGGTGAGCGCCACTCGACCCGGCGGGTCAGGAGCCCGGTGCGGAAATCGAGCACGCGCTCGTGCTCGACCAGCTGTCCGTAGCGCACGTCGAAGGGCTGGTCGTCGACGAGGAGGCGGATCAGCTTGCCGTTGGTGACGTCGATGAGTGTCTGACCGGCCTCGGGGTAGCCGAAGCCAGCCTCGGCGTAGGGCAACGGACGTGCCTCGAAGAACCCGTTGAGGTAAGAGCCCGGCAGACCGCACGGCTCCCCTTCGTCGAGGTTGCCCCGCCAGCCGATGTGGCCGTTGGACAACGCGAACAGTGACTCGCTCTGCGCGAGGACGTCGAGGTCGAGACACGTCTCGCGCAGGCACCACGGCTCGACGGTGAACTGCGGGTGCGAGATCACGTGGGGTCGACCTCGCCCAGCAACTCGGCGAGGTCGGTCACCACGAGGTCGGCACCGTGCGTGCGCAGCTGGGCGGCCTGGCCGACCCGGTCGACGCCGACCACGACACCGAACCCGCCCGCCTTACCGGCAGCCACCCCCGACAGCGCGTCCTCGAACACCGCCGCTTCCCGCGGCTCCACATGCAGCAGGTTTGCCGCGGCGAGGTAGGTGTCCGGCGCCGGCTTGCCCGCCAGATGCTGCTCCTCGATGCTGACGCCATCGATGCGCACCTCGAAGAGGTCGGCGATCTTCACCGCGTCGAGCACCTCCGCGCAGTTGGCGCTGGACGACACCACTGCGGTCATCAGGCCGGCCGCCCGCACCGCGTTGAGGTACCGCAGCGACCCCGTGTACGGCTCGACCCCGTCGGAGCGGATGCGACGCAGCACGATCGCGTTCTTGGCGGCGCTCAGCCCAGCGATCGTGGGGGCCCCTTCCCGGTCGCTCGGGTCACCGTCCGGCAGGTCGATCCCGCGTGAGGTCAGGAACGAGCGGGTGCCGTCGTCCCGGCTCTTCCCGTCGACGTAGGTGTCGTAGTCCGCCACGTCGTCGAAGGCGTCGTACGGCATGCCGGCGTCCCGAGCGCGCGCCCCGAGGAAGCCGTCGAACATCTCCTTCCACGCCGCCGCGTGGACCTTCGCCGTGTCGGTGAGGACACCGTCGAGGTCGAAGAGACAGGCACGTGTGCCTGCTGGCAACCCCGTCGTGGGGATGGTGCCTCGGCTCATGACGAACGTCTTTCCTGCCTGGTGCACGTGGGCATGCAACTGCTGCACGACAGGCGAATACGTCGACCCTACTCTGGGGGCGGATCGGCCGCGGATCCGAGGTGACCGTGACCCTGTCTCAACCGCCGATCTTGTTCAGGACGAACGAGGTCGCGGCGGACCGGTCGGTGCCGTAGGTGAAGTGCCCCAGGCCGATCACGCCCGCCTGGCAGAAGTTGTCGTCGGCGTGGCAGACCGAGCGCAGTCGCGAGGCGAAGCGGGTGAGCTGGCCGGTGGGGCGCGCGAAGATCCCGTTGACGCCCGGCTTGAAGCCGCCGGTGTCGAAGGGCTCAGCGGAGTTGAAGTTCGGGTCGCCGTACAGGACGGCGGCTCGAATCCGCGGCGCCGCGGGGACCTTGGCCGCAGCCAGGACGTCGCCGATGACCGCCGCGCCCTGCGACCAGCCGACGAGGAGGAAGCGCGACGTGGGGCACTTCGCGGCCGTGGTCTTGAGGAGGGAGGTGAGGTTGGCGACTCCCGTCTTCTCGCTGCTCTGGTAGTTGAGCAGGTCGGCCGGGTAGACGAGGTCGATCTGCGCGACCGTCTGGCGGGACGCCGCAGCGATCGAGGCGACCAGTGGCCCAGCCAGGCTGCCGCCGCCCTGGGGCTCCGTGCTCCCCCGGGCCGTGATGCCGATGATCGCCGCGCAGGACCCGCTCGGCGCCGAAACCGCCTGAGCCGCAGGGAGGATGACTCCCCCCACCAAGGCGGCGGCGGCGGCGAGCAGGGCGGTCAGTCGTCGGGAAGCGCGCATGCGAGGGTCCTCGTCGTCAAAGTGGCACGGCCGTTGTTACCGGGAGTATGGAGACTCGCCCGGGGGTGCGTCTACCCCTTGTCGGGGCATGCCCCTTGCGGGGGACATGTCAACGACCCTCGCCGCAGCCCGCTGCGCCGGACGAAAAGCCCCTGTGGAGAACCTCCTCGCCGACCCCACGTCTTGGCATACTGATCCGCGTGCCGGCCGGGCGGCACCCAGACCCAAGGGGTTACTCATGAGGCGCGAGGCACTGAGGCCGTGCGGCGCAGCGCTGGCTGCCGCGTCGCTGGTCATCCTCGGTGCGTGCAGCG
>JBBRNQ010000059.1:0-26378 GCA_038230235.1 Actinomycetales bacterium
ACGTCGACCCCCCCGAGCTCGACCGTGCCCGCCGAAGGGCGCTCGAAGCCGGCGATGATCCGCAGCACGGTCGTCTTGCCCGACCCCGACGGCCCGAGCAGGGTGAGGAACTCACCGTCGGCGATGTCGAGGTCGACCCCGTCGACGGCCGCCACGCTGCGGCCGCCACTGGTGAACTCCTTGCGCAGGCCGCGCAGCCGGACAGCGGGCGACGGGGACGCGGGACTCACGAGGAGGAGGCTACTGCGGGCGGGGCGAAGGCGGACGAGGATGCCCGGATTGGAGCCGTCCTTCTTGAGCGCAGGGGTCGTGCGGGCAGCCGTCCCTCGCGGTCAGGCCGGCTGCCGACCGAAGCTGCGGCGGTAGTCGACCGGCGGGATGCCGACCTGCCGGAGGAAGTGGTGACGCAGCAGCGAGGCGCTGCTGAAGCCCGCCCGTGCCGCGACCTGCTCCACCGGGAGGTTGCTGGCCTCGAGCAGCTCTCGGGCGTGATGGATACGTTGCAGGGCAAGCCATCTCGCGGGGGTGGTGCCTGTCTCGGCGACGAAGCGACGGGCGAAGGTGCGCTCCGACATCGTCGCGCGCCGGGCGAGGCTGGCCACCGACTGGTCGGCGGCGAGGTGCTCGCGCATCCAGTGCATCACCGGCTCGAGGCTGTCGGTCGAGCACACCGGCACCGGCAGGTCGACGAACTGGCGCTGACCGCCGTCGCGCTGTGGGGGCACGACCATGCGTCGCGCGATCGCCGTCGCGGCGCTGGCGCCGAGCTCCCTGCGCACGATGTGGAGCATCGCGTCGATGCCCGCGGCGGTACCCGCGCCCGTGACGACGTCGCCCAGGTCGACGAAGAGCACGTCCGGGTTGACGTGGATGAGGGGGTAGGCCGCTGCGAGCTCGGCCGAACCCATCCAGTGCGTCGCCGCTTCCCGGCCGTCCAGCAGCCCCGTGGCCGCCAGCGCGAAGACACCGGAACAGACCGAGGCGATGACGGCACCGGCCGCGTGCGCCCGGCAAATGGTCTCGAGGAAGGCCGCGCTGAAGGTCCGGTCGTCGGTCGCGATGACGACGACGAGGTCGGCGCCGACGACGTCCTCGAGGCGGTGGGGCACCGTGAGGGTCATGCCGTTGGTGAGGTCGACCTCGGGCTGCTCTGCGCAGATGCGGAAGTCGAACTCCGGCACCCCGTGCTCGGTCCGGTCGATGCCGAAGACCTCCGCGACGAGGGCGAACTCGAAGGGGGCCGCCTGAGCGGGCAGGAGCGCGGCGATGGTGCGAAGGGCCATGGCTCGCAGTCTGGCACGTGACTGGCAGTATTTCTTCTGTCACCGTCTCTTCTGCCACTTGTGGCGTGATCTAGGCGGGAGCATGGTTTCTGCCATGAGCACTTTCACCGTAGCCACCGTCATTCTCTGTGTGATCGGCGTCCTCGCCGCCCTCCCCACCGCCTCCGAGCGCCGCCGGCAGGAGCGCCAGGGCATCTCGTGGATCGAGGCCCTCGCCCGCCGCTCCCCCAGCGCGCTCCTGCCCCAGGGCGACCGTGACCTCGCCCGCACCCTCGACGACGTGCGCGCCGTCAGCCAGCGCGAGACATCCTGACTCCGACTGTCGTGGCGGCGATGAGGCCGCCCGAAGCCGTCTCAGGTCAGACGGCCGCGACCGGGTCGGCGAGCTGCGAGACGAAGTCGAGCTTGTCAAGCACCGGTGCGGGGATGACGAAAGGGTAGAGGTCGTCCTTGCCCATCGAGCGGTCGATCTGGTTGAGACCGATCGCCAGCGGTATCCACACGTCGACCACGAGCTGCCGGAACGGCACGGTGAGGTCGGTGCCCCCGTCGAGGAAGCGGTGCACCCAGGCGGTCTCGACCGTGTCGCTGATGTGCAGGAAGTGGGCGAAGCACTCGGCGAAGTCTTCATACGGGTGCATGGTGGCGTACTCCGAGATGTATGACGCCTCCCACCCTGCCGGTGGGCCCTCGGCGTAGTGCCGGTCGATCTCGTCCTGGTAGCTCTTCGTGTCGTCGCCGAAGAGGGCACGGGCCCGCTCGAGGTGGTCGCCCTGCACGTGGAGGGCCTCCATGTAGTGGCCGACCTCGTGCCGCAGGTGCCCGAGCATCGTGCGGTAGGGCTCACCGAGCTTGATCCGCATCTTCTCGCGGTAGGCGTCGTTGCTCTCGGCGAGGTCGATGGTGATCACGCCGTCGGCGTGACCGATGGTGACGTCCTCGCCGCGGCTGGAGAGCAGGTCGAAGCAGAGCCCGGTCTCGGGGTCGTCGGCGCGCGTGACGAAGGAGATGCCACGCAGGTCGAGCTCGACGACCAGGTGGCGCTTGGCGCGCTCGGTCTCCTGGTAGAGGGCCAGGCCCTCGAGGTCGCTGTCGTGGGGGCGGGTGCGGGTCAGCTCGCAACTGTCGCACTGGCCGCCCTCGAGGCGCGCCAGCCAGGTGCAGCCGTTGAGGGTGAGGTTGGTGCACACCCACCAGACGAGACCGGCGGCGTCGACGTACCGGCCCTGCTCGTCGACGGGCACGATCTCGCGCTCCTCGCGGGAGTAGCCCAGGGCGGTGCCGCAGGACATGCAGACGGAGTTCTCGAGGTACAGGGGGTTGCCGCACACACGGCAGACGAAGGCTTTCACGGCCCTGACCATGCCACTCTCGGTGGCTCGTCAAACGTGCTGTCTCAGAGTCGGGGGTGCGCGCCCGGGGGGCGGCCCGCGCGCATACGGGGGCAGATGCCCGCGTATGTAGCCCAGCCACGCTGCGCCCACGCGCATTGGGGGGCACGTGCCCGCGTATGTGGCCCGCCACGTTGCCACGGCGCATTCGGGGGCACGTGCCCGAGTAGGCAGACCCGCCACGCTGCGACCCCGCGCATACGGGGGCACGTGCCCGCGTATCCGCCGAGACCCCTCAGCCCACCGGCTCGACGTCGACCTCGACGCTCAGCGTCGACGTCTCGGCGTCGGTGAAGATGACGCCCTTGAGGGGCGGGACGTCGGCGTAGTCGCGGCCCCACGCCACGGTGACGTGTCGGTCGCCGACCCGCACGTCGTTGGTCGGGTCGACCGCGAGCCAGTGGCCGCCCGCCTCGCCCGGCACCCAGACGGCGAGCCACGCGTGGCTGGCGTCGGCGCCGACGACCCGCTCCTGGCCGGGTGGGGGCACCGTCGAGAGGTAGCCGCTGACGTAGCGGGCGGCCAGCCCGTTCGCCCGCAGCCCGGCGATGGCCAGCTGCGCGAAGTCCTGGCAGACCCCGGCCCGCTTCGACAGCACGTGGGCGATGGTGCTCGTCACCGTGGTCGCCGTGGAGTCGTAGTCGAAGTCGGTGTGGATCCGGTGCACGAGGTCGTCGACCGCCTCCCCGAGCGGGCGACCGGGCAGCAGCGACGCGGCGGCGTACGTGCTCGCGCCGGTGGTGAGCTCGACCAGGGGCGACGGCAGCGTGAGGTCGACCTCGCGCCACGCATCGGGCAGGTCGCCCCGCTCGCCCGGCCGGGCCGCCTCCCACGGCACCGCCAGCGCCACGTCGTCGTATGAGGTCGCCACCACCTCGACCTCGCTGGCGCCGGTCACGACGAGCTCGCGGTGGGCGGTGGTCACCTGGAAGAAGAGGGCCGAGTTGCCGTAGTGGTCGGTGTCCTCCGAACGGTCGGTCGGCTCCGGCCCGATCGTCACCGACGCGAAGGTCGGTGTCTGCCACGGCAGGGTGCGGGGCGCGAGGTAGGCGACGCCCAGGCTGTCGTTGACGTCGTCGTCGTAGGCGTAGGTGGTGCGGTGCCTGATGCGGTACCTCATGGCCCCCACCTCAGCGGCGCCGCCGCATCGCGCCGCCTCATCGCCGCGCCCCTCCACTGCCGCCTCATCGCCGCCGCCGCATCGCGCCGCCTCATCGCCGCGCCCCTCCACTGCCGCCTCATCGCCGCGCCCCTCCACTGCCGCCTCATCGCCGCCGCCTCATCGCCGCCGCCTCATCGCGGCCGCCGACCGATCCCGAAGGCCCGCGGGGCCGGCCCGCCGGCGAGGTGGAAGTCCGAGATCGCGTCGCCGAGGCGGGTGAGGTGCTCGTGCAGCCCCAGGAGGTAGCGCTCGAGGTTGGGACGCGTGGCTCCCCCGATGGTGACGAGGGTGGCGACGTCGAGGTCGTCGAGGTGCTCGCGCAGGTCGTCGAGCAGCCGCTCCGGCCGGGTCGACCCGGTCGAGGTCGGCAGCGCGGTCAGGTGCTCGTGCAGCTCGGCCAGGGCGAAGTGCAGAGACCGGGGGTTGGTCTCGTCCTTGAGCAGCAGGTCGAGCACCGTGGAGGGTCGCACCAGGCCGCGGAACCGCCGCTGGTGCGTGACCGAGCTCTCCGAGGCCGCGAGCACGACGTCGAGCACCATCCGGTCGACCTCGAAGCCGCGCCGCTCGATCGTGGAGCGGAGCAGGAGCGAGAGCTGGAGCCCGCGCTCGACGGCCCGCCCGGCCTCCAGCAGGTGCCAGCCCGGGTCGCGCATCATGTTGGCCGTGACGCCGTAGAGCGCGAGGCAACCGCTGAGCATGCGCCCGGCGGAGTCGGCGGTCTGGTGGCTGCGCTGGGTGCGCGCCAGCTCGCCCTCGGCCCGGTCGACGATCGCGAGGGCGCGCCAGACGTCACCGGAGAGCTGGTCGCGCACTCCTTCGGCCGCCTCGCGGGCGGCGTCGAGCGCCTGCGCGACCGACCCGACCCGACCGCGGTCGGTGAGCAGGTCGCGGAAGTAGGCATCGAGGTCACCGGCCCGGTCGGGGGGTCCGGCGAGGCGGGTGAGCGCGTCGACGAGCACCTGCAGGCCCCGGCCCTCGCTCGAGTGCGGCCGCCCCTGGGAGCCGTCGGCGTGGGGGTGGATGGCGACGATGAGCCGCAGGAGCGTCTCGGCCCGCTCGGCGTAGCGGCCCATCCAGTAGAGGTGCTCCAGCGCTCGGGGCACGGCCGGGGTGAGGGCCGGGTGCGCCGTCAGCGGCAGCACGTCGCCGAGCCCCTGGTCGCTCTCGGCCGCCTCGGCCTTGAGCACCCAGACGTCCTTGGTTGTCGCGGGCCCGAGGTGCGCGTCGAAGACGTTGCCCGAGACCAGACCGCCCACGAGGGGGCGGTAGGCCGACCCGTAGCGCAGCGCGAAGGTGCGCAGGGTCACCGGCTCGGGGGCGACCCGCTGACCGTCGAAGACCGGCGCACTCGACAGGGTCGGCCGCTGCTGCCCCACGAACCGGTGGGGTGCGGCCGTCACCTCAGCCCGGATCTCGTCGACGGTGCCGGTGAGCGGGGTGACGCTGTCGATCGCCCTGACGTGCAGCGAGGCGGGGTCGTCGAGCACGCGCGCCAGCCCCTGCGGCTCTCCGCACCACCACGTCGGCAGCGATCCGAGCCGCAGCGGCTCGCGCAGCAGCAGGTCGCAGGCCCCCTCGAGGTAGGGCATCAGGGCCGGGCTCTCGAGCACCTGCGACCCGAGCCCGTTGACGATGCGCACGTTGCCCCGGCGCACCACCTCGACCAGGCCGGCCACCCCGAGCTGGCTCTCGGCCCGCAGCTCGAGCGGGTCGCTCCACGACGCGTCGACCCGGCGCAGGATGACGTGCACCGGGTCGAGCCCGTCCATGCTGCGCAGCCAGACCCGCCCCGCGCGCACGGTGAGGTCGCTGCCCTGCACGAGGGGGAAGCCGAGGTTGCTGGCGATGAAGGCCTGGTCGTACGACGTCTCGCTGTGGGTCCCGGGCGACAGGACCACGACCTGCGGGTCGGCGACCTCCTCGTCGGCGCTCTGGATCAGGGCCGAGCGCAGGGCGCTGAAGAACGGCCCCATCCGGTGCAGCACGGCCTCGCGGTAGAGCTCGGGCTGCACCCTCGACATCACCCGGCGGTTCTCCATGGCGTAGCCCAGCCCCGACGGTGCCTGCACGCGGTCGGCCAGCACCTGCCAGGCGCCGGAGGCGTCGCGGCCGAGGTCGGTGGCGGTCAGCACAAGGGGTCGCGGGTCGCGCATCGACGCCCGGGCCATCAGCCGCAGGTAGCCCGGGTGACCGAAGACCACCCCCGGTGGCACGACCCCGGTCGACAGCAGCCGCTGCTCGCCGTAGAGGTCGGCCATCACCGCGTTGAGCAGCTCGGCCCGCTGGGCGAGGCCGGTCTCGAGGCCGGCCCACTCGACCGCGTCGATGACCAGCGGCATCGGGTCGAGGCGCCACGGCCCCGGTTCCTCTCCCGGCCGGGCGTAGGTGACCCCGTCGTTGACCAGGAAGCGCTTGATGTCGTGGTCGACCCGGCGCAGGTCGTCGTCGGTCAGCCGGACGGCGACCTCGGCAAGCCCCTTCCACGCCGGGCGCAGCGACCCGTCGGGCAGCACGACCTCGTCGTACGCCGCCGCCTCCCCGACCAGGGGCGGTTGGCCGATCGTCTGGGCGTACTCCTGCAGGAAGGGGTGGGCGGTCAAGGCGACTCCGGGTGCCCGTCGAGCCCGCCGGCGGGGTCGCCGGTGCTCTGCCCGGCCACCATCCCGGCCGTCTGGTTGGTCGTGCTGGAGGCCACCACCCGTGGGTCCGACCGCGGGTCGACCGCGGTCTCACCGATGGGCCGCGCCGTACGGGGCACTGCCCGGCGCAGGTCGAGCGTGCGGGGGTACTCCGCGCTCGCGGCCGCTCGCCCGGCCTCGCGCAGGGCGGCGACGTCGAGCCGTCCGGGAGTGTGCCCGCGCGGCTCGAACCGGCTGGAGCGGCGCGCCTCGGCCTCGTTGGCGTTGACCGGGGGGTGGTCGTAGCTGCGGCCGCCCGGGTGCACGACGTGGTAGGTCGCCCCGCCGATCGAGGTGGCCGAGGCGACGTCGACGACGTCGACGTGCAGCGGGGAGTGCACCTCGATGGAGGGGTGGAGGGCCGACCACGGCTGCCAGGCGCGGTAGCGCACCCCGGCGTAGTACTCACCGGTCACACCGGTCGGGGTGAGCGGCAGGGGCACCCCCTGGCAGGTGACGAGGTGCTGCTGGGGGGAGATGCCGGTGACCCGCACCTGCAGGCGCTCGACCGAGCTGTCGACGTAGCGCGCCGTACCGCCGGCAGTGGCCTCCTCGCCGAGCACGTGCCACGGCTCGATCGCCGCCCGCAGCTCGAGCTCGATGCCGCCGGTCAGCCGGGTCACGCCGATGCGGGGGAAGCGGAACTCGGTGAAGGGGTCGAGCCACGAGGCCTCGAAGGGCAGCCCGTGGGCGCGCAGGTCGGCGACGACCTGCTCGATGTCGCGGGTGGCGCCCTGCGGCAGCAGCACGTCGTCGTGCAGGGCGGTGCCCCAGCGCACGAGGTCGCCGCGGTCGGGCTCCTCCCAGAACATCGTGACCAGGCACCGCACGAGCAGTGTCTGCAGGAGGGCCATCTGCGGGTGCGGCGGCATCTCGAAGCCGCGTAGCTCGAGCAGGCCGAGCCGCCCGCGCGAGGAGTCGGGGCTGTACATCTTGTCGATGCAGAACTCGGCCCGGTGGGTGTTGCCGGTGAGGTCGGTGAGCAGGTGGCGCAGCGCCCGGTCGACCAGCCACGGACGCGGGTCGCCCCCGAGGTCGGTGGCCTGCGTGGTCAGCCGGTCGATCTCGGCGAGCGCGATCTCCATCTCGTAGACCGCCTCGGGGCGGCCCTCGTCGAAGCGCGGTGCCTGGCTGGTCGGGCCGATGAAGCGCCCGGAGAAGAGGTAGGACAGCGACGGGTGGCGCTGCCAGTAGCGCACGAGGCTGGCCAGCAGGTCGGGTCGGCGCAGCATGGGTGAGTCGGCGGGCACCTGACCGCCGAGGGTGATGTGGTTGCCACCGCCGGTGCCGGTATGGAGCCCGTCGAGGTCGAACTTCTCGGTGGTGAGGCGGGCCTGGCGGGCCTCTTCATACAGGGAGGTCGTCAGCTCGCGCTGCTGCGCCCAGCTGCCCGTCGGCTGCACGTTGACCTCGATGACGCCGGGGTCGGGGGTGACCGTGAGCCGGGTGAGGCTCGGGTCGGGCGGCGGGCCGTAGCCCTCGAGGACGATGGGAGTGGCGAGGACGGCCGCGGTGTTCTCGACCACGCGCAGGAGCAGCACGTAGTCGTCGAGGTGGTCGGTGGGAGGCAGGAACACGTGGACGAACCCGTCACGCGCCTCGACGGTCAGCGCCGTGGTGGGCTGCTCGTCAGGGGGCACGACGGTCACGCTCGGCAGGCCGAACTGCAGCGGCGGCCCGGCGTGGAGGTAGCTGGGCTCGCCCTGGTAGTCGGGGTCGGTCCACGTGATCGAGTCGAGCGGCAGCCGCAGGCCCACCGGCGAGCTGCCGGGCAGCAGGACGAGCCGGCCACGGCGGAAGCTCCACTGCGGCGACGTCCAGCCGTCGTCGCCGGTGGTGTCGGGCACCAGGGGCAGCACCCAGCCCGCGGGCTCGCCCGCCTGCGCGTCGAGACGGGCCACGACGCCGAGGTCGGGGTCGAGGTCCTTCGCGTCGGGGGCGGCGCCCTCGGGCTGGCGCACGTGCTCGGTGAGGGTGGCGAAGCGGTCTTCCCAGGCGGGCAGCACGACCTCGGGGGGCAGCCCCAGCACCCGCGCGATCTCGGCCGCGAGGGTAGTGGCGCGCTGGGGGGCGTCGGCCCGGCCGGTGCCCTCGACCCACGGGTCGGCCAGCAGCGTCGGGTCGCCCCACAGCCGCGTGCCGTCGGCCAGCCACTGCAGGTCGATCTGCCAGCGGGGCAGCGGCTCACCGGGATACCACTTGCCCTGGCCGCGGTGGACGGCGCCGCCGACGGCGTAGCGCTTCCGCAGCCGCTCGGCGAGGTCGCTGGCGAGTCGACGCTTGTCGTCGCCGTCGGCATCGGTGTTCCACTGGGCCGAGGTCATGTCGTCGAGCGCGACGAAGGTCGGCTCGCCGCCCATCGTCAGGCGCACGTCGCCGGCCTTGAGGCGGCGGTCGACCTCCTCGCCGAGCGCGTCGATGCGGTCCCACTGCGCGTCCGTGTAGGGCTTGGTGACCCGCGGGTCCTCGTGGATGCGGGTGACCTCGTTGTGGAAGGAGAAGCTGACCTCGACCGGCTCGGTGAGGCCCTCGATGGGGGCGGCCGACGACGGGTGCGGGGTCGCCGACAGCGGGATGTGGCCCTCGCCGGCGAAGAGCGCCGAGGTCGGGTCGAGCCCGACCCAGCCCGCGCCGGGGATGAAGACCTCGGTCCACGCGTGCAGGTCGGTGAAGTCGGCGGTCGGGCCGCTGGGGCCGTCGAGCGAGAGCTGGTCGGCGGTCAGCTGCACGAGGTAGCCCGAGACGAAGCGGGCGGCCAGGCCGTACTGCCGCAGCAGCGACACCAGCAGCCACGCACTGTCGCGGCAGGAGCCGATCGCGCGCGTCAGGGTGGTGTCGGGAGACTGGACCCCGATCTCCATCCGCACCGAGTAGGCGACGTCGCGGTGCACCGCGGAGTTGAGCTGCGACAGCCACGTGACGGTCGGCAGCCCGTCGGCAGGAAGCGGCGGCAGCGCCTCGAGCCAGCGGGTGACGACGGGGCCGGGGGTGTCGCCCGCGGCGGGGGTCGCGCTCTCGCCGACCGGCCGCAGGTACGGCGCGAGGTCGGCCGCCAGCGACGCTTCATACGTGAAGGGGAAGCGCTCGGCGTAGTCCTCGATGAAGAAGTCGAGCGGGTTGATGACCATGAGGTCGGCGACGAGGCCGACGGTGATGTCGAGCTGGGTGACCTTCTCGGGGAAGACGATGCGGGCCAGCCAGTTGCCGAAGGGGTCCTGCTGCCAGTTGAGGAAGTGGCCGTCGGGCTTGACGTCGAGCGAGTAGGCCTCGATGGGGGTGCGGCAGTGCGGGGCGGGGCGCAGGCGCACGACGTGGGGGCCCAGCGTCACCGGGTGGGCGAAGTCGTACGTCGTGCGGTGCTCGAGGGCGACCTTGATCGACATGCGGGAAGTATTGCCGAGCCGGGTGACAGACGGGTTACCGATCCCACGGTTCGGCGTCAGGAGCGGGTGAGCGACGCCAGGAGGGCGGTCGACGCGGCGACGATCGCCGCCTGCGCGGTGGCGCGGTCGGTGGTCGCCGTGCCGTCGCCCGGCTGCGGCCCGTAGTCACCGAAGAAGGCGTGCACCCCACCCTCGACGGCCGTGTACGACGTGTCGCCCGGCAGGTCCGGCCGGCTGGCCGCGATGTCGGCCGGCGTCGCGAGCCCGTCGCGGGTGCCCGACACGGAGGCCACCCGCAAGCCGCTGTCGGCCAGCGACCCGATCGGGTAGGAGGCCCACAGCAGCAGGCCGGTGACCCGCGCGTGATGACCTCCCGCGTACGACGACGCGGCGACGCCACCGAGGCTGTGGCCGCCGACGGCCCAGTGGAGCACCTCGGGGTGGGCCGCGACGATCGCATCGGGCGCGTTGATCGCGGTGAAGCCGATGTCGAGGGGCTGCTTGACGATGACGACGAGGTAGCCCGCGGCGGCGATGCGGGTCATGAGGGGCAGGTAGGCGCGCGGATCGACGCGGGCGCCCGGCTGGAAGACCAGGCCGGTGGTGGCTGTGCCGGTCGTGCCGGCTGAGCCGGCGGCGGCGGCGGCGGGGTTGCGCGGGGTGAGCGTGATCGTCGTCAGGTCGCTGGTCACGGCGACCTCGGTGGTGCCGTCGAGGGCGGCGATGGCCTCGGCGGTGCCCGGGAAGGGGATGAGGTAGACCGTCGATCCCACGACCGCCGCCGCGAGCAGCCCAGCGAGCACGCGGCCCGTGACGACCGCGCCGCGCCGCCGTGCGCGCAGGCCGGTCGGCCGGCGCAGGTCACGTGCGGCGCCCACCAGCAGGAGCAGCCCGGCGACGGCGCCGACCGCCAGCAGGACGACGTACGCCGGGTGCCCGGCGCGGATGGTGTCGGCGCGCAGGGCGGTGACGACCACCGCGACGACGAGCAGCGGCACCCCGAGCACGAGCCGCCAGACCGCGCGGGAGCGGGCGGAGCGCAGGCCCCGGTCAGGCGTGGTGGTGGCAGCGGGGTCGGTGCTCATGTCGAGCAGTATCCCGACCCGGGGCCTGAGCGTCTGGGTGGCCCTCGTCGTGCTGGCTGGAGAGCCTGTCTGTCTACGGGCCCCGGCACGGATGGTACGGAGACTCTAGGCGGGGACAACCTTGCGCGCGAAGGCCGGGACGAGCAGCTCGATCTCCCCATCGCTCTTCACGGCGACGATCTCGGCTCGAAGAAACGGTCCGCCGTCGCTGACGAGGACCGGCTCCCCGACGGTGGCGTCGCGGTCCTCTTCCCAGTCGGCGGTAGAGCTGACGGCGCGCCCACCGTTGACTTTCACCCAGGTAAGGGTGGCCGCAAGAAGAGGGAGACCGGTGCGTCGCGCCTGCTCGTACGTCTCGATCTGGTCGAGTGTCATGCACTTCATGGTACGCGTCCGGGTGGCGTCGTCACGGGGGTTGTCACGGGGTGGGGCCAGCGGTCGGGGTCACCAGCCGACGCGGGTCGAACAGCGACAGGGCTAGGTCGAAGCGGTCTTGGTACAGGCCTCTCAGCGCAGCCTTCTCCGCCTTGCTCAGATCCCCGTACGGCGGCTGGCCCTGGGGGTAGCGGCCTACCAGGACGTCGGCGTGGTCGCTTTGGAGGGGGTCCGCAGGGACCCAGATTCCGGCGGCGTCGTCGAGACGTTCGCTGCTGGTCGCCCAAACCTCGAACCCGTGGTCTCGGATCGTCCCCAGAGTGGCGGTGCCGAACCAGTCCCAGCGGGTAGTCGCGATCAAGGTCGCCGCGGCCTCCTCAGTGGGGGCCAGATAGGTGGAGATCATGATCGCGCCGCGCCCGAAGTGCTCGGGGACGTGTGCGTACTCGTGGGCGTGCAGAACCGCGTTGCGCACGCTCATGACCGTGTTGTGGTCGGTGTTGGCGCGGACCAGCAAGTAGGCCTCGTCGGTGAGGCGGGGGTCGTCGCGGACGACGATCCGCGTGGGCATCGTTCCTCCTTCTTCGATGGGCCTCCGGAACGCCTTGGGGGTCAGCCCTTGTTCGGCGTGAACCCTCCGGTGGGAGGGGACTTCCCAGGCCCGGACATGCCGGGTTGAATGCCGAGCTCGGCAAGCTCCTCCACGGACAGATCTCCCCAACCACGCGGTGAGGTCAGGCGCTCGAACTGCTCTTTGGTGACCATGACGGTCTTGCCGGCGATGCGGAACGGCACGGTAGGCACGGTGACTCCGATGACTCGAGGTTGCGGACAACGATCCTCGCAGAGCCTGCGGCCACGGCAGGTTCGCCGCCCACAACGAGCGTGTCGTGCCGCCGGTTCGGTTGATGGGGGCGCAGCGGCGAAGGAGCGTGACGGCGCCGGGTCTGCTTCTTGACCGTCAGGTCTAAAATGACTACCGTCAAGTCATGGGCCGGCCGCGCAGCTTCGACGACGACGACGTCATCGAGCGCTCTATGGACGTGTTCTGGACGCACGGCTACGCGAGCACCTCACCCGCACAGCTGGCCGAGGCGACCGGAGTGGCGAAGGGCAGCCTCTACAACGCGTTCGGGAGCAAGCGTCAGCTGTTCGACCTCGCGCTCGATCGCTACGACCAGCGGATGTCTGCTCTCGCCGGTGATCTTCTCTCTCGGCCGGGAACGACCCGGGACTGCATCCGGGCCGCGCTGCGCTTCGTCGTCGACGGCGACCTGGGCCAGCAGTCGCCCCGGGGTTGCCTGGTCGGCAACACTGCGGTGGAGCTGGCTGGGCACGACGCAGAGATCGCCCGGACGATCCGCCAGATGCAGGACCGTCAGACCGCCGCGCTCCTAGCCCGGATCGAGCAGGGCCGGCGCGATGGTGACGTCAACCCCGACGTCGACGCGCGGGCGGTCGCCGAGCTCCTCGCGACCACCCTGGCCGGTCTGCGCGTCATGGTGATGACGCAGCCGGCGCCGACTCTCTATCGCGTCATCGACGCCGCCGTGGCCGCCATCAGCTGACCGGGCCCGGCTCGGCAACCGTCTCTCAGTACGTCCTCGTTTTTGTCCTAGAGTTCAAGAAAGGTATGACCATGGATCTGCACCTGCACGGCAAGACAGCGGTGGTGACCGGCGCGAGCCGCGGCATCGGGCTGGCGGTCACGAGGGCTCTCGAGCAGGAGGGGGTGCGCGTGGTCGGCGCCGCGCGGACGATCACCCCTGAGCTGGAGCAGGTGACCGTTGCGGCGGTGAGGGCCGACCTGTCCACCGCGGACGGCGCAACGGCGGTGGTGGACGCCGCACTCGCCGAGCTGGGTGGCATCGACATCCTGGTCAACAACGTCGGAGCCGGCGACGCAGACCGGTTCGGGATCGGCGGGTTCCTCGACATCGACGGCGCCCAGTGGCGAGACCTCTTCGACCTCAACCTCTTCAGCGCTGTCTGGATGACCCGGGCCGCCCTGCCGAGCCTGCTCGAGCGGCGCGGCGCCATCGTGAACATCGCCTCGGTCAACGCGCGGGTCCCAGCGACCGGTCCGGTCGGTTACAGCGAGGCCAAGGCGGCGCTCACCGCCTTCGGCAAGCGTCTGAGCGAGGAGTTCGCGCCCCGCGGAGTGCGCGTCAACACCGTCTCCCCCGGAGTCGTCGGCACCTCGCTGTGGCGCGACCCGGCGGGCTTCGGCGGCAAGGTCGCCGCAGCCCACGGTCTCGGCCACGAGGAATTCCTGGCCGCCATCCCCGCGCAGGCCGCCATCTCCTCCGGCCGGATCACCGAACCCGAGGAGGTGGCCGCCCTCGTCACCTTCCTCGCGTCCGAGGCCGCAGCCAACATCATCGGCGCGGACCTCGTCATCGACGGCGGGATGACCAAGACGACCTGACCGCTGCGATCCGTTCCAGCCCGTCGCGCTCACCCCGCACTCAGCGGTGGAGAGCCAGTATGGTGCCGTTCCGAGGACCGTGATTACCCTGGCGGTCTGGGTTGAGAGGAGGCCCGATGAAGCTCACCTTCGTCTACCAACCGGTCGAGGACCTCGGGGAGGCCGTCGCCTTCTACCGGGACCGACTGGCCTTCGAGGAAGCGTGGCGTGAGGGCGAGGACACCGTCGCCTTCAGTCTTCCGGGCGGGTCGGTGCAGATCATGCTCTCCACGGACCTGCGGCCGCCCGGCCTGATGTACCTGGTCGACAGTGTCGATGGGTGGATCCGCGACCACCCGGATATCGACGCTGCCGTGGAGAAGTACGAGATTCCTGGCGGCTCGGTCGCTAGTTTCAGTGGGCCGGGTGGGAGCACGTTCTACGTGTTCGACCAGCCTCAGACTTGATGTCGTCGGTCCCGTGCCCGGGTGGTCCGCGGCGTCGGCCCACGACAGGAGAAGGCGCCGTCCAGCTCGTGCAGCACACTGGCCGCCATGGTGAAGGTGGAGTGGGCGCGGTTGGCGAAAGAGTGGGCGAGGAGCGAGCACGTGGAGGTGTCGTGGGAGCTGCGGACGACGAAGGGCAGCGCTGACCCGACCCGGCCCGGTGTTGACGGCGTGCGTGTGGCGAACGAGCGGCTGGACGACGGGCGCGGCACCTTGACCGAGGGTATCGACCCGGTGCCCGGGCCGAAGGGTCTCGTGGGGTTTGTGCAGCGCACCGGCAACGAGGAGGATGTGCAGTTGTGGTTCGCCACCCTCGCCGAGCACCTGCACGCGCAGGGGGTTACAGGCACGATCTCCGTGCCCCGCAGCCTCAAGGTCTACGACTTCAACTTCCCCATGGATGGCACCTCGGCGATCACGACCCTGCTGGCGTTGACACCGTCGGAACCGAACCAGTGGGGGGATCACCGGCTGGGTCGCCCCGACGACCAGGCCGAGCTGGCTAGGTTCGTACCCGAGTGGCTGTCACCGCTGCCCCCTCCGGTCGGAGTGCTGCGAGGTCTGCACTATTTCGCGGCGCCGGTGGAGACAGCGGGCCGCGAGCTGGTCAAGATCGCGGACGTTGAGAACTGGGGCTCGGTGTTGGCGTTCGATGGGCGAAGCCGGCATGTGAGGTGCGCGGGGGTGACGTGGTCAGGGGTGTCGTTCAACGAGGCGGACCCCGGACAAAGCGTGGAGCAGCTGCTCGACACGGCCCGCGGCCTGCTGCGTCGGTGGGGCGCCCGATCGCAGGTTGGCGTGGTAGTGCGGCATCGGGCGCTGGCTGACTGGCAGACCGCGGAACAAAACCTCACGGATGTTCCGCGCCAGTACAGACCACCCATACGTTTGGGCGCCTACCTCGGGCGCCCGAACCTGCACGACACGCTGGTGCCCGACATCACCGGCCTCATGCTGCTGGCCGACACCCACGTCGAGCGGATCACGGACCTGACCGGGTGGCACCTGAGCGACCTCGGTGGCGGGAAGCACCTGCTCGAGCCCGACGACCCGACCCCGTGGTGGTCCGGCCCCCACCCCGACCTCGAGACGCTGCATCACGCTCGACGCCAGTTCGCCTCACTTCTCTGGCAGGACAGCAGCCCTCCCGTAGGTCGTTGAGTGCTCCCGCGAGGGGCCTCAGCCGGCCTCGCGAGCTGTCCCCACCACGTGCTCCTAACGCGCCGTGGTCCAGAGATCCGAGATCGGGAGGCAGCCCAGGCCACCGCCGAAGCTGAGTCGCTCGTGGCCGCAGTAGAGCACGAACCCGGCTAGGAACCTGTCCCCGAGCTTGTCGCGCAGCACCCGCAGGCCCCGGAAGTCGTCGGAGCGCACCGACGTCGCCGCCTTGACCTCGATCCCGACGACCCGACCAGCGAGGTCCTCCAGCACCGCGTCGACCTCCCGCTGGTCGCGATCTCTGTAGTGGAAGAGCTGGACGACCGGCTCGCACCAGGTGAGCTGCCGCCCGAGCTCACCGAGCACGAAGTTCTCCAGCAGGTTGCCGGGCTGGGCGCCGCTGGTCAGACCGCCGACCAGGTGTGCGGCGAGGCCGGAGTCCACGAAGGTGAGCTTGGGGGCCGCCGTGGCTCGCGTGAGCTGGCTGGGCGCATAGGCCGGCAGGCGCTTGATCACGTAGATCGTCTCGAGGATCGACAGGTAGCTGCGGACGGTGGCGACGTCGAGGCCGAGGTCGTTGCTCAGCCGGGATGCGTTGAGGACGCCGGCGACCTGGCCCGCGAGCAGCTGCAGGAGCCGCTGCATACCCTCACTGCGCTGGATCTGGGCGACCTGGTGCACATCCCGCGAGACCATGTCCGACAGGTAGCTGGCGAGGAGCCGACTACGTCGACGGGGGACACCGCGGCGCACGACGTCGGGATACCCGCCTCGTGCGGCACGCTCGAAGTACTCGCTGCGGTCGATCCGCGCCGCCTCGGGTGCGGTGGGGTCGCGGACCAGCGCCGAGCCTCGCGAGAAGGCGGCGTCGACGAAGCCATCGGGAAGCCCGTCGATCTCGCCCTGGGACAGCGGCCACAGCTCGATGGTCTCGGTGCGACCCGGGAGGGCATCTGGCAGGCTGCTCAGGGCGAGCAGACGAGCCGAACCGGTGAGGAGGAATCGCCCTGGTCGGGGATCGTCGTCGACGACGGCTTTCATGGCCAACCAGAGATCGGGTACGCGCTGCACCTCGTCGATCACCATGAGGCCGTCGTGCTCGAGGAAACCCTCGGGATCGCTGACGGCTGCCTCGCGCTGAGACGGTCGGTCGAGGGAGCGCTCGACGACGACGGGTGCCGTGCGCGAGACCTCGCGTGCCAAGGTGCTCTTCCCAACCTGGCGGGCGCCGTTGATGACCACGATGCGGGTGTCCGACAGGGCCTCGGACACCAGGGTCGAGGCCCTGCGTGGCACGTAGTCGACGCTGTGCGGCATGCGGTGAGGCTACCCCGACCGCCCCTGTGGACCTGCAACGAATCGCTGATCTGCCGGACCCTCAGTCGCTGATCTGCCGGGCCTTCAGTCGCTGATCTGCCGAGATGACGATCTGTGATCTGCCGCTTCGCGAGCCACTGATCTGCCGCCCTGAGCAGCCTCCTTCAGGCAACGCACACGAGGGTGAACGCCACCGCCGCCCCTGCCGCGTTGACCCCTCTAGCACCTTTTGACTTCAGGCAATGGTCGTCGGCCGGTCTGCCAGCCGAGCCGCCACGGACGACGAGGATGGGTGGATGACGCAAGAGAGCACGCCACGACCCGACGTCACGACGGTGGAGATCGTCGGTGGTCCCGAAGCGCTGAGGGTCGGTCTCGAGAGCTACGACCCCCGATGGGTGGAGACCTACCTGCACCACCGGCAGCGCATCCTGCACGCATTGGCGCCCGCGGCCATCGAGGTCGAGGTCGAGCACATCGGATCCACCGCGGTGCCCGGCCTCGCTGCCAAGCCGATCGTCGACATCGTCGTCGCGGTGCCCGACATCACGGCGGAGGAAGACTACCTCGACGCGCTGCTGGCGGTCGGCTACGAGCTCCGGGTCCGCGAGCCCGGGCACCGCCTCGTCCGCACACCCGCTCGCGACGTTCACGTCCACGTCTACGAGCGCGGGGACGAGGCAGTGGGCGACTACCTCCTCCTCCGCGACCACCTACGCACCGACACCGCAGATCGCGACCTCTACGAGAGCGTCAAGAGAGCCCTGCTCGCTCAGCAGTGGGACGACATGAACGCCTACTCCGACGCCAAGGACGACGTCATCCTCGCGATCAAAAGCCGGGCCAGGGCGGCTGCTCACCCCAGTCGGTGAAGCAGGAGCGACCTCGACCCGTATGGAGGGCCGGCCACAGCTCACTCACCTCGACCCGTATGGAGGGCCGGCCACAGCTCACTCACCTCGACCCGTATGGAGGGCCGGCCACAGCTCACTCACGCCCCGAACCGCGACTCCAGCTCACCGATCTCCGCCAGCCCCACCGTCGCGGTGAAGGCGTCGAACGCCGGCAGCTCGACGGCGTGGGGGGTGCCGTCACGCCGGATCGCCTCGAGCACCGACTGCACCGCCGCAGTCGCCGCCAGCAGCGTCGCGATGGGGTAGATCACCAGGGAGAAACCGAGCTCGGTCACCCGCTCCAGCGACAGCGGCGGGGTGCGCCCGCCCTCGGCCGCATTGAAGACCAGCGGCGCCACGCCCCCGAGCTCGGAGGCCACCCGCGCGATGTCGGCCTCGCTGGTCGGCGCCTCCACGAAGAGCACGTCGGCCCCCGCCTCGGCGTAGGCCCGCGCCCGGTCGATGGCGGCGTCGAGTCCCTCGACCGCGGCGGCGTCGGTGCGGGCGATCAGCACCAGCCCCTCGTCGCGTCGGGCGGCGACCGCGGCGCGGATCTTCCCGACCATCTCGTCGCGGCTGATCACCTCCTTGCCCGCCATGTGCCCGCACTTCTTCGGCGTCACCTGGTCCTCGAGGTGCAGCCCGGCCACCCCCGCCTGCTCCCAGACCCGCACCGTGCGCACGACGTTGACCGCGTTGCCGTAGCCGGTGTCCGCGTCGACGATGACCGGCAGGTCGACGGCGTCGACGAACCGCCGCGCCTGGTCGGCCATCTCGGTCGCGCTGAGCAGCCCCACGTCGGGCCGCCCGAGCAGCGACGCGGTCGCGCCGAACCCGGTCAGGTAGACGACGTCGAAGCCAGCCTGCTCGACCAGGCGCGCCGAGAGGGCGTCGTACGCACCGGGGGCAACGAGCGGCGCGGGCGCCGCGATGAGCTGCCGCAGGCGCACCCGGGCGGACGCCGGGCTGCCTGCGCTGCCCGTGCCGAGCGAGGGGGGAAGGAGCGTGCCCATGGTGGCCTCCAGGGGGTCGGGCGCCGCCCCCCGTGTCGCGACGGGAGCCAGCGCTGTATGCAGATCTCGGTTCTGCAGGAGAACGTACGCGTCACACCCTTGTGGGTCCAGCCTTCTGACCCTAGATTGCACACAATCACCGATCCGGACGGGAGGCGTGGCATGGCGCTCGACCCCGCGGTGACGCCCCCCGGCACGGCCACCGACCGGGTCGTCGGCACCCTGCGCGACCTCATCCTGCACGGCGAGCTCGCCCCCGGGGCGCGGCTCGGAGAGGTCGAGCTCGGCGATCGGCTCGGTGTCAGCCGCACCCCCGTGCGCGAGGCGCTGTCGCGGCTCGCGGCCCAGGGACTGGTCGACACCGCGCCCAACCGGGGTGCCCGCGTGGCGACCTGGACCCTCGCGGAGGTCGAGGGGGTCTTCGACCTGCGCACCGCCCTCGAGCCGCGGCTCACCGCGCTCGCCGTCCCGCGGGCCACCGCCACCGACCTCGCCGACCTCGAGCAACTGGCCCTCGCCACCGTGCTCGCGGGCAGCCCCGGGCCGGTGCAGGACCTCGATGCCCTCGTGCCGCTCAACCGCCACTTCCACGACCGCATCGTCGCCATCGCTGCCCACCCTGCCCTCGCCGGCGCGCTCGCGACCGCCATCCAGACCCCGCTCCAACGCCGCAACTTCCATGCGTACGACGCGCCCGCGCTGCGTCGCAGCCTCGCCCACCACGTCGAGATCGTCGACGCCTTCCGGGCGGGCGACGCGGCCTGGGCCGCCGCCGTCATGACCGCCCACATCCGGCACGCCCGCATGGTGATGGTCCGCGCCGCCGACCCCGCACCGGCAGGGCCGACACCCGTCGACCTCGCAGCCACAGACCCCCCAGCCGCAGTCCCTCCAGCCGCAGTCCCCCCACCCGCCCAACCCCCAGCCCGCCCAGAAGGAGCGCCCTCATGAGCTATCGCCTCGGTGTCGACGTCGGTGGCACGTTCACCGACGTCCTGCTCGTCGACGAGGAGAGCGGGAGCACGTGGCGGGCCAAGACCGCCTCGACCCCGCAGGACCAGGCCGTCGGTGTGCTCCACGGCATCACCACGGTCTGCGACGACGCGGGCATCTCCCTCGCCGACGTGGCCCAGGTGCTGCACGGCACGACGGTCGCGACCAACGCGATCCTCGAGGGCAAGGGCGCCAGGGTCGGGCTCGTGACGACGAAGGGCTTCCGGCAGGTGCTGCAGATCGCCCGGTCCTTCGTGCCCGGCGGGCTGGCCGGCTGGATCATCTGGCCCAAGCCCGAGCCGCTTGCCGCGCTGGAGGACACCGTCGAGGTCGGTGAGCGGATCGCCAGTGACGGCAGAGTTATTCGCGAGCTCGACGACGACGACGTGCGCTCCGCACTGGGTCGGCTGAACGGCATCGAGGCGCTCGCCGTCTGCCTCATCAACTCCTTCGCCGACCCGGCCCACGAGCGGCGGATCCGTGAGCTCGCCGCCGAGGTGCTGCCCGGCATCCCGGTCTCGCTGTCGTCCGACGTGCTGCCCGAGCTCCGCGAGTACGAGCGCACCGTCACCACCGTCGCCAACGGCTACGTCCAACCCCAGGTCAAGCGCTACCTCTCGACGCTCACCGACCGCCTGCGCGAGGGCGGGGTCGGCGCCGAGCTCGCGATCCTGCGCAGTGACGGCGGGCTCTCGTCGGCCGCCGCCGCCGTCGACGCGCCCGTGACGATGCTGCTTTCCGGCCCCGCCGGCGGGGTGACCGGTGCCGTATGGAGCGCCGAGCAGTGCGGCTACCGTGACCTCATCACCTTCGACATGGGCGGCACCTCCACCGATGTCGCTCTCGTGCAAGACCTTTCGCCGCGGATCGGCCGCGAGACCAAGGTCGGCGACCTCACCGTGCGCGCCTCCAGCGTCGACGTGCGTACGGTCGGCGCGGGCGGTGGCTCGATCGCCCACGTGCCGCAGCTGACCAAGGCGCTGCGCGTCGGGCCGCAGTCGGCGGGCGCCGACCCCGGCCCCGCGGCCTACGGCAAGGGCGGCACCGAGCCGACCGTCACCGACGCCAACGTCGTGCTCGGCTACCTCCCCTCCGACCTCGCGGGCGGCGAGATCACCCTCGACGTGGAGGCCGCCCGGCAGGCGGTCGCCACCGTCGCCGACGCGATGGGGCTCGCCTCACCCGAGGCCGCTGCCGCGGGCATCATCGACATCGTCAACGAGAACATGCTCGGGGGCCTGCGGCTGGTGTCGGTGCAGCAGGGCTTCGACCCGCGCGACTTCGCCCTCGTCGCGTTCGGCGGCGCAGGACCGTTGCACGCCAACGCCCTCGGCATCCTCACCGGTGCCTGGCCGGTCATCGTGCCGCCGTCGCCGGGCGTGCTCTGCGCCCTCGGCGACGCGACCACCTCGCGCCGTGACGAGTCGGCCCGCACCGTGCTGCGGCGCTTCGCCGACCTCACCGGTGACGAGCTGGCCCAGGTGCTCACCGAGCTGGCCGCCGACGCCGGCGAACGGCTCGAGTCGCAGGGCCTGGCCCGCGCCGACCAGAGCGTGACCTACACCGTCGACGTGCGTTTCCACGGCCAGGGCTTCGAGATCCCCGTGTCGGTCGACCCGGCCTGGCTCGAGGACGGCGCTCGCGACGCCGCGCTGGGCACGCTCGGCACGGCCTTCGACACCGAGCACCAGCGCCTCTTCGGCTTCCTGCTCACGGTCGACCACGAGCTCGTCAACGCCCGCGCGACGGTGAGCGGCCCGCGACCCGAGGTCGCCGCGGTCACCCTCGACGACACGACCGGCCCACCAGAGCCGCTGAGCACCAACACGATCCACGTCGGTGGGGCCGACGTCGAGGCCAAGGTCTACGACCGGGCCACCCTGCGGGCGGGGGATGTCGTCACCGGCCCGGCCATCGTCACCGAGATGGACTCCACGACCCTCGTCCTGCCCGACCACGCCGCGACGGTCCACCGCTCCGGCAGCCTGCTGATCACCCCTGTTTCCACCGGTCCCACCACTCCCCGCAGCACGACGGAGGCCTAGAGATGGCACGCATCATCGAGACGGCGTCAGCCCCGCTCCCGACCCTCGACGCCCCCGTCGACCCGGTCACCCTCGACCTCATCGAGAACGGCCTGCGCAACGCCCGCTACGAGATGGACGAGGTGCTCTTCCGCACCGCGTTGTCGCCCGGGATCCGTGAGCAGCACGACGAGTTCCCGCTCATCGCCGACCGCGACGGGAAGATGGTGGTGGGCCAGTTCGGGCTCTCCATACCGGATTTCCTTGATGGCTATGACGG
Organism: Actinomycetales bacterium; assembly: GCA_038230235.1. GTDB lineage: Bacteria > Actinomycetota > Actinomycetes > Actinomycetales > Dermatophilaceae > Lapillicoccus. The sequence goes on from JBBRNQ010000059.1 coordinate 21,949, forward strand.
CACGATCGAGGAGGGCGACGTGCTCCTCACGTCCGACCCCTACGCCTGCGGGGCGGCGATCAGCCACGCCAACGACTGGCTCGTGGTCGTGCCGGTCTTCCACGAGGGCAGGGTGGTCGGCTGGGCGTCGATGTTCGGCCACATGAGCGACGTCGGCGGCAAGACGCCGTCGTCGATGCCGACCGACGCGCGCACGATCTACGAGGAGGGCGTGGTCATCCCGCCCTTCAAGCTCTACGCCAAGGGCGTCGTCAACGAGGATGCCCTGCGCATCGTGCTCAACCAGGTGCGGATGCCCGACTGGAACCGCGCCGACCTCAACGGCCTCGTCGCCGCGTGCCGTACGGCGTCGCGTCGGGTGGTCGAGATGTGCGTGCGGTTCGGCACGGCGACGTACCTCACCGCGCTCGACGCCCTGCTGCAGCGCAACTACGACGCGATGAAGGTGCTGCTGGCCATGGTGTTCGAGGACGGGAAGACCCTGTCCTTCACCGACTACATCTGCGACGACGGCGTCGGCAACGGCCCCTACGAGCTCAAGCTGTCGCTGACCCGCACCGGCGAGAAGGTGCACCTCGACTTCACCGGCTCGAGCCCGCAGGCCGTCGGCCCGATCAACTACTACATCAACGAGAACCTCACCCGGATGTTCTTCGGCATCTACATGATCACCGTCGCCGACCCCCAGATCCTGTGGAACGACGGCTTCTACCCACTCGTCGACGTGACCATCCCCGACGGGTCGTACTGGAAGCCGAAGCACCCCGCCGCGCTCTCCGGCCGCAACCACGGCATCGGCCGCGTCTTCGACCTCTTCGGCGGCCTGCTCGGTCAGACCAACCCGGCCCTGCTCAACGCCGGCTTCTCGTCGAGCCCGCACTTCATGTACTCCGGGCACTACACGACCGGCGACCGCGCGGGCGAGTGGTTCCAGCTCTACTCCATCGGCTTCGGCGGCATCCCCGGTCGTCCCCTCGGCGACGGGCCCGACGGCCACTCGCTCTGGCCGAGCTTCGTCAACATCCCCTGCGAGTACCTGGAGTCCTACTACCCCCTGCGGATCGAGAAGTGGGAGACCGTCGCCGACACCGGTGGCGCGGGCCTGCACCGCGGCGGTAACGGCGTCGACGTGGCCTACGTCTTCGAGGAGCCGGGGGCCATCGCCATCCACGACGACCGCTGGCTCACCTACCCCTGGGGCGTCAACGGCGGCACCCCCGGCGCCCGCGGCACCAAGTGGGTCGAGCGCGTCGACGGCACCCGTCAGGTGCTGCCCAGCAAGTGCCACGACGTGCCCGTCGCCGCCGGCGACGTGCTCCACTTCGTCACCTGGGGCGGCGGCGGGTGGGGCGACCCGCTCGAGCGCGACCCGGGTCTCGTCGCACTCGAGGTGCGTCGCGGGCTCGTCACGCCGGAGGGGGCCAAGCGGTATGGAGTGGTGCTGGTCGACGACGCCGTCGTCGACGAAACCGCGACCGCTGCCCTGCGCGAGGAGCTGCGGGACGGGCGTCCCGCCGAGCTGCCCGTCTTCGACATGGGCCCGCCGATCGAGGAGCTGCTCGCCCGCTGCGAGGAGGAGACCGGGCTGCCGGCGCCGAAGCGCCCGGTCTGGGCGAGCTGAGGGCGGGCGAGCCAGGGTGGGGTGAGCGATGACGGATGAGACCGGTCCCCACGGTGCGTCGTTCTCCGGCCGGGTCGGCTGGGGCGCCCACCCTGCGCTGCTCGTGGTCGACCTGTGCCGCGCCTACACCGAGCCCGACGGACCCTTCGCCCTGCCCGACGTGGGGCCTGTCGTCGAGGCCAACCGGCAGCTCGTCGAGGCGGCGCGGGCCGCAGAGCTCCCGGTCGTCTGGACCTCCGTCCGGTACACCGCTGACCTCACGGACGGTGGCCTGTTCGTCCGCAAGGTGCCGGCCCTGGCCGCCTTCGCCGACGGGGCGGAGGGCGGCTGGGGCGGCTTCACCCTCCCGCCGCTGCCCGGCGAGGCGGTCGTCGTCAAGCAGTACGCGTCGGCGTTCACCGGGCGGGTGCAGGCGGGCGCGGGCGCGGGGGCCGACGACGGCGCCGGGCTGGCTTCATACCTGCGTCTGCTCGGGGTCGACACCGTGGTGGTTACCGGCGTCTCGACCTCCGGGTGCGTGCGCGCGACGGCCACCGACGCCCTCACCCACGGCCTGCGGGCGCAGGTCGTCGGCGACGCGTGCGGCGACCGCACCCGGGCCCTGCACGAGCAGAACCTTGCCGACCTCGACGCGAAGTACGCCGACGTGGCCTCCGTCGACGAGGCGCTCACCCACCTGGGCGCCTGACCTGGCGCTGTGGCCGGGCAGTGTGGGGTGGCGGCGTGAGTAGGCGGGCTGGCCCGGTCGGGTCAGGGCCCACCCGAGAGGCCATACCCCCAGGTGGTGGCGCCGTCGACGACCTCGACGACGGTCGGCGCGGCCCCGGCGATGCGCTCCCCGACGTAGATGGGAGCGCCGCCTGTGGTGTGACCAGCGACGGTCGCGCCAGCAGGGACCCGGTCGCCGGCGGCGCCCCGCAGGTAGGAGCGCCCGTCGAGCTGGATCTTGGGTGGGGCGGCCGACGGCGTCAGCCGCCACTCCCAGGTGTCGGAGTGCACCTGGCCGAGCCGAGTGACGGCCAGCAACAGCAGGAGCAGGAAGACCACCGCACCCACCCACGCCGTACGTCGTCGCGTTCCCCGTCGTGCGGTCGTCGTCATGGCCGGGGCACCGGTCTGCGGACGTCGTGGCGGGGACCGCCCCGCCGCCGCCGCACGGCCGACGCCGCGACCACGCTTAGGACGGCGCCGCCGACAGCCAGGGGCGTCCCGACCTGGGCCGTCCCTGCCGCGCGGGTAGGGTCTACCAGCAACGTCAGCAGCGGTACGACGACCCCGAGGCCGAGGAAGGTCAGGCTCACCGCGAGCAGCCGCTTCTCCAACGGAGACGGCCCACTCGGACGCCTGCTCACCATGACCTGCCCAGTGTTGCCGCCCGGTTGACGCCGTCTGCGCGGCCGGAGCCGGGCACCGCGCAGTCGTGGGCGAAGACCCGGTGATGGGGCACGTGACGCTCCTGGCTGATTGACCTGCTAGTCGGGAGCTAACTGTGACAGACCCCCGGGTGAGGTGGAGCAGACTGAACCCCCAACTCGCCCTGAAGTGACTGGGAGCGGGCGGAGCTCCGCGGGTCCCGACCCGGCCACGATTTGTCGGCCCCGCGTGAATGATCGGTGAATTGGGAGGCGAACACGCCGCCCAGCAGGCACGATGAGAGCAGCGACGGGAGAAAGGGCGCCAGGAGATGACCGAGGTGGTGATCCTCAACGCCTCCTACGAGCCCCTCGGGGTCGTCTCGGTCCGCCACGCGATCGGCATGCTCGTGCGCCAGGTCGCCGTCGTCGAAGAGGCCATCGAAGGCCAGATGTTCGGCCCCTACCAGCGCCCCCGGGTGGTGCGGCTGATCCGCTACGTCGCCGCCAAGTGGCTCTACCGCGACGCCGGATGGAGCAAGCGCAGCGTCCTCAAGCGCGACCGCCACCGCTGCGCCTACTGCAGCGGCAAGGCGACCACGGTCGACCACGTCGTGCCGATCTCGCGCGGTGGCGCGTCGTCGTGGCTCAATACCGTCGCGTCCTGCTCGCCCTGCAACAACCGCAAGGGTGACAAGAGCGCGCCCGAGGCGGGGCTGCGCCTCGCCTTCGAGCCGTGGGTGCCGCGGCACGTCGACCTCGTCGCGTGAGGGCCGCGTCGACGCCCTCACCCGACGGCCCGGACGACGGCCCGTACGACGGCCCGTACGACGGCCCGCTCCACGACCCGGTCGGCGGGGCACTGCGGGGGCACCACGCTTCGTACGCCGTGTCGGCCGGCTCAGCCGTGCGCTACCACCCCGACGTCGCCCCCTTCGCCGCGCTCGCGCCCGATCCGGGCCCCGGTGACTGGGCCGATCTGGCGCAGCTGCTCGGTCCCGGTGGTGGAGCCGCACTGATCGCTCCGCCGCCCCTGCCCGACGGGTGGTCAGAGCTGATGTCCTTCCGCGGGCTGCGGATGGTCGCCCCCGACGCACGCGCCCTGCGGGTGACCAGCGACGACCTCGACGCGACGACGCTCCATCCGGATCGGGATGGGCAGGAGGTGGCCGACCTCGTGCGTCGCACCGAGCCCGGCCCCTTCGGACCGCGCACGATGGAGCTCGGGCGCTTCCTCGGCGTCCGGCAGGACGGCCAGCTGGTCGCCTTGGCAGGCGAGCGCATGCACCCACTCGGCTGGACCGAGATCAGTGCCGTGTGCACCGACCCGTCGGCGAGAGGCCAGGGCCTGGCCACCAGGCTGGTCGCCGCCGTGACCGCCGGCATCCACGCCCGGGGCGAGGGCGCCTTCCTCCACGTGCTCGAGACCAACACGGCCGCCGTGCGGGTCTACGAGC
>JBBRNQ010000060.1:0-25913 GCA_038230235.1 Actinomycetales bacterium
GGATCGGCCGGTGAGGCCCTGAAGGACCTCGAGCGCGCCTACCCCGTCGCCATGCGCCTGCTCGACGACGCGTATGCCGCTGGAGTGGGCCGAGCGCCGCTGCGCACCTTCGGAGGTCGTCTGCTGCCCCTCGACCGCCTGATGGGTGGGGCGGCCACCTCGACCGGTGGCGGGCTGGGTGTAGAGCCCGGACCGTCGGAGGGCACCGGGTCGCTGTCCACGTCACAGGGTCAGGCGGTCGACGCCGCCCGGGGCCGGTTCGCGCGCAACGCCGTGATCCAGGGTGCGGCGGCCGAGCTCTTCAAGGCCTGGGCCGCCACGGTGCGTCATACCGTCGCCCCCCTCGGCGCCCGGATCGTGCTCTGCCTGCACGACGAGCTGCTGCTGCACGTGCCGCAGGACCGGGCCGACGAGGTGGTCGCAGCAGTCGACCAGGGACTCACCGACGCGGCGCGGCGCTGGGCAGGCACCGACCGGGTGCGCTTCGTCTCGGACACGAGCGTCGTACGGCGCTGGTCCGACGCGAAGGGCTGAGGCCCTCAGGGCACGACCTCATGCGCCGGTGCCCACCCCCGCAGACGCGAGGGTGGGCACGGTGTGACGGCGGCAGAGGTCAGGCAGTGGGCGCGGAGCCCTCCGGGCCGGAGTCATGAGCAGATTCGCCAGCAGAGTCGTCGGCGGCGTCCTCGGCGGTGTCGCGACCCTCGTCGACGTCCATGAGGAAGGCCTCGAGCTCGGCGCCGATCTCGTCGGCCGACGGCAGCTCGGAGATCTCGGTGGCCAGCAGGCTGGGCCGGGTGCGCCCCTCCATGTAGGTGTCGTACTGGCGCTCGAGGGCCTGGATGACGCCCTGGACCTCGTCGGACCCGGCGACCTCGGTGGCCAGCTGGGCCCGGTTGAGCCCGGCGGAGGCCGCGAGGTCGGCGGTCACGAGGTTGAGCCCGGTGGCGGCGATGACCGCCCCCAGACCGGCCAGGGCCGCATCAGGGAACTCGGCCTGACCGAGGTAGTGCGGCACGTGCACCGCGAACCCCAGGGCGTCGCGCCCGGACTCACCCAGCCGCAGCTCGAGCAGCGACGAGAGGCTGCCCGGCACCTGCACCGCGCCGAAGACGCTCTCGTGGATCGAGATCAGCCGCGGGTCGGTGGCGTGGGCGGTCAGGCCGATCGGGCGGGTGTGGGGCACGGCCATGGGGATGCCGTGGACGCTCACCGTGAGGTCGACGCCGAGGATGCGGATCAGACCGGTCACGGCCTCGACCACGCGTTCCCACTGGTAGTCGGGCTCGATCCCCGCCAGCAGCAGGAAGGGCGTGCCGTCGCGGTCGACCAGCCGGTAGAGCAACAGGGACGGGTCGTCGTAGCTGGTCCAGCGGTCGCGGTCGAACGTCATGACGGGGCGGCGCTGCCGGTAGTCGAGCAGCTGGTCGACGTCGAACGACGCGACGACGGTGTGGTCGTGGGTCTGCAGGAGGTGCTCGGTGAGCACGTGCTGGGTGCGTCCGGCGTCGACGAAGCCGCCAAGCGACACCATGAGCACAGAGGCCCGGGCGCTACCGGGGTGCGTGTCGGTCTCGAAGTGGTACAGGGCGGTGGGATCTTGCACGGGGGCCTTCTTCGGGTCTGGGGTGGTGCGGTGTCTCTGAGGGTGCGGGTGGTTCGGCGAGGAACCCCTCGGCTCCACACCCGTCTCAACGTCGGACGGGTGCGGGTGATTCCATTAGGTGTGGCCCCCTCCGTCAGCCGGTGGGCCCCGGGTCCGGGGGCGCCCATGCCCCCTGACCAGTGTGCGCTCAGTCGCGAGGTACGGCGGCGATTGCGCGAAGAATGCGCTTGACCGAGACCGGGTGGGCCGTTCCGAGACGCTGCGCGAAGAGCGAGACGCGCAGCTCCTCGATCATCCAGCCGATCGCGACGACCGGTTCGCTGGCCCGCTGCGCGGGGCGCAGGCCCTCGAGCAGCGCCGCGTAGGCCCGCTCGGCGCTCAGCACCTCGTCGAGCGAGGTGCCGTCGCGGGCGGGGTCCGCCGGGGCACGCTCCAGCCGCACCAGGACCCCGTCGAGGTAGCGGTCGAGGTCACGCAGCCGGGCGAAGCCGGTCTCGGCGACGAACCCGGGTCGCACGAGCTCGGCCAGCTGGGAGCGCACGTCGGCGACGAGGTCACGTAGTGCCTGAGAGGTCATGGAGTCGAGGCGGTTGACCGCCCGCAGGTGCTTGGCGAGCACCGGCTCCACCAGGCCCACGACCTGCACCACGCGGGCGGCCGCGTGGGTGCGCACCGCGGCCAGGGCCGCGTCGAAGTCGGCCTCGGTGCGCACCTCGTGCGGCACGTGCTCGGCGCTGATGGCGTCGACGGCGCACTCGAGGCAGTCGGCCAGCAGGGCTGACACCGAGCCGTGCGGGTTGTGCCCGAGGGCGAGCTTCTGCGCGTTGCCCAACCGCGCGAGCACCTGCTTCCAGGGCGGCGACGTGCCGAGCACGAGAAGGCGTCGTACGCCGACCCGGTGCTCGGTGCGTGCCTCGGCGCGCGTGGGGAGCACCCGCAGCGACACCGATCCGCCGTCGTCGACCAGGGCAGGGAAGCCCTGCACGGTGCGCCCACCCGACCCCGACGTCGTGACCTCGGTCGGCACGTCACCGACCGTCCACGACGTCAGGCCGGCGCGGGTCAGTCCCGCTCCGGCCCGGGCGACCTGCTGGCGCAGCTGGGGGGCGGCGGTGGCCCGCAGGGCGTCGAGCACGGGCCCCGAGGCGATCACGCGACCCTGTGTGTCCTCCACCGAGAAGGTGACCCGCAGATGGGCTGGCACCCGCTCGAGGTCCCAGTCGGCGGTCGCGATCACCACGCCGTGGGTCTCGCGCAGGACAGCCGACAGCACCGAGGTGAGCGAGCCGTCGGCCGGGCCGAGACCCCGCTCTCGCAGCACCCGCACGGTGGCGGCAGCGTGCTCGGGCGCCGGGACCAGCAGGCGGCGGGTGACCTTCGGCAGCGTGCGCAGCAGGGCGGTCACCAGCTCTTCACGCAGTCCCGGCACCTGCCAGTCGAACCCCTCCCCCCGCACCTGGTTGAGGACCTCGACGGGCACGTGCACGGTCACGCCGTCCTGCGCGTCACCGGGGTCGAACTGGTAGGTCAGCGGCAGGCTGAGGTCGCCCTGCACCCAGACCGAGGGGTAGGCGTCGTGGTCGACGGACCGCGCGCTGTCGCGCACGAGGAGGTCCTGCGTGAAGTCGAGCAGGTGGGGCTGGCTGCGCGACTCCCGCTTCCACCACGTGTCGAAGTGCCTGGCCGAGACGACCGATGCCGGGAGCCGCTCGTCGTAGAACGTCGAGACGGTCTCGTCGTCGACGACGATGTCCCGCCGCCTCGTGCGGGCCTCGAGCTCGCGCAGGCGCTCGACCATCCGGGCGTTCTCGTCGAAGAAGCGGTGCCTCGTCGACCAGTCACCCTCCACGAGCGCCCGCTGGATGAAGAGCCGCCGGGCCTCGGCCGGGTCGACGGCGGCGTAGCCGACGGTGCGGGCGGTGACGATCGGGACTCCGTACAGGGTGACGCGCTCCGTGGCGACGGCGCTCCCCTGCCGCGACGACCAGGTCGGCTCCGAGTAGGAGCGCTTGACCAGGTGCGCGCCGAGGTCCTCGGCCCAGGCCGGGTCGATGCGGGCGCAGGCTCGCGCCCACATGCGATTGGTCTCGACGAGCTCGCCGGCCATGACGAACTGCGGCGGCTTGCGCACCAGCGTGCTGCCGGGTGAGAGCGAGAAGTGCACGGCCCGGGCGCCGAGGTAGTCACGGCGCACCTCGTCGCGGCTGCCCACCTGGGAGAGCAGACCCGCGAGCAGCGACTGGTGGACGGCGTCGAGATCGGGCTCCGCGTCGTCCTCCGCCGTGCGCTGCGAGGTGTCGAAGCCGGCCTGCTTCGCCGCCTGCCGCAGCTGGCTGTGCAGGTCCTGCCACTCGCGGATGCGCAGGAAGTGGAGGTACTCCGCCTTGCACAGGCGACGAAAAGCGCTGCTGGACAACGCTTTCTGCTGGTCCATGAGGTAGGACCACAGCTGGAGGTAGGCGCCGAAGTCGCTGTTGTCGACCGCGAAGCGCTTGTGTGACGCTGCCGCCAGCTCGCGCTTCTCGAGCGGCCGCTCACGAGGGTCCTGGATCGACAGCGCCGCGACGATGACGAGCACCTCGCGCAGGCACCCGCGCTGGTCGGCCTCGATGACCATGCGCGCCAGACGCGGGTCGACCGGCAGCAGCGCGATGGTGCGTCCGTAGGCCGTGAGCCTCCTCGTGCGGCTCGCGGCACCGCCCTCGCTGGGTCGGGTCGAGACCTCCTCGGGCTCGATCGCGCGCAGCTCCTCGAGCAGGCGCACGCCGTCGATCACGGAGCGGGAGTCGGGGGCGTCGACGAAGGGGAAGCGGGCGACGTCACCGAGGCCGAGCGAGGTCATCTGCAGGATGACGGAGGCGAGGTTGGTACGCAGGATCTCGGGGTCGGTGAACTCCGGCCGCGAGAGGAAGTCGTCCTCGGAGTAGAGCCGGATGCAGATGCCGTCGGAGACGCGGCCGCACCGACCCTTGCGCTGGTCGGCGCTGGCCCGGCTGATCGCCTCGATGGGCAGGCGCTGCACCTTGGTGCGCTGGCTGTAGCGCGAGATGCGGGCGGTGCCGGTGTCGACGACGTAGCGGATGCCGGGCACGGTCAGCGAGGTCTCGGCGACGTTGGTGGCGAGCACGACCCGGCGGCTCACCCCGGCCGGGCGCCGGCCGAAGACGCGGTGCTGTTCGGCGGCGGAGAGGCGGCCGAAGAGCGGGAGCACCTCGGTCTGCGGGAGGGCGAGCGACGTGAGCGCCTCGGCCGCGTCGCGGATCTCCCTCTCCCCGCTGAGGAAGACGAGGATGTCGTTGTCGTCGCCGCCGTGCCGCTCGGTCCACAGCTCGGTCACGGCGTCGGTGATGCCGGTGGTCTGGTCGCGGTCCTCGACCTGCCGCTCCCCCGGGTCGTCCTCGTCCTCGTCACCGGGCGGGTCGGCGGCGAGCGGGCGGTAGCGCACCTCCACCGGGAACGTGCGCCCCGACACCTCGATGACCGGCACCGGGTGGCCCGGCGTCGCGAAGTGGTCGGCGAAGCGCTGCGGGTCGATGGTCGCGGACGTGATAACGACCTTGAGGTCGGGCCGGCGCGGCAGCAGCTGGGCCAGGTAGCCGAGGATGAAGTCGATGTTGAGGCTTCGTTCGTGGGCCTCGTCGATGATGATCGTGTCGTAGCGGCGCAGCTCGCGGTCGCGCTGCAGCTCGGCGAGCAGGATGCCGTCGGTCATGACCTTGACGAGGGTGTCGCCGCCGGAGTGGTCGGAGAAGCGCACCTGGTAGCCGATGGCCCCACCGAGCTCGACGTGGAGCTCGTCGGCGATGCGCTCGGCCACCGACCGGGCGGCGATCCGGCGGGGCTGGGTGTGGCCGATCATCCCCTCGATGCCCCGGCCGAGCTCGAGGCAGATCTTGGGGATCTGGGTGGTCTTGCCCGAGCCGGTCTCGCCCGCGATGACGACCACCTGGTGGTCGCGGATCGCCGCGGCGATGTCGTCGCGGCGGGCGGTGACCGGCAGGTCGGGGTAGGTGATGGCAGGGACGGCGGCCCGGCGGCGCTCCATCCGCGAGGCGTTGCGGGCTGACTGCTCTGGGCGCTCGGGGCGCTCACCCCGAGGGGCTCCGGAGCCGCCGCCGCGCCGGGGGCGCCCGGTCCGCCTGGTCCGGTCCGGCCGGTCGGCGGCGGGCTCGGTGGGCATGTCATGAAGGATAGGTGGAGGCCGGTGGAGCGTCGTCCACGGCGGGGGTCGTCGGCCCCTGCCGTCGTGGCCCTCTCCCTGCCAGACTGGGGCGGTGGCCGAGCCCTCCGCCGGTAGCCTCCGGGTGCCGTTCTTCGTCGTTGCCGTCGTCGCGGCCGCGCTCGTGGTCGCCACCGAGCTGGCCCTCTCCTCCGCCGTCGGCGGAACGCCGGTGAGCACCCTGAGCGGGTCGGCAGCCGGTGGCGCGCTGGGGGTGCCGCCCGGCCTCGCGGCCAACCTCACGAACGCTCAGTCGCCGCCGGGCGCCGGCATCCGCTACCTCGCGCTGGTCGACGGTCTGCTGCTCTTCACCGTGCTCCTGCTCGGGTCGAGCATGCTGCTGTCGCAACGGGTCTACGCGCGCTACCAGGGTGCCGTCAGCCTCGTGGTGTCCCTCCTGTGGGTGCTGCTCTCCTTCGCTCTGGCCCTCGTCGCCCTGGCCAAGCTGCTGCTGATGGTCAGCCTGCTGCTCGCCGTGCCGTTCGGCACGATCGCCTACCTCGTGGTCTGGGGGTCGTTCCCGGTCGGCCTCTCGGCCATCCTGCTCGGGCTCCTTCTCTTCCTCAAGATCGTCGTCGTCGTCTGCCTCGTGCTGGCCCATCCGCGGTTCCTCGCCGTCAAGGGCCTGATGGCCCTGCTGGCGGCGTCGGTCGTGCTCCAGCTGGCGCTCGGCCTCATCCAGGGGTTCCTGCCCGGGGTCCTGGTCAGCATCGGCGACGACCTGTGGGCCCTGGTGACAGCCGTCGTGGCGCTCGTGTGGGCGGTCGTCATGTTCGTCAGGGCGATCCCGGCCATCGTCAACGCGATCCGGGTCAGCCGGTCGCTCACGCAGCGGCCCGCGACCTGAGCGCTGCTCACCCGAACTTCGTCAGGTGGCCGACCAGCAGGATGGTCTGCCCCCGTGGGACCGGAGTGCCCACGACCGGCAGCGCGCTGTCGACGATGCAGAAGGCCGTCCCCGAGACGCACTGGCCCCCGGGCGCGGGGACCAGGCCGGCGACAGCAAGGCGTGAGGCCGCGGCAGCGTAGGGCAGCCCCACCACGTCGGGTACCGGCACGGTGGGAACCACGTTCGGCGCGGCGACGGTGAGGGTGACGACGTTCTGGGTGGAGGCGAGGACACCCTCTGCAGGCGAGACGGCGATGACCGTCCCCGGTGTCGACCCGGTCGCGCGGTGGTCCCTGGCGATGGAGACCTGCGTGAACCCGGCAGCAGTCAGGCGTGCCGTCGCGACGCCCTGGCTGCTGCCGACGACCGCCGGAACGGGCGTCCCGGCAGCGGTGCTGGTCGTCGTCGTCGGGGTCACCGGCGTGGGTGTGCCGGCGTGGGAGCGCACGACGACGAACACCACGACGACCACCGTCACGAGCGCGATGACGGCCACGACCCACCAGGGGAAGCGTCGTGGAGGGGTCACGACGGCAGCTCGCTCCGCCACGACGACCGTGGTGCCTGCCGCCCGGTCGGCGTACTCCTCCGTCGCCTCGTCGGAGGGGGCGGCCACGAAGCGCACCGTATGGAGCCCCGCCGTGGCCGATGTGGCGTCGATCCTCGCCACGAACTGCTCCGTCTGACCGGGGGCGACATCGCGGAGCGGCCGGTCGACCGTCGTCGTCGGCGGCACCCCGGAGGGACCTGTCCCCCCACCGCCGAGCGCGGTGACCACCACGTGCTCGGTCGTCGGCTCGCTGTTGACGACGGTGACGGTGATGGTCCCCCGGCCGTCCGTGAGGGTCACCTGGGGGGCGGCCACGGTGACGGCGATGTCCTTCATACGAGGTCCTTAGTCTGGGCGGGGGGGGGTCGCTGGTGAGCGCTGAGGGGAGAGGGAGTGACCTCAGGGAGCGAGGACCACCCGACAGGGCTGCGCGGTAGGTGTCGGCAGACACGTGAGCGCGACGCTCCCGCCGTCGGTCCCGAACGTGAGGCGGGTGGGTGAGGAGTCCCCCGGGCTCACGGGGTCCGTCGGGCGGATCTCGCTCCCGGCGACGACCACCACGAGCTGCACAGGGGACGAGACGACCAGCGTGGCCCGCCGGGTCGTGCCGGTGACGGCCAGGGCCGAACGCGTCGCGACATCGAGGATGCACGGTGCGCCGGGGGCGACCGACAGGGCCTGGTCGGCAGGGACGGTCGTGCACGGGCCCGACCTGGGGACGAGGTCCGCGACGCCCAGCCGCGCAGGTGCCGGAGCGTGGCCACTCAGCCACTGGCGCCACGCTCCCAGGTCACCCCCTCCCCCGCGCGTGGCTCCGAACACGAAGAGGAGCACGGCCGCCAGGGCCGCGACCCCGAGGACGACCAACGGCCTGCGGTTCCCGCTCACGGCATCCGTCACCGGGCTCACGGCCCCGCGTGCAGGGGGGCGTCGACATTCTCCTGCGCGGCGCGAGCCCGGGTGTCACCGGTGACGCAGATGGTGTCTCCGTCGTAGGCGTCGCGCCAGACCCAGCCGACCAGACAGGTCTCCGGACCGTAGGGTCCTCCGCGCGGGGTCGGCTTGCGCTGGTCCTGCACCGCCGGGGTGTTCTCGAAGACCACCTGCGCCGCCGACGCGGGCGACACACAGACGCTGTCGCTCGGCCTGGTGAGCCGCGGCACGAAGCCCGGCTGGCACGCCGGGGCGGTCGTCGTGGTCGTCGTGGTCGTCGGAGGGGTGACGGCAACCGACGGCGTCGGGCGCGACCGCACCAGCACGACCGCGACGACCGCGACGACGAGGACCAGCGCGGCCACGAGCAGGAGCCACCAGGGTCGCTCCGCCGCTGCCGGGGCGCCCACGACCACCTCGTGGTGGACGGTCACGGTCTGGGCCGTGTCGGCGAACTCCTCCGGGGCGCGGTCGGCAGAGTAGGCGATCACCCTCACGGCACTGGTCCCGGACGGGGCGTCGGCACCCACGGTGACCACGAACTGCTCGGTGGCCCCCGGCCCGATCTCGCGTAGGGGCCGGTCGACGGTGGCGGCCGCGGGGGGAGTCCCACCCGTCGGCGCGTAGACACCACACACCACCCGGTCGCGCGTCGCTCCCGTGTTGGTGACCGAGGCGGTGACCGAGGCGCCGCTTCCCGCGGTGACGGTGAGGTCGGTCGACGAGAGGGTCAGGCTGAGGTCGGTCACGAGGCTCCTTCCGGGGGCAGGGGTGACGGAGAGCCGGTGCCGGCGGCAGGGTGGGACGGGGCGACGACGACCTCCGCGGTCACGTGGGCGGGCTTGAGCGCGTCGACGATCCGCTGCACCGCGTCGAGCTGGTCGACCGCGGCGGCCGGGGCGGTGACGACGACGTGGAAGGCGCCCGACACGTCGTCGACGACGAAGCCGTCGACACCCGTCGCCACCCGCAGGAACTCGCGCATCCCCCCCGGAGTGCCACGACGCGCCGACAGGTCCGCCGCGGCGGTGATGAGGTCACGCAGGGGTGCACTGCCTCCGGCCAGCGAGGAGCGCGCCCCGCCCGAACCGGGAAGCGTCAGCCAGGCGAGGTCGACCCACGACGAGAGGTAGCCCACCATCTGCTCCGGCGTGCGCAGTGGGTCGACGACCTCGTCGACGTGGTCGAGCCGAGCCACCACCGGTGCGTGCAGCTGCGTGGCCACCGAGGCGACCGACCGCAGGGGCGGGCTGGTGAGCGCCGCCACCCGGAACACCTCGGGCAGCACCCCGAGCAGGGCGTCCTCAGCCATCTGCCCTCACCACCTCGACACGATGCACACCCGAGCAGAAGAGCCAGGAGCCCGGCACGGTCACGACGCCGTCGGCGACCTTGGACGAGCAGGACCGCCACGACCCGCCACCGTCGTGCGAGCGATGCACCCCACCGGGACCGGCGGCGAGCAGCAGGGGCGACCCGTCGCCGGTGACGACCCCCGAGAGCGAGGTCGTGGGCCGGAACCGACGCCGGTCGCGCAGGGGAAGCCCGCAGTTGACGTCGGGCTGAACCCACGACGGCGATCCCTGGCCGAGGAGCAGAGCGACGACGCCCCCGCTCTGGGTCGCGGCGTGGACGACCGACCCCACGGACACGACGCCCCAGCAGCTGCCACCGGTCCAGCCCGCCTCGAACGCCTCCCAGGCGCCGGCGAGCGCCGCCAGGTCACCGCGACCCAGCTCGTCGAGGCGCAGCCGCAGGCACCCGGTCCCGTCTCCCTCGGGGACGGAGCGCCCCGCCCAGACGGCGACCGCCGGCCCGTCGTACTGCACCGTCAGGCAGCGGATGTCCTGCCCCGGGCCGAGGACCCGGCCGAAGGTCTGGGGCGCCCCCGAGTCGGGGGAGAGGAAGACCCCCGCCGACGCCTCGGCGGCGACGACGACCCCCGTGCGCCCTCGGACGTCGGTGAGGGCGACGACGGCGTGGAAGCCCAGCGCGGGCTGGGTCGGGTCGACGAGGTTTTGCACCGGTACGGCGCCCTCGACGAGCGCCAGCTCGTAGAGGCCCTGCTCACCGGCCATGAGCAGCACCGCCGTGCCCGTCCGGTCGACCCAGGCCAGGCCCGCGAGCCCGAAGCCCAGCTCCGCCACCTGACGCCAGGTGGCGCCGAGGTCGTCGCTGACCCGCACCCGGGCGCCCGATCCGGTGTCGGTGGCGACGGCGACCAGCCCGGGACGGGCCTGCCCACCGGAACGACCGGGGGCGGGCGTGGGGTAGGGCGCGACGACCGACACCGTCTCGCCGTCCCAGGTCGCGACCGCCTCCCAGCCGTCGGCGCCGTTGGTGGTGCGGAAGAGGGTGGCCTGCTGGGCGACGAACCACGAGTGCTCCTGGCCGTCGGCCCGGACGAGGGCGACCGCGTCGAGGTCGGGCACCTGGTCGATCTCGAGCTCGACCCGGTCGACGTACAGCACGCCGGGCTCGGACTGCTCGAGCGCCCGGTAGAGGTTGGAGACCCGCAGCGGCCGCCCGAAGCCGGAGGCGTAGTCCTCGCTCGCCGACGGGAGGGGGCTGATCGAGCGGGCCAGCCGCGCGAGGATGCGCTGACGCACCCCGTCGACGTCCTCGTCTGCGCGCACGACCACCCGGGCATCGACGACGACCTGCTTGTAGTCGCCCCACCGCACGACAGGTTGCGCCCCGATGGTGGCGCGTGAGCGCAGGAGCGCCTCGACCTCGTCCCTCACCTCGGGGCGGGCCTGGGCCCGGAGCACGTCGACGTCGACGCGACCCTCGGGGCGGTCGGCCTCGGGCACATGGGGGACGAGCACCACCTCGACCTCTCCGGGGGCGGCGTAGGCCCAGACGTCAGCCCTGGTCATCGCCTTGGCCCGCTCGACCCCGCCGTGGCGCGACGCGAGCACCTCGTAGTCGCGTGCGGTCACCGCGCGGTCACGGGCCTGGAACTCCTGCGGTGCCCGGCGCAGCGCCCGGGCCAGCGACTCGGTGTCCCGGCCTCCCACGGCCGCCTCGGGGTTGGTCACCTGCAACCCGCCCGGCAACGGGTCACGCAGCACGGTCAGGGTGCCGGCGGGGACGTTGCCCCGCTCCCCCCCACCGGTGAGATACCACACGATGACGCGAGCGCCCGCGGCCGGCACGAGGGGCGCGTCCCGCGCGCCGTCGCCGAACCACGCGAAGGTCAACGTGCCCCCGGTGCGGTCGACCCGCACGGCGGCCTCCCCGGGGGCGGCGTCGGCGAAGACCCGCACCTCGCGGCACGTGCGGTAGGTGCGGCCACCGACCATGATCGCCTCCCCGCTGCCCAGCCGGCTGCCGTCGGTGACCTCGATGCCGACGACCAGCCCGGGCCCGTCGACCAGGGGTGCCTCGGGCAGCGTGAAGCCCTGCCCCGGCTGCCCGGTGCCGGTGCCCACGACGACCGCGTCGTGCAGCACCACGTCGGCGGCCTCCACCTGCACGGTGGTCTCCCCTGCGGGGATCTCGGTGTCGGCGAGCGTGGCGAAGACGGGCTGGGCGACCCCCGGCAGCCCGGGTGGGCACCCGAGCCGGGTCCCGCGCGGCACCCGGACCGCGTCGCCCCCCGTCGACCGGCGCAGCTGCACGCTCACCCGGGCGGCGGCAGGTGGTCCGAGCGACGTGCCGAGGAGGTTGAGGTAGACCGCGTAGAGCCGGTCGGGCACCCGGTTGAGGCGGTACATCAACAGGTCGGTGAGGTGGGCGAACGCCTCGACCAGCACGATGCCGGGATCGTGGGCGCTGAGGTCGGTCCACTCCGGGTCGAGCTGGCGGATCCGGGCGCGGGCGGCCTCGACGAGCTGGCCGAAGTCGCGGTCGTCGAGGTCCGGGACGGGAATGCTCATGCGCCACCTCCGGCGTCGAGGGGAACCGCGACAGCGATCTCGTCGTCGCGCTGAGTTGCCCTGATGCGGTACCGCATCCGCACCTCGAGCAGCCACGGCTCGTCGGGGGGACGGTCGGCATCGACGGCGAGCACGTCGACGCGTGGCTCCCACGTCTCGACCGCCCGCCGGACGTAGTGGATCGCGAGGCCGGCCGTGGTGTCGTCGGCCGAGGCGAAGGCGAGCCGGAAGAGATGGCAGCCGTAGGCCGGCCGGTTGACCCGCTCCCCGGGTCGGGTGCTCAGCAGCAGCAGCAGCGCCTGCCGTATGGATGCTCCGTCCGACACGGTCGCCAGCCCCCCTCCGGGTGCGAGTCGCAGCCCCGGCGCCCCCGCCGCCGCGTCGAGGTCGGGCATGACGAAGCAGAGGGCACGGTATCGCGGAGCACTCACGCCCTCACCTCCACCAGGTGCTGGCCGGGGTCGCGCACGGTGTAGTCGACCGTGCCCGGCGGGGTACCGTCCGTGAACCCCACGACGGTGTCGAGGCACACGGCGTGGTGGTCGATGCGCACGAAGGTGGAGTAGCCGGTGCGGACCGCGAGCGTGACGGTGCAGGGTTTGATGCTGACACCGACGTTGGGGCACAACGAGATCGACCGACCGACGGGATCAGCATCGACCAGCACCGGTGAGCCCGCGATCTGCACCCACGACTGGGAGGCGACACTGGCCACGACGCCGTCGTGACCGCACCGCAGCACCCCGTCGAGCACGAGCGCCCTCATGTCGCCTCCTCGAAGTCGACCGACCTCGCCCGCACGCGCAGGGCCTTGCCGGGCGCCTCGATGAGCAGGTCGGTCGCCGCGTGGATCCGCAGGAGGTCTGGACCCAGCTCGACCTGGGAACCGTGCCCGTCGGTCAGCAGCACGCGGTGGCCGGTCGCGTCGAGCTGCAGCCGCTGACCGTCGGCGGTGGCGAGCGTGAACCGCTGGCCGGAGGGCCCGTCGTCACCGTGGTCGGGTGTGGTCCCCCGTCCGTAGAGGCCCCCGAGCACGACCGCCGCCCCCGGGTCGCCGCCGAGGAGCAGGACCAGCACGGTGTCGCCCAGCTCGGGCAGAAGGACCGCCCCCTTGCCCGGCCCGGCCGCCGCCACGAGCACCGGCGTCCAGGGGGTCTCGAGGTCGGGAAGCGCCGGCAGGCGCACCTTGACCCGCGCCCGCCCCTCGGGGTCGGCGGCGTCGCTCACCGCACCGAGGGTGACCCGGTCGGGCCCCCGCCCGGGAGGCGACGCTGGCGGCACGCTGGACACCCGGGTCTCGTAGCCGGCCCCGTCGACGACGTGCACCGCCTCGGTGACCACGTAGGTCCCCTCGAACGTGGAGGCCACGCCCACGAGTCGCACGCGTCCGCCCGCACGCAGCCGCGGGTCGCCGTCCGCGACCAGGGTGACGGTCACCTCCGCGCCGCTGCGCACGTCGAGCTCGGCCTGCGCGAGCGCCCGCACCACCGCCTCGTCGGTGACCACCTCGTCCGCGAGGGTGAGCACGCCGCCCCCGCCGACGCTCCCGGGCGCGGGGTCGGCGCGGGTGTCGGCGCGCGCCGACCGGCTGCTGGCCCGCAGCCCCGACGCCGTCGCCGAGCCGGGGTCCCAGCGCACCGTCTCGACCGTGCGGTACGACGGCTCCTGGCTCATCTCGAGCTCGGCCGAGTGCAGGCTCGAGCCGCGGGTGAGCACCACGGGCTCGCCATCACCCTGGAGCCCGACCAGGCGCAGGGTCGTGCCGTCCACGACGGGGTAGACGCCGGCTCGGGCCGCGGTCGCGACGAGCAGGTCGAGGTCGGAGCGGGCGCACTGGTAGACGGTGCCGAGCGACAGGGGCGGAGCGACGACCTCAAGTCCAGTGCCGCTGCTGAGCGTGCGGGCCAACCCCGCGAGGTCGACGTCCACGTGGGCGCGGGTCGAGGAGCGCTTGCGCAGGCGGTGGAGGGCGTCGTACGCGCGCAGCCGCACCTGGGTCGAGCCGTCGGCGCCGTACCCGTGCTCGACCACCGTGACCTCGCCGACGAACAGCGGGCGAGGGCCCCGGCCGAGCTCCACCTGCAGGGCGTCGCCCGGCAGAGGGGCGACCCGCACGCTCTCGTCGAGGTCCCAGGTGATGGTGCACTGCGCGGGCTGCGCCAGGGCGGTGCGCACCCGGAGCGAGGCGAGGACCGCGAGCTCGTCATCGCGCAGTCTGCGGCCCGCGAGGGTGACGGCCAGCTGGGGCTGACCCTGCGCCTCCCTCACGGCCGCGCTCCCGTCGGGGGGACGGCGAGCGGACCGCGGAAGCTCGCGGGGTCGTCGATGCCGTTGTAGGTCAGCAGCTGCTTCCACAGCAGCGGGGTGCCGAAGGCCTGCTGCGAGAGCAGGCCCAGCTCGACGGGGTTGACGACCGGTGGGGGGGCGTCCGGGACCCCGGGCCCCCCACCGGCGCTGCCGTCGCCGACGACGGCGAGCGCGCCCACTGCGGGCCCGGTGAGGTCGACCGGCGGCAGCCGGCGAGCCAGCTCCCAGGCCTCACCCCCCTCGTCGTCGGCCCCCTGCCCGATCCGCACGAAGACCAGGCGCATCCACGAGCGCAGCGGCGAGCCGTCGGCACCGAAGCGGTCGAAGCGCTCGGCCACCTCGGTGACCACCCCGGGGATGTTCCACGCCCGCCCCCACACGAAGCGCACCCACGGGGGGCGACGCTGGTGCTCCACCTCCGTCGAGTTCTCGGCGAGCCGCCAGATGGGACGGGTCATCTGGCGGACGTCGGAGACCGACCGGTCGGTCGGCGCGAGGTCGGTGTCGAAGAGCAGGTCGAGCCGCAGCTCGGTGCGACCACCACCGGTGAAGAGCAGCGGGTCGTCGGCCATCCCCGCGCCCGTGAGCCGACCCCCCGACGAGCGGCGCACCTCGACGCCGGCCGACCGGGTCATGACGACCGACTCAGGGTTGAGCAGGCACCCGAGGTACTCCCCCGTGTCCTCGATGAGGAAGGCGACGCGCTCCACTAGACCGCCCCCTGCTCACGCCGTAGCCGCACCGCGCGCGCCCACGTCACCTCGGCGGGGGGTCCGGCGGGCGGCGGGGGGGCGGGTCGCGACGGCAGCGGCGGCCACGGGTCGACGGGGCGCAGGCCCGGCCCGAGCCCGACGGGCTCGCGGCGCCCCGGCCCGGGTCTCAGGGCTGGTCTCGGAACGGAAGGCTCGTAGGTCGGTACCGGGGTGGGCGCAGGGATCGGCTCGGCGTCGAGCACGCGCCGGGAGGCAGGACCGGAGGGCGAGGAGGGGGCTGTGCCAGCCCGGTCGGCCGTCGACCACGACCGGTGCGGCACGAGGACGACACGTGGCGGCCGCACGCGGGGTCGCTCCGTGGTCGTGCCCGGCCCGCCGGTGCGGGGGTCCTCGCCGCGACGCCCCGCAGGCGAGGGCTGGGGACGCCGCCCGGGCTGAGCCTGCCCACTGGCGACAGCGGTCGGGGCCCACCCGGCAGCCGTCCCCCCCAGGGCTTCGGGTACGGGGTCACCGGTCTGGACTGTCGGCCGCGCCCGGCTGGCGTCCCCCTGGTGCGACCCGCCGGTGAAGGACCTGCCGGTCGGCGTGCGGGCCGGCCCACGAAGCAGGAGTCGGGGGATGGCCGGGACCGACACGGCGACGGGCGACTGGTCGCGGCGGTGCGTCCTGCCCTCGTCCTCGTCGAGAGGGCGGCCATCGGGGTGGGTGCGGTGGTCCGGTGGCCTGAGCGGCTCGAGCGGCTCCGAAGGCTGGGGCTGCGGTGGTCCCGCGCCGAACATCCCCGAGGGAGGCCACAGCCGGCGAGCGCGGCGACCGTGCCCGGTCCCCCGGGGTGGACCGGGGCGTCGTACGGCGTCGACGGTCCCCACGGGCACCGGCTCGCCTCGCAACGACCCGGTTCGGGACGCCAGCACGCGCGCCAGCCAGTCGGTCGGGGCGTTCTCGAGGTCGAGCAGGCCGGGACTGCCGACCGATGGCACAGCCGGCAACGGGGCCGTCGAGGGCAGACCCGGCGCCGGTGTCGGCTGCTGGTGGTTGGCGTCGAGGGCGTCGGCGAGGGCACGCAGCCCCTCACCGAGCCGGCTACGCCAGCGGCGCCGCGTCACCGTCCAGCTCCAGACGGTCGTAGGCCAGGGTGAGGGACTCGATCGCGAGCTCGTGGCCGAGGGCGTCGAGCGGTGATCCCTTCCACTCGCAGGGCCACGCTGCGATGAGGTTCCAGCGCCGCACCTCGGTGGCTCCGGAGTCGTCGAGCATCGCGAGCGAGACGTTCTGGCGCACGACGGCACCGGAGACGGCCTTGAAGAGCCAGCGGACCATCTCCTGGGAGTCGGTGAGGCCGTAGTGCAGCACCACCGGGGTGTACTCCACCGGCCCGGGCACCGACCGAACCGTGGCGTGCTCGCCGCCGGCGCGGTAGAGGATCCGCGGGACGACGACCCCGGGCCCTTCGACCCGCACGAAGTGGCCCTGGACGACCCCGTTGACCTCGAGCTTGAAGTTGTAGGCGCGGTAGGGGTCCTTGACGATGCCGGGCTGGGCCGCCGGTGCCGCCGGAGGGGGGGTGGTCGGCTGGCCACTCATCGCACAGCCCCCGTCGTCTCGATCTCGGTCGCGTCGGCCGACTGCATGAGCTTGAAGACGACGAACTCGGCCGGTTTGACCGGCGCGATGCCGATGACGGTGACGACCATTCCGGCGTCGCGCACCTCGGGTGGATTGGTCTCCTCGTCGCACTTGACGAAGAACGCCTCCTCGGGCGTGCGGCCGACGAGCGCCCCGTCGCGCCAGACGTTCATCAGGAAGGCGTTCGCGTCGCGGCGGAGCGCGCTCCACAACGGGTGGTGGTTGGGCTCGAAGACGGCCCAGCGCGTGCCGTCGAGCACCGACTCCTTGATCATGTTCGTGAGCCGCCGGACGTTGACGTAGCGGAACGGGCTCGCTTCCGGGGCTCGGGTACGCGCGCCCCAGACCAGGATCCCCTCGCCCGAGAAGTAGCGGATGCAGTTGACCCCCATGGGGTTGAGCAGCTCCTGGTCACTGCGGCTGACCCGGGTGACCAGGTCGGTGGCCCCGGCAACGACCGTGTTGGCCGGTGCCTTGTGGACCCCGCGGGTGGCGTCGACCCGGGCCCAGATGCCCGCGACGTGCCCCGACGGCGGCGCGGTGACGAGGGTGCCGGTGACGGGGTCCTTCACCACGAGCCACGGGTGGTAGGCGGCGATGTACCCGTCGGGCGAGATCGGCGGCAGCGCTCCCCCGGCGTCCGCAGGGGTGCGTGCAGTAGCGGGTCCGGAGGCGTCGTCCTCGGGGGCGTCGGCGGGCGCCGCTCCTGCGGGCTTCTTCGACTCCGGGACACCGCTCGTCGCCACCTCGAGGAGCCGGTTCACGTCGTCCACCTCCTCGATCAGGTCGACGATCCCCACCCGGTCCTGGAGCAGCGGGTGCTCGCAGTGCGCGGCGATCGCGGCGTGCGACACGGCGTCGGTGAAGCCGGGCGCGGCGACGATGGACACGTCGTCGATGGCCTCCAGCAGCGTGAGCCCGGTGGGACGCCGAGCTGTGCCGGTGAGGCTGCCCCCCGGCCCCACGTTGACGACGTAGCAGCGGCTTCCGCCGTTCTGGAAGAAGCCGTAGACGGCACTCGCCAGGTGCGTCCCCTGAGTCGCACCGCCGATGAACCGTTGGGCGAAGGCCGTCCAGTTGTCGATCGTGACGACTGTGTCCACGAAGGCGTCGGCCAGGGGGGCCACCCCCACGAACCCGGCGCTGCTGGTGCCGACCCGTCCGATCATGCGGGCGCCACTGGGCACCTCCTCGACGTACACCCCTGGCGCTCGGTAGTTCGGCATGTCCACTCCTTCTCGGGTCCTCGGCCCCTCGGCCTCTCGTGGCTCCCCGGACGGCGTCCGGGTGAGGTCAGTGCTCCCCGTCGCCGCCCGTGGGCTCGGAGTGGTCGGACGTCGGTGTCGCGACCGTCGCTGCGACCGTGACGTCCGGCCGGAGCAGGCCCGGGACGACGACCCGCACCTCACGCGTGCTGCCGCCCACGCTCGCCCGCAGGTCGACGTCGACCTGCTCGACGTGGTCCCTGACCCTGACCTCGAGGCGAGTCGGCCCGCCCGGGGTCAGCACCCTGAACCGGCCGTGGCGGTCGGACACGGACGTTGCTCCCGTCTGCGAGGAGCGCACCAGGGCGCCCTTGATACATCTCCCGTCGACATCGAGCAGGATGCCCTCGACGACGCTGACGGCCGTGACCCGCACCACGGGCAGATGAGTGACGAGTGGGGGCTGGGGCTCGTCGAGCGGGAGGACGACGGGCACGCCGACGACGATCCGCAGCCCCGCGCTCCGGGGCCCTGCCGTGGCGACACCTCCACCCGTACCTGCTCCCAGGGTCTGGTCGACCGCACGGGCATCACCCCATCCGTCGGGCACCACCTGCGCGCCGGTGCGCTCGAGGGTGAGCAGGTGGCGCTCGAGCAGGTCGAGAGCGCGCGGCCCACGGGTGCTCACCTCCACGAAGAGGAGCAGGTCGAGCACGGGTCCGTCGCGACGCGACCGGCCGACGCGGGTCAGGGCCAGCGGCCGCACGACCGTGTCGGCCTCCGCGGGGTGGTCGAGCCGTCCGTCGTCGACGACCACCGGCTCGGGAGCGACCGCCGTGGCGAGCTGCTGCACCAGGGAGGCGAGGGCCGTGCCGGAGGCGCTCATTGCCGCTCGGTCCCGTCGGTCGAGCGGGGGGCCTCGCTCGTCCGTGACCTCGACATCGCCCACCCTCGTGTAGAGGTGGCCGTCGGCAGAGACCGACGGTCGCCGGTCGGGCGAGAGCACCCCTGCCTTCCGAACGGGCCCGAACCGGTAGCCCGCAGCCTAGGGAACCTCCTGCCGCCGGGGAAGACCTCCGGCCCAAAAAGCTGCCGGGTGGTCGCGGGAGCCCTGGGGGTCGACCACGCGCACCACGAGGGTCACGACGAGGAGGTGAGCGCGTCCCCGCTGGTGACCTGCCGTCGTCGACAGCGTGCTGGTGAGGGGGACTCGGGTGCGGGCCGGCGGTGTGTCCACCAGAGCCACCAACGCCAGCACGACCGGAGCCGCCCCCACAGCACTCGTCCCGACCCTGGTGGTGCTGGTCGACCCGGGGCACGGCTCCAGCTGGCGAGGGTCAGGCCCTCTCCAGGGCCCGGCTGACGTGCTCGTGCCCGACCGTCTCGTGGCCGGCGACGAGGACGACGGGGGCGAGGGTGACGACGAGCAGGCACACGGTCACGCCGGCTCCCATGGCCGCCAGGGCGACGGCGAGCCCCAGGACGACGAGCGTGACTGCCGTGAGCACCAGGTGCAGAGGGTCCTGCTCGGCCCTCACCAGGTACCTGTGCACCGCGACCAGCGACACGAGGTAGACCCCGACGGGCACCGCGACGCTCAGGACGACACCCACGTCACCGATCACGGCTGCGTGCCCGGCGACGTCGCCCTCGGCTGCGCCGGTAGGGGCCGACGTCAGGCTGAGGGCGGCGACATGGATACCGGCCCCGGTGGCGACGACCGCTCCCAGCACCACCACGTGCGCGTAGCCCCAGACGAAGCCCCGCTCCCGGTGCCGGTGCAGGACCTCCCCCGCGGGGACGGTGAAGTAGACCCACCACATGCCGAAGGTGAGGCCCACGCCCGCGACCCCGACGAGCAGGAGGTCCACCCCGAGACCACTGACCGCCTGGAGCGACGTCAGGGCGGCGACGGTGCCCACGACGCCCTCACCCAGCGCGATGATGGCGAAGAGCCCGTAGCGCTCGGCGATGTGATGGGGGTGCCACGGGCTCCCGCCACCACGCCGTTCGGCCATGACTGGTCCCGCGAGCTCGACTGCGTAGGCCACGAGCACCAGGGGCAGGGTGGCTCGGAGCCCCAGTGGCAGCAGGGCGATCACCACCCACACCGCCTGGGCGACGATGACGGCCTTGACGTAGGTGAGGGCGAGCGCTCGGTGGGTGGGCGACTGCCGGGCCACGCGCAGCCACTGCGCGACCATGAACAGGCGCATGACGACGTAGCCCAGGACCAGCACGGTGTTGTCGATACGCTCACCCGCCTCGACGGAGCGGAAGACCGGCTCGACTCCGAGCGCCAGGATGCAGACGCCGACCATCTGGCCCATCGTCAGCAGCCGGAAGAGCCAGTCGTCGGTGTCGAAGGCCGAGGCGAACCACGAGAAGTTCAGCCACGCCCAGAAGACCGCGAACGCGCAGAAGGAGAAGGCGACGACGGCTGCGCCCGCGTGACCGGCCGACACCCCTTCGGCGAGCAGGTCGGCCGAGACCCCCACCGCGACGACGAAGGTGAGGTCGAAGAGCAGCTCCAGCGGGGTGGAGGCGCGCCCCTCCTCGTGGGGGTCGCGTCCAGCCATTGGCGTGACTCCGTGCAGCACGCTGAACCGTGCGGTGCCGACGGCACGCCGTACGGAGGGGCGCTGGTCGGGGGAGGCGTCGTCCACCGGGTCAGTGTGCCAGCGGGCACCCTTGCGGCGCGGGGTTTCGCGTCGTCAGGAGGTCGGCCAGACCCCTCGGGCGTACTGGTCCGGCCAGCCCACGTCCTCCACCGGCACGCCCAGCTCGTGCGCGGCGCGCAGGGGCCAGGCCGGCTCGCGGAGGGCGGCGCGGGCCAGCAGCACGACGTCGGCCTCGCCGTTCGCGACGATCTTCTGCGCCTGCGCGGGCTCGGTCACCAGGCCGACCGCACCGGTGGGCACCCCGGCGCCGGAGCGCACCCCCGACGCGAGCGGCACCTGGTAGCCCGGCCCGACGGGGATCGAGGCGGGGGCGTTCCCTCCCGACGAGACGTCGACGAGGTCGACCCCGTGCCCCCGCAGGCCGACCGACAGCTGCGTGCTCTGCTCGAGGTCCCACCCGCCCTCGAGCCAGTCGGTGCCCGAGATCCGCACGAGCAGCGGCATGGCGTCGGGGATCACGGCCCGGACGGCGTCGACGGTGTCGAGCACGAGCCGCGTGCGACCCTCGAAGGAGCCACCCCAGGCGTCGCCACGGTGGTTCGACAACGGTGACAGGAACTGGTGCAGGAGGTAGCCGTGGGCTGCGTGCAGCTCGACCGTGTCGAAGCCGGCGTCGACCGCCCGCACCGCGGCGTCACGGAAGGCGCGCACGACGTCGCCGATCGCCTCGGGCGAGAGCGCCTCCGGCTCTGCATACGACGGGTAGGGGTCGGCCGAGGGGGCGACGGGCACCCAGCCGCCGTCGCTCGCCGGCACGCTGCCCCGGTGCGGTGCCCACGGCCGGTACGTCGAGCCCTTGCGGCCGGCGTGGGCCAGCTGGGTCCCGATGAGCGCCCCCTGGGCGTGGACGAAGTCGACGACCCGGCTCCAGGCACCCGCCTGCTCGTCGTTCCACAGGCCGGCGTCCTCCGGCGAGATCCGGCCCTCGGGCGTGACGGCCGCCGCCTCCGTCAGCAGGAGGGCGAAGCCTCCGGTGGCCCGGGCGCCGAGGTTGACCAGATGCCAGTCCCCCGGCATCCCGTCGACCGCGGAGTACTGGCACATCGGCGCCAGCCACACGCGGTGCCGGGCCGTGAGGCCACGCAGGGTGATCGGGTCGAACAGGGCAGGCACGAGACAGCTCCTCGGGGGCGGCGGCGGGGGAAGACGACCCCGGCGCGCTGCCGACCCGTCCTCCCCCACCAACTCCCTGCCCCGCGGAGGCATTCCTCAGGGGCTGGCGCGCCGACCCGGTTGTCGTCAGCCGGCGACCGCGGCGACGACCGGAGCGGCCGAAGCCGCGGCGGCCCCGAACCCCTGCTCGAGGTCGGCCAGGATGTCGTCGATGTTCTCGATGCCGACCGACAGGCGCACGAGGCCCGGGGTGACGCCGGCAGAGAGGCGGTCCTGGTCGCTGCCCTGGCTGTGCGTCGTCGAGGCCGGGTGGATCGCCAGCGAGCGCACGTCACCGATGTTGGCGACGTGGCTGTGCAGGGTCAGCCCCTCGACGAACTTCTTCCCCGCCTCGATGCCGCCGACGATCTCGAAGGCGAGGACGGCACCCGCACCCTTCGGCACGTACTTCTGCGCCAGCGCGTAGGACGGGCTGTCGGGCAGCGACGCCCACACGACCTTCTCGACCTGGTCGTGCGCCTGGAGGAAGTCGGCCACCCGCGCGGTGTTCTCGAGGTGCCGGTCCAGCCGGAGGCTGAGGGTCTCGATGCCCTGACCGATCAGGAAGGCGTTGAACGGGGAGACCGCGGCGCCGGTGTCGCGCAGCAGCTGCACCCGCGCCTTGAGGATGAAGGACAGGTTCGCGCCGAAGGGGCTCCCCACGCCCAGGTCGCGGCCGTAGGTGAGGCCGTGGTAGCTCTCGTCCGGCGTGTTGTAGTTGGGGAAGCGCTCGGGGTCCTTGGTGTAGTCGAAGCTGCCGCCGTCGACGATCACCCCGGCGACGGTCGTGCCGTGCCCGCCGAGGTACTTCGTCGCCGAGTGCACGACGATGTCGGCGCCCCACTCGAGCGGCCGCAGCAGGTAGGGCGTCGCGATGGTGTTGTCGACCACGAGCGGCACCCCGACCTCGTGGGCCACTGCGGCGACGCCCTCGATGTCGAGGATCTCCGACTTGGGGTTGGCGATGGTCTCGCCGTAGAAGAGCTTGGTGTTGGGCCGGACGGCGGCGCGCCACGACTCGAGCGAGGTGGGGTCCTCGACGAAGGTCACGTCGATCCCATACCGGGGAAGAGTGTGCTTGAGAAGGTTGTAGGTGCCGCCGTAGAGCGAGGGGCTCGCCACGACATGGCTGCCCGCCTCCGCGATGTTGAGGATGGCCAGCGTCTCGGCCGCCTGGCCCGACGCGAGGAGCAGCGCCCCCACCCCACCCTCCAGCGAGTTGATCTTCTGCTCGATCGCGTCCTGGGTGGGGTTCATGATGCGGGTGTAGATGTTGCCGAACTCGCTGAGCGCGAAGAGGTTCGCCGCGTGCTCGGTGTCGCGGAACTGGTAGGACGTCGTCTGGTAGATCGGCAGGGCCCGCGCGCCGGTGGTCGGGTCGGGCGCCTGGCCGGCGTGGATCTGGCGGGTCTCGAAGGCCCAGGTGCTGGGGTCGGTCATGAGGAGGAGCTCCTTCGGTGTCGTGCCGCCCGGGGCGGCGCTGCCGGTGTCCGGCGCTGTGGTGGATGTGCTTGCGTCTGTGTCGCCGTCACCGGCGGCTTTCACGATCCACTGCAGGAACGCGCACCGACGACGGTGCGGGAGCCGAGGCCCCGCGCTTGCTGTGAGCCCGGGAGGGCACACGGCCAGGTCTTCACCCGGGGCACCCCACCGCAGGTGGAGGGTTGCCGGTCAGCGAGCCGGGGCTTGTCGCTGACACTCATGACCTACCGAGATGGTAGGACACCTGCGCTCGAGGGTCCAGACGGGTCCGAAGACCGGACAGGCAGACTGTGCTGCCATGACCGACCCCGCCCGTCCCGCGCCGTCCCACGTCGCCGGTAGCCCGGCCGAACGCCTCGGGCACGGCCTCGTCATCGGCACGTTCTACCCCCCGCACGTCGGCCACCTCGCCCTCGTGCGGGCCGCCCTCTCGCGCTGCGACCGCGTGACCGTCGAGGTGCTCGGCGGCAGCACCGAGTCGGTGCCCGTCCCGCTGCGGGTCGACTGGATGCGTGAGGAGGCTCCGACCGCGCGGGTCACCGGCGTGGTCGACGACGCCGAGATCGACTTCGAGTCGGCGGCGGCCTGGGAGCACCACACCGGGGTCATCCGCAGCCTGCTCGACCCGGCCGACGGCCCGGTCGAGGGCGTCTTCACCTCCGACGCCTACGGCGAGGAGCTCGCCCGCCGCCTCGACGCTGCGTGGGTGCGGGTCGACCCCGAGCGGTCGTCGCTCACCGTCTCCAGCACGGCCGTGCGCGCGGACGTCCAGGGCCAGTGGTGGGCGCTGCCCGCCCCGGTGCGGGCCTGGCTGGCGCGCCGGGTCGATGTCGACGCCGTCGACCCCGAGACCACGCAGCGGCTGGGCCGTCGGCTGGCTGACGCCCTGGGGGTGCCGTGCGCGGTCGGCGACGACGAGCACGCCGTACGACGATCGCCCCGTCCACTCGTCGTGCGGTGCGGACCCCAGCCGTCGTACGACGCGACGTGCGCCCAGGTCGCACCCCTGCGCCTGCCCGCACCGCAGCCCGGAGAGGATGACGAGCGCTGGCTGGTCGCAGCGCTGGTCGCGGTCGACGCGGAGCTGGCCCGCGGGTGGGGCCTGGCCCCTTCCCTGGAGCAGCAGCAGGCGGCTCGCCGCAGCCCGGCACCCTGACCTGAGCCCGCTGCGGGTGCAGGATGGGCCCATGACTCTCCACGTCGACGACTACCAGGCCGCACCCTCCCGCTACGAGCAGGTCCCCTACCGCCGGTGCGGGGCCAACGGGCTCGACCTGCCCGCGGTCTCGCTCGGGCTGTGGCACAACTTCGGTGACGACGTGGCCCTCGACAACCAGCGGGCCACCCTGCGGCGGGCGTTCGACCTCGGCGTGACGCACTTCGACCTGGCCAACAACTACGGGCCGCCCTACGGCTCGGCCGAACGCAACTTCGGGACGATCTACGCGCAGGACTTCGCGCGCTACCGCGACGAGCTGATCATCAGCAGCAAGGCCGGCTACGACATGTGGCCGGGCCCCTACGGTCAGGGCGGCGGGTCGCGCAAGTACCTGCTCGCCTCGCTCGACCAGTCGCTGGCCCGGATGGGGCTCGACTACGTCGACATCTTCTACAGCCACCGCTTCGACGAGACGACGCCGCTCGAGGAGACGATGGGTGCGCTGGACTCCGCTGTGCGACAGGGGAAGGCGCTCTACGTCGGCATCTCGTCGTACTCCGGCGCGCGCACCGCCGAGGCGGTCGAGATCCTGCGGTCGATGGGCACCCCCCTGCTCATCCACCAGCCGTCGTACTCGATGCTCAACCGCTGGGTCGAGGACGACCTGCTCGACGTGCTGGGCGTGACCGGCACCGGCTGC
Organism: Actinomycetales bacterium; assembly: GCA_038230235.1. Classification (GTDB taxonomy): domain Bacteria; phylum Actinomycetota; class Actinomycetes; order Actinomycetales; family Dermatophilaceae; genus Lapillicoccus. The sequence continues at coordinate 25,104 of JBBRNQ010000060.1, forward strand.
ATCGCCTTCTCGCCGCTGGCCCAGGGCATGCTCACCGACAAGTACCTCAAGGGCATCCCGGCCGGGTCGCGCGCCTCACAGGGCAAGTCGCTGTCGCCGGAGCTGCTGACCGACCAGTCCCTCAAGCACATCCGGGCGCTCAACCGACTGGCCAAGGGCCGCGGCCAGACCCTCGCCCAGATGGCGTTGGCGTGGGCCCTGCGCGACAGCCGCGTCACCTCGGTCCTCATCGGCGCCTCCAGCGTCGCCCAGCTCGAGGACTCCGTGGGCGCGACGAAGAACCTCGACTTCACCTCCGAGGAGCTGGAGAAGATCGACCGCTACGCGGTCGACGGCGGCATCAACCTCTGGAAGACCTCCTCCTCCCACTGACCCGCCCACCCCACTGACCCACCCACCCCACTGACCCACCCACCGCACCCCCACCCACCCACCCGCCCACTCCCCGCCCCCACCCCACGTCGTCTTGTTGCCCCCGATGTGACCGAAATCGCCGCCCAGGTCGGTGGAACGGGCACACGGGGAGCAACAAGCGGAATGACGGGGGGCCACGCGGTGGAGGCACGAGAGGAATCCCCCCGTGGCCACGGACCGCAGCGCCGACGAGATCTCGGGCCTGAGCGCGAAGGAGCTGGGGGCGCGCTACGCCGACGGCTCCCTCTCCCCGCTCGAGGTGCTCGACGCGCTCGAGCAGGTGGTCGACGCCCGCGAACCGGTGCTCAACGCGTTCTGGGTGCGCTCGAGCGAGAGTGCGCGGGCGGAGGCCACGGCCAGCGAGCGACGGTGGCAGCAGGGCGAGTCGCGCGGGCC
>JBBRNQ010000061.1:0-25418 GCA_038230235.1 Actinomycetales bacterium
ATCTCGGTGCCCATCTGCGGGCAGACGCCGCAGTCGAAGCAGGGGGTCCAGCGGCAGTCGTCGACCTCGGTCTCGTCGAGGGCGTCCTGCCAGTCCTCCCAGAGCCAGTCCTTGTCGAGACCGGAGTCGAGGTGGTCCCAGGGCAGCACCTCGGCCTGCTCGCGCTCGCGGGTGGTGTACCAGGCCACGTCGACGGCCTCGCAGTCGGGAGCAGAGGCGAAGACCTCGGTGGCGCACCGGATCCAGCGCTCGTAGGAGAAGTGCTCGCTCCACCCGTCGAAGCGGCCACCGTCGCGCCATACGGCCTCGATGACCTGGCCCACCCGACGGTCTCCGCGCGAGAGCAGGCCCTCGACGAGCCCCGGCTGGCCGTCGTGGTAGCGGAACCCGATCGAGCTGGCGTAGCGCCGGTCCGCGCGGATGGCGTCGCGCAGCTTGTGCAGACGCGCGTCGGTCTCCTCGACGCCGAGCTGGGAGGCCCACTGGAACGGCGTGTGCGGCTTGGGGACGAACCCGCCGATCGAGACGGTGCAGCGGATGTCGCGTCGCCCGGAGACCTGTCGGCCGGTCTCGATGACGCGCTTGGCGACCTCGGCGATCTGCAGCACGTCTTCGTCGGTCTCGGTCGGCAGCCCGCACATGAAGTAGAGCTTGACCTGCCGCCAGCCGGCGCCGTATGCCGCCGCGACGGTGCGGATGAGGTCTTCCTCGGTCACCATCTTGTTGATGACCTTGCGGATCCGCTCCGACCCGCCCTCGGGGGCGAAGGTCAGGCCGGAGCGCCGACCCCCCCGGGTCAGCTCGTTGGCGAGGTCGATGTTGAAGGCGTCGACCCGGGTCGACGGCAGCGACAGCCCGGTCTGGGTGCCCTCGTAGCGGTCGGCCAGGCCCTTGGCGAGGTCGGCGATCTCGGAGTGGTCGGCCGACGACAGCGACAGCAGGCCGACCTCCTCGAACCCCGTGGCGGCCAGCCCGCGCTCGACCATCTCCCCGATGCCGGTGATGGAACGCTCCCGCACGGGTCGGGTGATCATGCCCGCCTGGCAGAAGCGGCAGCCACGGGTGCAGCCCCGGAAGATCTCGACCGACATCCGCTCGTGCACCGACTCGGCCAACGGCACGAGCGGCTGCTTCGGGTAGGGCCACGCGTCGAGGTCCGTGACGGTGTGCTTGGAGACCCGCCACGGCACGCCGGAGGGGCCGGGCTTGGGCGCCACGCGCTGGATGCGCCCGTCGGGGAGGTAGGAGACGTCGTACAGGGAGGGGACGTAGACCCCGCCGGTGCGGGCGAGACGCAGGAGCAGCTCGTGGCGACCGCCGGGGCGGCCCTGGGCCTTCCAGTCGTGGACGAGGTCGGTGATGGTGAGGACGGCCTGCTCGCCGTCGCCCACGACGGCGGCGTCGATGAAGTCGGAGACCGGCTCGGGGTTGAAGGCGGCGTGACCGCCGGCGAGCACGATCGGGTCGTCGTCGCCGCGGTCGACCGCGTGCAGGGGGATGCCCGCGAGGTCGAGGGCGGTGAGCAGGTTGGTGTAGCCCAGCTCGGTCGCGAAGGAGACCCCGAGCACGTCGACGTCGCGCACGTTGCGGTGGCCGTCGACGGTGAACTGGGGCACCCCGTGCTCGCGCATGAGGGCCTCCAGGTCGGGCCACACGGCGTACGTGCGCTCGGCGAGGGCGTCGGACCGCTCGTTGAGGACCTCGTAGAGGATCATGACGCCCTGGTTGGGCACACCGACCTCGTAGGCGTCGGGGTACATCAGCGCCCAGCGGGTGGTCAGCTCGTCACCGTCGGGCCCGAAGCCCCCGCAGTTCCAGTCCTTGACGGTCGAGTTGAGCTCGCCCCCGACGTACTGGATCGGCTTGCTCACCCGCTCGAGCAACGGCTCGAGGTCGGTGAACAGCGACTCTCCGGGACGGCGCGTGGTGAGCATGGCCCAAGGGTAGGCGGCGCAGGTCGCCCTACCAACCCGGCTCGGTCACACCGAGCCGACCGTGCGCAGGATGCCGGCGCGACGGGCCGGGTCGAGCCAGAGGCGGCGGGTACGGCGCAGGCTGACCACCGACGGCAGCACGAGGACCACCACCGCGGCCAGGGTGACCGGCAGGACCCACGAGCGGTGGCCCGCGAGCGCCGACAGGATCGTGAAGACGATGCCGTAGAGCATGCTGCTCACGGTCAGCCGCACCGAGTAGGCGAGCATCGCCCCCGGCGGCGCCGGCGTGGCCCGCGGGCGGCGCAGGTCGGCGGCATACGGTCGGGTCACCGACCAGCGCATCACCGAGGCGAGGATCCGGGCCACGACGACGATCGTGGCGCCGAGCGCCGCCACCACCGCCATCAAGCCGGGAGGGGGGCCCGAGCGCACGGCGCCGACGACGAGCGTGGCCATCGCCGGGAGGAGCACCACTTCGAGGACGACCCAGGTCCGCACCCCCAGGAGGGTGCCCGGTGACACGGGCAGCGACTCACGCCACCAGGCGCCCGACGCGTCGAGGCTGAGGGCGTTGACCCCGAAGAGCAGGGCGCCACCCAGACCGAAGAAGCCCGGCAGCAGAGGCAACGTGCCCCACTCGACCCGCCCGCTGAAGGCAAGCACCATCGGCAGCAGGGCGAGGAGCGCGAGACCCCGGCGCAGGGGGGCCGAGCGCCAGACCCCGGCCCGGTCGAGACGACGCAGCGCCGCCGGCGTCGACCGCGCCCGGCGCAGCGGGTGACGGCGCGTCTCGAGCGCGGCCTGTGACCTCGGGGGCCGTCGGGCCGCGGCAGCGGCGGCCCGGTCGCCCAGCCGCAGGGCGACGACGAGCAGCACGACCAGCCCGAGCACCCCCAGGGCCCACGGCACCCGGTCGCCGGCGTCGCCGGCGCGCACCAGGCTCGCGACCAGGTCACCGCCCAGGAGGTGGGCGGCGGAGCGAGCGTGCCCGGTCCACAGGGTCAGCCCCACGACGACGAGCCCCAGGGCGAGGACCAGCCGGACGGCCCACCGGCCGTGGCGCGAGCCGCGGACGGCCTCGGCCAGCCAGGCCAGCACCTGGGCGACCGCCGTGGCCGTGAGCAACCACAGGACCACGACCGTCTCGGCCGCGGCGGGATCGTCACGGGCGAGGAAGGACACGTCGGCCGCGAGCGCCGTCGCCGGCACGACCCAGGCGAGGGTGAGCGGCGCCCAGCCCAGGGCCGCGAGGTGGTCGGTGCCGGAGCCGATGGGCAGGGCGACGGACTGGTCGGCCGGCAGGGTCTCGCGGCCACCACCAGATCCGAGGGCCGCCGCCGTGACCGTGAGCAGGAAGGCGACGACCGTCACGGGCAGGCTCGCGGCGATCATCTCCGGTGGGACGCCAGCGGCACGCAGGACGTCGACCCGCACGAGGTGGGCGCCGACGAGGCTGCCCACGACGAGCACGAGCGCGGTCACGCTGGCGAGGACGGCCATGACCCGCACCGTGCGGGGCAGCAGCCGCCACCGGAACCGGACCAGGACGCCAAGCGCCTTGACTGGCCCCGGATGGTGAGTGCGCTCCTGGGGCGGCAGGCGGGTGAGCATCGCGCGGTCGCGCGATCCGGACGACGTCGCCACTGCCACCAGGGCCGGGGTGGGCGGGGTGGGGGGCGCCAGGTCAGGTGAGGAGCTCGCGGTAGACACGCTCCCCCTCGTCTCCCGCGAGCTGGACGGCCGACAGCTGGGCGACGACGCGGCCGCCACGCATCACGACCGCGTCGTCGCACGCCCGCACCGCGAGGTCGCGCAGGTGGGTCGACACGACCACCGTCGCCCCCCGGTCGCGGGCTTCCTCGATGATCTCGAGGGTGGCGTCGGCGCCGGTCGGGTCGACCCCGTCGAAGGGCTCGTCGAGCAGCAGGACCTGGGGCTCGTGGAGGGCGGCCAGCACGACGGAGGTACGGCGCCCCATACCGTGGCTGAAACCGGCCGTGACGCGGTCGGCCGCGTCGAGCAGGTCGAACCGGTCGAGCAGGTCGCGGGCCCGGGGCTCCCAGCCGCTCAGGCCGCGCAGGCGGGCGCTGAGCTCGAGGTGCTCCCAGGGAGTGGCTCGGGGCACGAGGCCGCCGACGTCGGGGCAGTAGCCCACGAGGTGCTTGACGCCCAGCGGGTCGGCCGTCACGTCCAGACCGCCGACCCGCACCCGACCCTCGGTCGGGGGAACGACGGCGGCCGCCACGCGCAGGGTGGTGGACTTGCCGGCGCCGTTGCGACCGAGCAGGGCCGTCGCCCGGCCGGCCATCGTCGTGAGGGTGACGTCGTCGACCGCCACGACCGACCCGAACCGCACCACGAGGTGCTGCAGGTCGATGCCTCCCCGCGGCTCGAGCTGCGGGAACGCCGGGTCTCCGGCAGCGTGGAGGGCTGCGCTCGCGGTCCTCCCGCCCGTCAGCCTGCCCACGGTCCCATTCTGACAGAGGGCGTCGACCAGGGGGGCGATCTGACCCGTTTTGGGGGTTCCGGACCTGCGGGTACACCTGGCGTGCGGTTGACTCGGGCGCACCCGGTGAGGGACGCCGACGGCGATGTCGACGTCGGGCCGGACGGGGACCAGGAGGTGGGCATGAACGGGTACGACGGGTTCGACGAGATCCGCGTCCCGGTGGGAGACGGGCAGCTGGTCGGGCGGGTGGCTGTCACACCGGGGGCACCGGTGCTGCTGCTGCTGCACGGACACCCGCAGACCCACCTCATCTGGCACGAGCTCGCCCGGCCGCTGACGGGTCGCTTCACGGTGGTCGCGCTCGACCTGCCGGGGTACGGCGCGTCGCGCGCGTCCGTCGGTGGTCCGACCGCCCAGACCAAGCGGGTCATGGCGGCCGACCTCGACGACGCCATGCGGGTCCTCGGCGAGCGTCACGGCTTCGACCGGTACGGCGTGCTGGCCCATGACCGCGGGGCCCGGGTCACCCACCGACTGCTGCTCGACCGGCCGGACCGGGTCACTCGGGCGATCTTCCTCGACATCGCGCCCACCCTCGACATGTACGACGGCACGACCCGCGGCTACGCGACGGCGTACTGGCACTGGTTCTTCCTCATCCAGCCCGAGCCGCTCCCCGAGCGGCTCATCGGCGCGGACCCCGACGCCTACCTCGACGCGACGATGGGCACCGGGCCCCGGGGGCTCGAGGTCTTCGCGCCCGCGGCCCTGGACGCCTACCGTGCCGCGCTGCGCCATCCCGAGGTGGTGCACGCGATGTGCGAGGACTACCGCGCGTCAGCCGGACCCGATCTCGAGCTCGACCGGGCCGACCGTGACGCCGGGCGCCTGGTCACGGTCCCGCTGCGGGTGCTGTGGGGCGCGCACGGTGTGGTCGAGCGGTTCTTCGACCCGCTCGCGCTCTGGTCGGCGGTGGCGGAGCAGGTGAGCGGGCGGGCGCTGGAGTGCGGGCACTACGTACCGGAGGAGGTGCCGGAGGCCCTGCTCGCCGAGGTGCTCGACTTCTTCGGCTGACCACCGGCAACGGCCGCGGCGATGCGCTTCCCGAGCGCCGTCGTCGTCGCGTCTCCCCCCATGTCGGGCGTGAGCCCCTCGCCGGCGCCGAGCACCTGCTCGATGGCGGCCAGCACCGCGGCCGCGGCCTCGTGCTCCCCGAGGTGCTCGAGCATGAGGCTGGCCGACCAGATCTGTCCGACGGGGTTGGCGACGCCCTTCCCGGCGATGTCGGGGGCTGACCCGTGGACGGGCTCGAAGAGGGACGGGAAGGTGCGCTCCGGGTTGATGTTGGCGCTCGGGGCGATGCCGATCGTGCCGGTGCACGCCGGCCCGAGGTCGCTGAGGATGTCGCCGAAGAGGTTGCTCCCGACGACCACGTCGAACCAGTCGGGGTGCAGCACGAAGTTGGCCGTGAGGATGTCGATGTGGAACTTGTCGACCCTCACGTCGGGGTACTCCTGCGCCATGGCGGCCACCCGGGAGTCCCACCAGGGCATGGTGATCGAGATGCCGTTGCTCTTGGTCGCCGAGGTGAGGTGCCGTGCCTCGCGGGAGCGCGCGAGCTCGAAGGCGTAGCGCAGGATCCGGTCGACTCCCGTGCGGGTCATCACGGTCTCCTGCACGACGGTCTCGCGGTCCGTTCCCTCGAACATGATCCCCCCGACGGAGGAGTACTCCCCCTCCGTGTTCTCCCGCACGACGAGGAAGTCGACGTCACCCGGCTCGCGCCCGGCCAGCGGTGAGCGCACTCCGGGCATGAGCCGGACGGGTCGCAGGTTGACGTACTGGTCGAACCGGCGCCGGAACTGCAGCAGGCTGCCCCACAGCGAGACGTGGTCGGGGACGACGTCGGGCCAGCCGACCGCGCCGAAGAAGATCGCGTCGACGCCGCGCAGCGTCTCGAACCAGTCGTCGGGCAGCATCTGCCCGTGCTGCTGCCAGTAGGCCGCGGAGGCGAAGTCGAGCTCCTCCAGGGCCAGGTCGATCCCGAAGCGGTCGGCCGCCGCCCTCAGCACCCGCACCCCCTCGGGGACGACCTCGGTGCCGATCCCGTCTCCGGGGATGACCGCGATGCGATGCGCCATGCCAGCACCGTACGACGGCTCATCGACCGCCGGAAACCGGGGCGGTGCGGGTCACCGTCACCGGTAGAGGGCGTCGAGCTCGTCGCGGTACTTCTCGACCACGACGCGGCGGCGCAGCTTGAGGCTGGGGGTGAGGTCGCCGCTCTCGACCGACAGGTCGCGGGGCAGGATGACGAACTTCTTGATCGTCTCCCAGCGGTTGAGACCAGCGTTCAGCTCGTCGACGTAGCCCTGCACGAGGGCGTGGACCTCGGGTGAGGTGACGATGTCGCCGTACGAGCGGCCGGCCATGCCGTGGGCCGCCGCCCAGAGCGTGATGGCGTCGGGATCGAGGGTGATCAGGGCGCTGGCGAAGTTGCGGCTCTCGCCGTGGACGAGGAACTGGCCGACCACTGGGCACAGGGCCTTGAAGCGCGACTCGATCATGGACGGCGCGATGTACTTGCCGTTCGAGGTCTTGAACAGGTCCTTCTTGCGGTCCGTGATGCGCAGGAACCCCCGCTCGTCGACGGTGCCGATGTCGCCGGTGCTGAACCACCCTTCGGCGTCGAGCACCTCGGCCGTGGCCTCGGGCAGGTTGTGGTAGCCACGCATCACGCCCGGACCCTTGATCTGGATCTCGCCGTCGTCGGCGAGTCGCACCGAGGTGCCCGGCTGCGGCCAGCCCACCGACCCGTAGGCCCACCGACCGGCCCCGGCGCGGTTGACCGAGCACCCTGCCGCGGTCTCGGTGAGCCCGTAGCCCTCGCTGATCTGCAGCCCCACCGCACCGAACCACCGGGCGATCTCGGGGCTGAGCGGTGCCGACCCGCTGATCATGAAGCGCATCCTCCCTCCGAACCGCTCGCGGACCTTGGAGAGCACGAGGCGGTCGGCGACTGCCAGCTGGGCGGACAGGGCGGCGCCGGGCTCCTCGCCGCCCTCGCGGACCGCCAGCCCCTTGTACGCCGTGGCGAGGGACCAGTCGATGAGCCGCTTCTTGGCACCGGTCTCGGCGGCGAACATCGACGTGATGCGAGCGTGCGCCTTCTCGAAGATGCGCGGGACGGCGCCCATGAAGGTCGGGTGGATGACCGCGAGGTTGTCGATGATCTTGTCGATGCGCCCGTCGATCGCCGTGGTGAAGCCGATCTGGAGCGGGAGGGCGATCATCAGCTTGCCGAAGACGTGCGACAGGGGCAGCCAGACGAACTGGACGTCATCGGCCTTCATCTCGCCCATCGCGGCGCTCGCCGCGGCCATGTAGGTGAAGGAGTCGTGGGTCAGCCGCACCCCCTTGGGGCGTCCGGTGGTGCCGGAGGTGTAGATGATCGTCGCGAGGCTGTCGGGGGTGATCGCGGCGACCCGCTCGTCGAGCACCGTCGGGTGCCTCGCCATCAGGTCGCGCCCGAGGTCGGCGAGGTCGTCGACGCCGATCACCCAGCCGCCGTCGCTTTCGTCGGCTGCGGCGTCGGTCGCGGGGGCGTCTCCCGTCGGGCCCGTGGCCCGGCTGGGCTCGAGGGTGACGACCGTCATCAGGTCTGGCAGCTCGGAGCGGAAGTGGCGCAGCTTGGCCACCTGGGTGGCGTCCTCGGCGAAGACCACCCGGCTGCCGGAGTCGGCGACGATGTAGGCGACGTCCTCCTCGTTGGACGACGGGTAGATCGTCGTGGTGGCGGCGCCCGCGGTCATGATGGCGAGGTCGGCCAGCACCCACTCGATGCGCGTCGAGGCAGCGATGGCGACCCGGTCCTCGGGCTCGACGCCCAGGGCGACGAGACCGGCGGCGAGCGCGTCGACGCGCCCGCGGGTCTCGTCCCACGTGAGGTCGACGAGCTCGTCCTGGCCCGAGGCGCCGGGGCGGAAGAACTGGAACGCCACACCGGTGCCGCTGGTGGTCACCCGGTCACGGAAGAGCCGGGCCAGGCTGGGAGCCCGACCACGTAGGACCTGCTCGTCAACGACCTCGTCCACTGCCGACAGCTGGGGCACGCCACATCTCCTCATCGAGGGGGAACGGCGGTGTCGGTCCGACACCGTCGTCAGGAGTGCCCATCCTGACAAGTCGAGCCGACCGGCGGTAGGTGGGCCCCGGCTTTCGACACCAGACCGACACCCGTGGGTGTCACGTGCCTGGGTCGCGGGGGGCTCGTCGGCGACACCGAAGCCACCGGCGCGACCGGTGCGACCGGCGCTAGCGGTGCCACCCCGTCCGGCACCCCCACGACCCTGGCCCGGCGCCGGGCGGCGAGCACCGTGACGACCACCCCGGCCATGAGCACGAGGCCGCCGACTGCGGACGCCACCCCGGGGCGCTCGCCGTACGCGATCCAGGCGGTGGCGATGCCGCTGACAGGCACGAGGAGGGTGAACGGCACCACGGCGGACGCCTGGTGCCGGGCCAGGAGGGAGTTCCACACGCCGTACCCGAACAGCGAGCAGAGGTAGGCCGTGTAGGCGCTCGAGAGCAGCGTCGCCCAGCCGACGTGGCTCAGGCCGGTGAGGATCGCCTGGGGTCCGTCGACCACGAGGTTGAGGGCGAGGACCGGCAGCGGCACGAACAGGGCCGACCAGACGGTCAGGCCGAGGCCGGAGGCGGTGCCCACCCGACGCGCCACGACGTTGCCGGCCGCCCAGGCGAGCGCGGCGGCGACGCACAGGAGCAGGGCCAGCAGCGGGGTGGCGGCGCCCCGGCCGAGGGCCACGATGGCGAGCCCCACGAGCCCGACCAGCACGCCGACCTGCTGGGGCACGGTGGGACGCTCGCGGATGGCGACGGCGGCGATGACGACCGTGAAGACGACCTGCGCCTGCAGGACGAGCGAGGCCAGGCCGGGCGGCATGCCCAGGTGCAGCGAGGTGTAGAGCAGGCCGAACTGGGCCGCGCTCATCAGCAGCCCCACGGCCGCGAGGTCGCGCCAGCGGATGGCTGGGCGGGGCACGAGGAAGATGGCCGGCACGAGCACGAGCAGGAAGCGCAGCACGACGAAGGTCAGCGGGGGCAGGTCCCCCAGCCCGGCGTCGATCACGACGAAGTTGGCGCCCCACACCACGGTGACCACGACGGCGAGGGCGGCGTGACGAGGGGGCATACCCTCATCATCCGGGTCTCGACGTGTTAGCACCAGCGAATCGTCCTGCCGTCTATCGTGAAGCAGCACTGCATGGTTGACTGGCTCGGTGATCGACCTCAGCCTCCTGCGCACTCTGGGCGCCGTGCGCGACCACGGGTCGGTCGTCGCCGCGGCCGACGTGCTGCTCTGCACCCCCTCGGCCGTGTCGCAGCAGCTGAAGAAGCTCGAGCGACAGGCCGGGGCTGCCGTCGTCGAGCGCTACGGTCGCGGCATCCTGCTCACCGAGGCCGGTCATCGCCTCGCCGACCGGGGCGCCGAGCTGCTCGCCGCCATGGAGGCGCTCGAGGCCGACGTCGCCGCCGGTGCGGGGGTCGTGGGCGGTCGGGTGCGGATGGCCGCCTTCTCGACCGCCGTACGGGGCGTCGTCGCACCCCTGCTGCGGCGGCTCGCCGACGACGACTCCGGCATCTCGCTCGAGGTGGTCGAGCTCGACCCACCCGAGGCGGTCGACCTCGTCGCCTCCGGCCGCGTCGACCTCGCGGTGGTGCACCACTGGGGCGACATGCGGCCGACGCCCCCCACCCACCTGGACCACGAGGTCGTCGGGCTCGACGTCGCTGACGTCCTGGTGCCGATCGGCCATCGACTGGCTGACCGCGCCCACGTCTCGCCCGCAGACCTGCGTGACGACGTCTTCGCCTGCGCTCCGGTGGGCAGCGTGTGCCACCAGTGGCTGACCAGGCTCTTCGAGCAGACCGGCGAACCGCCGCGAATCGCTTACTGGGCGGCGGAGTTCAGCTCGCACATCGCGCTGGTGGAGCACGGCGCGGCCGTGTCGCTCATCCCCCGTCTCGGCCGCGAGGCGATCCCCGCGGGCGTCGTCGTCCTGCCGGTCGTGCCCCGGGTCACGCGCACGGTGAGCGTCACCTGGCGCCGGAGCATGGGCGCGAGCCCCTCGGTCACCCACCTGCGGCGGCTGCTCGTCGACTCGGCGCCCTCCTGGGGGCTGCTACCGCACGAGCGCGGATGACGGTGGCGTCGTCACTCCCATCGCCCCGTCCTCACCCGATTGGCGCCAGCAGGGCGGTGTGCCCGCGCCGTCCGCCGCGCGCGACGGGCTCAGCCCGCGCCGGTCTCAGGCGGTGGCCGGCCGCCAGCGGAAGCGCACCCGCACCACCCCGTGGTCGCTGGTGCCGCGCGCCTTGTGGTCCTCCTCGTTGAGGTGGTCGTTGGTGATGACCAGCCCGTCGAAGAGCCACTTCCGCTTGCGGCTCATGTCGTAGAACTGCTCGGACACCAGGACCTGGTCGAGGGACTCCCGCACCTCCTCGTGCACGTAGGTGTAGTAGACGTCGCGCACACTGCGCAGCTCCTGCAGGGTCTGTGCCGTGTAGAGACCGTTGTCCGCGCCTCCCGGGACCTGTCCGACCAGGTAGCGAGGCTGCTCGGTGAGGATGCCGACCGTGTTGCTGGTCTTGTCGTCGTTGACGTCACCGAGCACGATCACCGGGGTGTCGCTGCCCTTCATCACGCCCGTCAGCAGGACCCTCAGGGCCGCAGCCTCCGCCGTGCGGCGGATCGTGGAGATCGCGGTCCCGATCGCGAGCGTGTGCGGTTGGTAGGTGGCGGGGTCAGCCCGGTACCACTGCTCGGTATCGATCCGGGTGGCCAACTTGGACTTGAGGTGGGTGACGAAGACCTCGGTGTGGGGTTCGGCGTCCCGCAGCGCGACCTGGAAGCGCAGGACGGGTCGAGAGAAGCCGCGGATCCGCACGCTGATCTCGGGTGACTGCGTGTCCATCGCCTCGTTCGACTCGAGCCGGACGGCATCGGGGAAGGCCTCCAGCCAGGTGGGACTGCCGACGAGCAGACCCTTGCGCACCAGGGCGGCACAGATGATGGACGAGCCGTCGGCCGGTGCCGCGAGCAGGTCGTAGACGTCGCTGAGGCCGGCGTGCTCGAGCACCGCGGCCATGGCGTCGCGGTGCCACAGCTCCTGCAGACCGACGACGTCGGGGTCGAGATCGAGCAGCGTCCGCCCGATCCAGTCGACCTTGGCGTCGTACTCCGCCTGGGTCCAGGGCTTCTGCCCCGGGTGCATCGACCGCCCTGGCAGCTGGAAGTTCATGAGGTTGAAGGTCGTGACGCTGATCTCGGTCAGGTCCATGACCTCAGGCTAGGGCCAGGGAGTCCAGCTCGGCCCAGCTCAGTCCAGGTGACGGAAAGCCGGCCAGACCTGCGCCCACGTCTGGCGCGGGTCGCGGCACACGGCGACCGGCTCACCCTGCTCCTCGTTGTCGACCGGGTGAGCGAGGTCGGCCCCGTTGTCGAGGCGCGTGACGACAGCACAGGTCGCGAAGCGCGAGGCCACTCGCACGGCCCCCTCCCCCACGACGACCGCCGGAGCCCTGGTGTCCGGCGGCGCCTCTTCGGCCAGGGCGTTGTGGCCGGAGAAGGGACGGGGCAGACCGTACGTCGCGCCGTACCGGTCGATCGCCCCCGCCTCGCCGTAGTTGCCGGCGACGACGAGCGCGACCGCCCGCTCGGCCGGCGGCAGGGCGTCGTAGACCCCGCCGACCTGCCGCACGTAGGTGGGCCAGCCGACCTGGTCGCCGGCTGCCTGGTTGACCGCGATGACCGGGGTGAGCGCCAGGACGGAGACCGGCACGAGCTGGAGCGAGATCACCGCGGCCACCAGGCCGTTGAGGCTCACCCCGACGACGAGGGTGCGCCACCCTCGCCTGCCGACCTCGTCCGCCCCCACGCAGCCGGCGGCGAAGAGCACGACGAGCAGGCCGAGGGGGTAGTAGACCTGCCCACCACCGACGAATGTCAGCGCGAGGAGCGCGACGAAGGCGACCGCGAGCCCCCGCACCGGCCGCCACCTCGGTGAGCGCAGCAGCTGCCACCAGCCCCGCGCCCAGATGGGCACGAGCAGCGGCCCCAGCAGGAGCAGCAGCAGCGGCCACATGAGGACTCGGGTCTCGCTGGCGTGCTTGCTCCCGAGCGCCCGCCCCATCTCGATCTGCGGCCAGCCGTGGGTGGCCTGGAAGACCACCGTAGGCAGGGCGAGGACGAGGCCGAGCACGGCGCCGAGGCCCACCCAGCGCCACGGCAGGCGCCACGGGCCTGCGACGGCGATACCGGTCACGAGCGCCGCGACGAGCAACGAGACGAGCAGCTTGTCGTAGGTCGCCAGCCCGGCCGCCGCTCCGACCCCGAGCCACCATCGTCTGCCCGCGGCAGTACCGGAGCGCACGAGGGCGCGCACGAGAGCGAGCAGCAGGGCCACCCACATCATCAGGTCGATCCCGCTGGTCAGCAGGAGGTGACCGAACGCGAGGGGGTAGGCACCGAAGCCGACCCCCCAGGCCGCCAGCGTCTGGGCGCGATGTCCGCCGCCCAGCTCGCGCGTCACGAGCGCCGTCAGCAGGACCGTGACGATGGCCGCCAGCGTCGACGGCACCCGCAGGGCCCACGGCTGGTCGACGAGCGCCGACACCCCTCGGGCGAGGGCGGGGGCGAGCGGCGGCTGGTCGACGTAGCCCCAGGCGGCGGGGAGCATGCGGAAGTAGAGCTCGTCCCGGTGGTAACCGTAGGCGTTGCTGGTCGCGCTGAGGACGACGGCCACCGCCGCCGCGGCCGACAGGACGGAGGCTCGCGCCAGCGGCGGGGTCGGCAGCGGTGCCCCGTCCCGCGCAGAGACCACGGCGGGCGGGGACTGCGGGGACGCTGCTGCCGAGGCCACCATCACCCGACGATAGGCCCGAAGCCTCAGGTGGGGACGATGGAGCTGAGGATCTCTCGGCACTGCGCCACGTCGGTCTCCATCTGGGCGACGAGCGGCTCGATGCCGTCGAAGCGCAGGGTGGGACGCAGCCTCCGTACCAGCTCGTAGGTGACCCGCTCCCCGTAGAGGTCGAGGTCGGTGCGGTCGAGCACGTAGGCCTCGACCCGACGCTCAGTGCCATCGAAGGTCGGGTTGGTCCCGATCGACACCGCAGCCGGGAGGGTGCGGTTCTGGGAGCCGACCGGCTCGTCGAGGCGCGTCAGCCACCCGGCATAGACCCCGTCAGCGGGCACGAGGCCCTCGATGTCGGGGCTGAGGTTGGCCGTGGGGTAGCCGAGCTCGCGGCCACGGTGGTCGCCGTGCACCACGGTGCCGGCGAGCAGGGGAGGACGACCGAGGATGTCGGCGGCACTCTCGACGTCGCCCTCGGCGAGCTGGCTGCGCACCATGGAGGACGACCAGCGCGCACCGTCGCCGAGGTCACCGCTGTCGCCGATGTCCTCGAGGGTGACGACCTCGAAGCCGAGCGCATCACCCAGCTCGCGCAGGGTGTCGACGTTGCCGGTGTTGCGCACCCCGAAGCGGGTGTCCTTCCCCACGACGACGACAGCCGCGTGGAGGGCGTCGACGAAGACCTGCTGCACGAAGGCCTGGGGCGTCAGCTGAGCGAACTCCCTGGTGAAGGTCAGCACGAGGGTCGCGTCGATGCCGGTCTGGGCGAGCAGGCCGGTGCGTTGGTCCAACGACAGCAGCATCGCGGGGGCGCGCTCGGGGTAGAGCACGGCGATCGGGTGCGGCTCGAAGGTCACGGCGACCGACGTCAGGCCGAGGGCGGTGGACCGCTCGACGACGCGCGAGAGCACCGCCCGGTGACCCCGGTGCACCCCGTCGAAGTTGCCGAGGGTCACGACGGTGCGACCGAGGTCGGTCGAGATGTCGTCGAGGCTGTTCCACACGTGCACGGTGACACTCTACGAAGCGCGGCGGTCGGGCGAGACGCCGGAGGTGGGTGAGTCGGCGCACGCCGCGAGACGGTGCAACCCGACGCGACCCGGCGAACGGCACGAAGGCCCCCTAGGCTGACCCGCCGTGACCCGCCTCCTGTTGCTCCTCGCCCCGTCCAGCAACCGCGTGTATGCCGGGAACGCCCCGGGCGTCGTCGCCGCCGAGCTGGCGGTGCTGGCCGCCGCCGGGGTGGGAGGGTCGGTCTCGTCGGTGGAGCCCGTGCGAGTGGCGGGTGTGGACTACCTCGAGGTGGAGCTGGACGCCGGACCCTCGACGCACCCCTCCGGCCCGCCCTCGGGTGAACTCTCCGGCCAGCCCTCCGGTCAGCCCTCCGACCCGGCGTTGACGGCACTCGGTGAGCTGTCGGCGTCGCACGCGCTCTTCGCCCGCGAGGGAGAGCTGCTGCGACCGCTGGAGCTGGCGAGGTCGATGCGTCTCGACGACGACCTCCTGACCATCCCGAAGTACCCCGGCCGCACCAACGAGCAGTTCACCCGGGCACTGCTCAACGTCACGCTCGCGTCGACCGCCTGGGGTGACCGCCTGGGGCGGCACCGGTTCACGGTCCTGGACCCTCTCGCGGGGCGGGGCACGACCCTCAGCTGGGCGCTCGCTCTCGGTCACGACACCTACGGTGTGGAGCTGGAGCGCCGCGAGGTGGAGGCCTACGCGGCCTTCCTCACCACGTGGCTGCGTCGCAAGCGTCTGAAGCACACGATCTCGATGGCTCCATTGCGCCGAGACGGACGTCAGGTGGCTGAGCAGCTGACCGCCCAGCTCAACCCCGACGTGGTCGCGTGGAAGGCCGGGGAGCGGCAGCACCTGTCGCTGTGGGCTGCCGACACCCTCGAGACGGGCGAGCTCCTCGGCCGCCGCAAGGTCGACGCCATCGTCACCGACGCGCCCTACGGGGTTGCCCACGGCTCCCGCTCGGGCTCGAGTCGCGACCGCTCCCCCGCCGACCTGCTCGCTGAGGCCCTGCCGGTGTGGGCATCCGTGGTGCGCACCGGTGGAGCGGTGGGCATCGCATGGAACACCCACGGCCTCAGCCGGGCCGACCTGACCGACCTCTGCGCAGGAGTGGGGCTCGAGGTCTGTGCCGAGGAGCCCTACCTGAGGATGGCGCACCGGGTGGACGCGGGGATCCACCGCGACGTGATCGTCGCCCGCAAGGGCTGAGCCCCCCGTCCTTGGTCCAGCGGGCGATCTGGGCCGCCTTCGCGAGCGAGAGCCGGCCGACGGGTTGTGGGCCACGCTCGGCCTGGTCGGGCGCGCCCGTCCCATCCCTCGCCTTCTATTGCAAAGCTTTCTTTGCAAAGGTATCTTTGCGGTCATGCCGCCCGACTCCAGCCCCCCGAGCTCCATCACCCCGAGCCCCCAGCAGCTGAAGGCGCTCACCCACCCGGCCCGCCTGCGCATGCTCGGCATGCTGCGGGTCGACGGTCCGGCCACCGCCACGAGCCTCGCCCGCGCCCTGGGCCTCAACACCGGCGCGACGTCGTACCACCTGCGTCAGCTGGCCACGCACGGGTTCATCGAGGAGGACTCCGAGCGGGGCACCGGACGGGAGCGATGGTGGCGCGCCACCTACTCCAGCACCCGCACCGCCAACCCGCCGCCGGACGACGTCGAGGCCAACGACACGACGGACGCCTACCTGCAGTCGGTCGTGACCATCTACTCCGAGCAGCTCCAGCGCAGCGTCGAGGAGCTGCCACTGCTGCCCCGGGGCTGGCGGGAGGTGACCACCTACAACGACTGGCACCTGCGGGTCAGCCCCGCCGGTGCGAGCCGCCTGCTCGAGCGGTTGCAGGAGGTCATGGAGTCGACCACCGAGGAGGAAGAGGGAGAGGACGTCGCGACCTACGTCGTCAACCTCAACGGCTTCGCCCGCCCCGGCCAGCTGGGAGGCGACCGATGACCACGGCCACGCAGCCGCCCAGCGCCGAGACGGCGGTCCGCCGTCGGCGCCCCCTCGTCGGGTGGCTGGCCGCCGACATCGTCTCGGTCACCGGCACGAGGGTGTCGATGATCGCCATCCCGCTCTTCGTGCTGATGTCGACGGGCAGCGCCACCCGGACGGGCCTCGTCGCCTTCGTCGAGATGGTGCCCCTGATCGCCCTCAAGGCCCTGTGCGGCCCCGTCGTCGACCGGATCGGCGCGCGTCGGGTGGCGGTGACCTGCGACCTCGGCTCGACCCTGGTCGTCGTATCCATACCTCTGCTGTACGACGCCGAGCGGCTCCCCTTCGGTGCCTTCCTCGCCCTCGTCGCGGTCGCCGGAGCGCTGCGCGGGCCCGGTGACGCCGCCAAGAACGCGTTGGCCCCCCAGGTGGCCGCCACCGCCGGCGTCCCGATGGAGCGGGTGACCGGGCTGGCCGGCACGGTCGAGCGCACGGCGACGATGTACGGCGCCGTGATCGCCGGTGCGCTGGTGGCGGCAGCCGGGCCCGCGAACGCGCTCTTCGTCGACGCCGCGAGCTTCGCGGTCTCGGCGGTCGTGCTGCTGTGGGCCACCGCCGGGCTGCGAGGAGCCGGCGTCCTCGACGACGCAGGCGACCCGGAGCCCGACGCCGACTCGCTCTCCTACCTCGGGCAGCTCCGCGTGGGCTGGCAGTTCCTCCGCAGTGACCGTCTCCTGCTGGGGATCGCGGTCATGGTGGCGATGACCAACGTCATCGACCAGGCGTGGGTCTCCGTGCTGCTGCCGGTCTGGGCGGTCGACAGCACGCGGGGCGCCGCGGCGCTCGGGCTGTTGCTCGGCGTCTTCGGCGGGCTGTCAGCCCTGGGGGCCCTCGCGGCCGCCGTGTGGGCGTCCCGCCTGCCCCGCTACGCGATCTACCTCGGGGCCTTCATGGTCGCCGGCCTCCCAAGATTCGTCGTCCTGGCCTTCGACACCCCGGTCTGGGCCCTGCTCACCACCCTGGGCCTGGCCGGCTTCGCCGCGGGCTTCATCAACCCGATCCTCGGCGCCGTCGAGTTCGAACGGATCCCCGCGCACCTCGTGGGCCGGGTCTCGTCCCTGGTCACCTCGATGGCCTGGAGCCTGATGCCGCTCGGCGGTCTCGTCGGTGGTCTCCTCGTCGACGGGTGGGGCCTCACCCTCGCTCTCCTGGCGTGCGGCGGCGCCTACCTCCTCGTGACCATGCTGCCGGCCGTCGACCCCACGTGGCGCGAGATGGACCGTCGAGCGACGCCACCCGTGGCCTGACGTCACCTGGGGCCCGACGTCACGCGCCGGTCAGCCGTTGCCGGGTGGGAACACCACGAGCGACCTCGCCTGACCCTGCGTCTCGTCGAGCATCGCCACCAGCTCACCGTCCGGCCCGAGAGCTGCGACGAGGGGTGCACCGGGCAGCGCCGACGCGATCCGCTGCCCGTAGCCGATGGTGCGCACCTCGTCGGTGCTCACCTCGTGGACGGCGAACTGCGCCCGAGCGGCGTCACCCATCGACACGACCGGTAGGTGCATCCCCCGGCGCTCTCCCGCAGCCTCGGCCTGCTCGGCGAGACGGACGAGGTGGTCGAGCTGGTGAGCGGCGTCGAGCCCGAAGCGCCCCACCCGGGTGCGCCGCAGCGCGGTCAGGTGGCCCCCGACCCCGAGCTCGGCCCCGAGGTCCCGGGCCAGCGCCCGGACGTACGTCCCGGACGACACCTCGACCTCGACGTCGACATCCAGCACATCCAGCACATCCAGGACGTGTGCTGCGTCGTGGTCGTCGGGCTCACCGACGACCCGCCGTACGGCCGTCACCTCGAACCGCGAGACCGTCACCGCCCTCGGCGCGAGGGCCACCTGCTCGCCACCACGCACGCGTGCGTACGAGCGTTTCCCGTCCACCTTGATCGCGCTCACCGACGAGGGCACCTGCGCGATCGCGCCGGTCAGACCGGCGACCGCCTGGCGCACCGCCTCCTCGGTCACGTCGGCGGCCGGCACCGTCGCGGTGACCTCACCCTCGGCGTCGTCGGTCACCGTGGTCTGCCCCAGCCGGATGGTCGCGGTGTAGGCCTTGTCGCACCCGACGAGGTAGGTGAGCAGCTTGGTGGCGCGCCCGACACCGAGGACGAGCACCCCGGTCGCCATCGGGTCGAGGGTGCCGGCGTGCCCGACCTTGCGGGTGCCGCAGACCCAGCGCGACTTGGCCACGACGTCGTGGCTGGTCCAGCCCGCCGGCTTGTCGACGACGAGCAGACCGTCAGCGGTCATCGCCCTCGGGTGGGCCGGCGGGCTCAGTGGCCAGCTCGTCCGGCTCGTCCACCTCGTCGGCCTCCTCGACCACCGGCTTGCGGTACGGGTCTGCCTCCCCCGCGTGGACTGCTCCCTCACGCGCCTTGGCCAGCTCCAGGTCGGCGGCGATCGTGGCGGCCAGCACGTCCTCGAGGTGCGCGGCACCTTCGGGGAGTGCGTCCTGCACGAACGCGAGCGTCGGCGTCAGACGGATGCCGAGCTGCTGCCCGACGGCGGAGCGGATCCGTCCGCGCGCCGTCTCGAGCGCGCGCCCGGTGTCCTCCTGCTCGGCGGCGCTGCCGTAGGCGGTGTAGAAGACGGTGGCGTTCTGCAGGTCACCGGTGACCCGCACGTCGGTGATGGTGATGAAGCCGAGCCGCTCGTCCTTGATGCGGTACTCGAGGTACTCGGCGACGACGACCTTGATGCGGTCGGCGACCTTGCGGGCGCGTGCCGGGTCGGCCATGGCGTGCTCCTGCCTGCTGGTGGTCCTGCGGAGGTGGTCCTGCTGAGAAGTGGTTCGACCCGGATGGAGTGCCGACCGCCCGAGGGCGGCCGTCTCACCGTGGACGGTCGACCACCCGCCACCGCTGCGGTTGCGGCTGCGGGCGGTGTGCGGGCGAGAGCGGTGTGCGGGCGAGAGCCGAGGCCCCCGCCCGCACACCGGGTGGAACGAGTGGACCGGTCAGGCCCGCGGCTTCTCGCGCATCTCGTACGTCTGGATGACGTCCTCGATCTGCAGGTCGTTGAACGACCCGAGGTTGATACCGCACTCGAAGCCCTCACGGACCTCGGTGACGTCGTCCTTGAAGCGCCGCAGCCCGGCGATGTCGACGCTCTCGCCGACTACCGTGCCGCCACGCAGGACGCGCGCCTTGGCGCCGCGCCGCATCTCACCGGAGCGGACGATCGAGCCGGCGACGTTGCCGAACTTGCTCGACCGGAAGATCTCGCGGATCTCGGCCTCGCCGAGCGAGACCTCCTCGTACTCCGGCTTGAGCATGCCCTTGAGCGCCTGCTCGATCTCGTCGATGGCCTGGTAGATCACCGAGTAGTAGCGCACCTCCACGCCCTCACGCTCGGCGTAGACGGCGTTCTGGCCCTCCGCCTTCACGTTGAAGCCGATGATGATCGCGTCGGAGGCCACCGCGAGGTTGATGTTGTTCATCGTGATCGCACCGACACCGCGGTCGATGATCCGCAGCTCGACCTCGTTGCCGACGTCGATCTGGAGCAGGGCGTCTTCCAGGGCCTCGACGGCACCGCTCGCGTCACCCTTGAGGATGAGGTTGAGCGTGTCGACCTTGCCAGCCGCGAGGGCCTCGTTGAGGTCCTCCAGGCTGATCCGCTTGCGGGCCTTGGCCAGCGACGCGGCCCGGGTGGCGGCCTCGCGACGCTCGGCGATCTGGCGCGCCGTGCGGTCGTCGGGGGCCACGAGGAACGTGTCACCGGCGCCCGGCACGGAGGTCAGTCCGAGGACCAGCACGGGACGGGCGGGGCCCGCCTCGGTGAGGCTGTTGCCGTCCTCGTCGAGCATGGCCCGCACGCGGCCGAAGCCCGCACCCGCCACGATCGAGTCACCGACGTGGAGCGTGCCGGACTGCACGAGCACCGTCGCGACGGGGCCGCGGCCCTTGTCGAGGTGGGTCTCGATCGCGACACCGCGGGCGTCCTTGTCGGGGTTGGCCCGCAGGTCGAGCGACGCGTCGGCCGTCAGCAGGACCGCCTCGAGGAGGCCGTCGATGTTGGTGCCGCTCTTCGCCGAGACGTCGACGAACATCGTGTCGCCGCCGTACTCCTCGGCCACGAGGTTGTACTCGGTGAGCTGCTGCCGGATCTTCTCCGGGTTGGCGCCCTCCTTGTCGATCTTGTTGACCGCCACCACGATCGGCACGTTGGCCGCCTGCATGTGGTTGATGGCCTCGACCGTCTGCGGCATGACGCCGTCGTCGGCCGCGATGACGAGGATGGCGATGTCGGTCACCTTGGCACCACGAGCACGCATGGCGGTGAACGCCTCGTGACCCGGGGTGTCGATGAAGGTGATCGGACGCTCGACGCCCTCGAGCTCGGTGACGACCTGGTAGGCACCGATGTGCTGCGTGATCCCGCCCGCCTCACCCTCGGCGACCTTCGCCGAGCGGATGGCGTCGAGGAGCTTGGTCTTTCCGTGGTCGACGTGGCCGACGACGGTGACGACCGGCGGTCGGGCGAAGAGCTCGTCGTCGTCCTCGGCCTCGAGCTCGGCCTCGAGGTCGATGTTGAACTGGCCGAGCAGCTCGCGCTCCTCGTCCTCGGGCGAGACGACCTGGATGTCGAAGCCCAGCTCGGCCCCGAGGAGGCGGAACGTGTCCTCGTCGAGCGACTGGGTCGCCGTGGACATCTCACCGAGGTGGAACAGCACGGTGACCAGCGACGCCGGGCTGGCGTTGATCTTGTCGGCGAAGTCGGTCAGCGACGCGCCGCGGCGCATCCGCACGACGGTCTTGCCGTCGCCGTGGGGCACCGACACGCCACCGATCGTCGGGGCCTGCATCTGCTCGAACTCCTGGCGCTTGGCCCGCTTGGACTTGCGTCCGCGCACGGGCCGTCCGCCACCGCGACCGAAGGCCCCCGCGGTGGTGCCACGACCGGCACCGCCACCACGACCGGCGAAGCCCGGGCGGGCACCGCCGCCCGCGAAGCCGCCACCGGCACCGCCGGGACGACCGGGGCCGCCGGGTCGACCGGGTCCACCCGCGGGGCGGGCACCGGGACGGGCGACGGCCGAGCGGTCGGGCATCATGCCCGGGCTGGGGCGAGGCCCTCCCGGACGGGGACCGGCAGGCCCGCTGGGGCCGCCCGGACGAGGACCGCCGGGCCCTGCGCCCGGGGCGCCAGGGCCGGGAGCACCCGGCCGCGACTGCGGACGGGGCATGCCCTGGCTGGGGGCGAAGGGGTTGTTTCCCGGACGCGACGAGTCGCGAGCCGCGGGCTGACGTCCCATCCCCTGACTGGGGGCGAAGGGGTTGTTGCCCGGGCGCGGGGCGCCAGGACGGGGGGCCGGGCGCGGGCCCGGAGTGGCGGCTCCACCCTCACGCGGGGCGCGGGCAGCCGGAGCCGAGGCAGCCGGAACTGACGCGGCCGGCCCCGGAGCGGCGGGTGCCGATGCTGCAGCGGCCGGGACCGACGCCGGAGCCGGCGCGCTGGGCGCGGGCGCCGACGGACGGCTGGGGGCGGGGGCCGAGGCAGCCGGGCGGGCCGGTGAGGGCGCCGGGGCCGACGGCCCGGGGGACCCGGCGGCCGGGCGGACTGCAGCAGCGGCCGGACGAGCCGCGGCCGGCGCCGGGGCCGACGAGCCCGACCGGGCAGCCGGAGCAGGTGCGGCGGCAGCCACCGAGGGGGCCGAGGGAGCGGCGGCGGCCGGCGAGGCCCCACCGTGAGCCGCCGGCGCGGACGGTGCGGGCGAGGGGCCCGGACGGGCCGACGACGGAGCCGCGGGGGTCGGGGCCGCCGCGGGGGCGTCACCACCCGACCGCAGCTCTGACGGGAACTTGTCCTTCGTCCGACGGACGACGGGAGCCTCGATGGTGGACGAGGCAGAGCGCACGAACTCGCCCTCCTCCTTCAGCCACGCGAGGAGGGTCTTGCTTTCTGCGCCGAGCTCTTTCGCGAGCTCATAGACACGGACCTTGGCCACGTTTCTCCTTCTCTGGGTGGTCCGACCCCAGAGAAGTCTCTGCAGGCAGACCGGATTAAAGCTTGTTCATCGCTGAGTACTCATCGGGTGCTCATCAGCGTCTGACCCGCTTTCGGTTGGTCTTGTCGTACGAGGACAGGTGGTGCTCCTGCGAGGGCGCCCTCGATGTGCTCGAGATGCTCCCTCACGGGTCTGACATCCGGCCCGGAGGCCAGACGCAGGGCCCGGGTCAACGCCCTGCGGCGCACGGCCTGCTCGAAGCAGTCCGTGCTCGGGTGCAGCCATGCACCCCGCCCGGACCGAGAACGAGCCAGGTCGGGCGTGAGGACGACGTCTCCGCCGTCCTCCACGGTCGCAACCACCCGCAGGAGAACCGAACGGCTATCCCTGCCGCGACATCCCACGCACATCCGCTGGGGTGTGAGGGGCTGCCGAGCACGGAGTCCAGTCCGATCGGTCACATCCAACTCTACTCCCCCTCGGGGGCCACCTCGTCAAGAGCGGCGACCGGGGCCGTGTCGGACCGGATGTCGATCCGCCAGCCCGTCAGCTTGTGGGCGAGTCGGGCATTCTGCCCCTCCTTGCCGATCGCTAGCGAGAGCTGGTAGTCCGGGACGATGACGCGGGCCGCCTTCATCGCGGCGTCGACGACCTCGACCGACTGCACCCGTGCGGGTGACAGCGCGGCGGCCACGAACGCCCGCGGGTCGACCTCGTAGTCGACGATGTCGATCTTCTCGCCCTGCAGCTCGGTCATCACCGCACGCACCCGGGCCCCCATGGGTCCGATGCAGGCGCCCTTGGCGTTCACCCCGGCGACCTTGGCGTGGACGGCGATCTTGGTCCGGTGCCCGGCCTCCCGCGCGAGGGCCGCGATCTCGACCGTCCCGTCGGCGATCTCGGGCACCTCGAGCTTGAAGAGCGAGCGCACGAGGTTGGGGTGCGAGCGCGAGAGCCCGATCTGGGGCCCCCGGGGCCCCCGCTTGACGCTCACGACGAAGCACCGCAGCCGTTCGCCGTGACGGTAGGACTCCCCCGGCACCTGCTCGGCCAGGGGCAGGATGCCCTCCACCGTGCCGAAGTCGACCAGCACGTGCTGGGGGCTGTTGCTCTGCTGGATGACCCCGGAGACGATGTCTCCCTCGCGCCCACGGAAGTCCCCGAGGATGGCCTCCTCCTCGAGGTCGCGCAGGCGCTGCACGATGACCTGGCGCGCGGTCGAGGCCGCCACCCGGCCGAAGCCGTGAGGGGTGTCGTCGAACTCGGGACCCGCCTCGGCCCGCACGGGACGCTCACCGTCCTCGGCGGGCAGCAGCTCGCCCTCCTCACGCGCGAGCACGACCACGTGCCCCGTCTTGCGGTCGAGCTCGACCCGGGCCAGCCGTTGCGACCCGTCGGTGCGGTGGTAGGCCACGAGCAGGGCCTGCTCGATCGCCGGGATGAGGATGTCGAGGCTGATCTCCCGCTCACGCTCCAGCGCCCTCAGGGCAGCGAGGTCAATGTCCATCGTCGGTCTCCTCGGTCTCAGTCGTCTCGTCGGTCTCGTCGTTCTCCTGCGTCTCGTCGTACGACGCCTCGCTCGCGGCGGGTCGGTTGAACTCCACCTGCACCGTGGCCGACGCCACCTCCGCGAGCCGTAGCTCACGGCGCTGGGCGGGGTGCTTCTTCGTGGCCGGCACCTCGACGAGGGCCGTCCCCTCGGCGGCGTCACCGACGGCCAGCAGCCGGGCCGTCAGCACCTCGTCGGACTCGAGCCTCAGGGCCACGAGACGCCCGACGTTGCGCCGGAAGGCGCGGTGGCCGCGCAGGGGCCGGTCCAGGCCCGGCGAGCTCACCTCCAGCGTGTAGGGAGCCGCGCCCATCAGGTCGACCGGCCCGGCCCCACCGGTGCCTCCCACGCCGTCCGTCGCCCCGGCGCCGGCGTCAGCCGCACCGTGGGTGCCGTCGAGCACGTCACTGACCAGACGGGTCGCCTCGGCGACCTCGTCGAGCGACAACGACGGCACCATGCTCGTGGCGTCGTCGGCCGCCAGGTCGCGCAGGTCACGGTCGACCGCGATGCGCACCACCCGCCGACGACCGGCCGTCACGATGCTCAGGTCGTCGAGGACCAGACCCAGCTGCTCGAGGGGGCCAGACAGCGCCGACCTCACCTGGTCGTCCACCATGTCAGCCTCCTGTTCTCGAATGTCACGACACACTCCGTACCGGCCGACGAGGGCCGGTGCTGCGAGGTGTGGTGGTGTCCCCACTGTAACGAGGCCGCGGGTGGACCCGGTACTCGGCGCATCCACGCCAGATCCGCCGTCATCAGCCTGCAGACCTGACAGCATTGCCCGTATGACGTCGTCCGCCCCGCTCACGCCCGGCGGGCCCTCCCGCCGCGTGCTGCTGCGGGCGGCGGGCCTGGGCGGGTCGGTGCTCACGCTCACCGCAGTGGCCGGATGCGGTGTGCGCCTCGAGCACCAGCCGGCTCCCACACCTGCTGCGCGGGTCCCGGTGACCGACGAGGCAGCGCTCCTGCGCGTGCTCACGGTCACCTCCTTCCTCGCTCCCCTGGCCGCGCGGACGCGTCCTGGGTCGCCGACGACGACCCGACTCGCCGCCCTGCAGCAGGCGCAGGCGGGCGTCGTGCGCGACCGGCTGCGGACGGCGGGTGTCCCCGATGCGGTCACCGGTGCTGCCGGGGCGCCGACAGCACCCCCGGCCCAGACCCCGGCGCCGGCTCCGGACACCTCTGCCTCCCCGACGACCACGTCGTCAGCTCCCACCACCGTCACGGTCACCGTCGCGGTCCTGGGCGCCGCCGAGACGGCTGCCCTCACCGGCGACCTGCTCGTGGTCCTGCCGCGGCTGAGCACCGCCAACCGCCCCCTCGTCGCCGCCATCGCGTCGTGCGCCGCCGCCGGGGCGGTCGAGCTCGGCCGCCCCGTCGCCTGGCCGGCGGCCGACGCCCTCCCGGGGGCGGCCGCTGCCGTCCTGCTCGACTCGTCCCGGGCGGCGGCCTACGGGTTGGAGGTGGCGGCCGCCCGCCTCGACGGGGACGAGCGAGCGGCCGTGCTGGCTACGCTGGGCACGGTGCGACACCGGGAGCTCTCACTGCTGGCCGCGGCCGGCCGATCCGCACGCCCCGC
>JBBRNQ010000062.1:0-25303 GCA_038230235.1 Actinomycetales bacterium
CTCGAGGCGGCGATCGCCAGCTACATCGACGGGTGGAACGAACGCGCGCACCCCTTCACCTGGACCAAGGGCGCGGACGAGATCATCGCCCACGCCAAACCCTCACCCCACCGGAAGAAGACTTACAACACGCGACACTAGTAACTGCTGATTGAACGAGGACTCCATGAAGAGAATTACCGACCTGGACATGCCGCACCTTCGCGCGGCACTCACAGGCAGCCCAGCCCAGAAGCTCACAACCAACGAGACGAGCCAGTTGTGACTGCGACACCATCCGACCCCCCCGTCACCGCGGGGGACGCACACCAGCCTCGGGACGCCCGACTGCTGATTCTCGGGGCGAACGGGCCCACCGGCCGGCTGACCGTGCAGAAGGCGCTGGACCGCGGCCACCACGTGCACGCGCTGACCCGCCACCCGGAGACGTTCCCGCTGCGCCACGAACGGCTGCACGTCATCGCGGGCGATGCCACCGACAAAGGCGTCATCGACGCCGCCGTCGCGCAGACCGACGCCGTCATCTGCACCATCGGCGCGGCCTTCACCCGAAAGCCGGTCGAGGTGTACTCGATAAGCGCCCGCCTCTTGGTCGACTCGATGACCCGTCGAGGCAAGCGGCGCCTGCTCGTCCTCACCTCGGGTGGCGTGGACACTCACCACCAGCCCGACGGGATCGCCGGACGACTGTCCCGGTCGGTGATGCGCGACTACCTCGGCAAGACCGTCTACGACGACATGGAGAAGATGGAGACGGCAGTGTCAGCCAGCGACCTGGACTGGACGATCGTGCGCCCGCCCGGGCTAACCAACGAGCCCGGCACCGGATACGCGATCGCCGAGACCCGCACCGACGGCCCGTTCATGTCCCGCGAGGACCTCGCCCAGATGCTCCTGGACCAACTCAACGACGACCGGTACATCCGCAAGATCGCCGCGGTCACCACACCGGGACTGAAGGTCAGCGTCTGGTCCATGTTCCGTCACGAGGTGCTTAAACGCTAAGAAGGCACGCCTTCCCTCGACCGGCCCCCTGTGCGTCAGACAGCAGAGGCAGACAGGGCCAGCAAGAAAGGCCCTGCTAACGGATCTGCTAACCACGGCACGGACAACCCCGGACCCGCAGGACCGAAACCGCCACCTGCTGAGCACGACCGACACCCCTGCAGACACCCACGAACAGATGATCGCGATCTGAAAATCGGGAGGTCGGCGGTTCGACCCCGCCCCTGGCCACCCACGCAAACCGCAGGTCACAGGCGTACAAGCTCTCCGTGACCCCACGTGTTTGCTAACGGCTGCTAACACCGCGCCGCACGCGGAGGCTGAACCGCATCATCTTCTCTGCCGCTCTCATAGGGGCTGCGGCTCGGGGTTGGGGGCAGCGCAGTGGGCAGTCTCGTACTCGATCGGGGGGTCTGCTTCACGATCCCTCAAACGCGCGGAGGCCCGGGGACGATGGTGACGAGGTCGCCCGTGGCCGAGCTGGCCCGGACGGTGACGACGGTGCCGTTGTTGACGTCGGTCCAGGTGCGCCCCTGCGTCAAGGGGGCGTCGTACCTGCCGTGCGCGCTGTCGGGGGTGGTGTCCTGCACGGTGATCGGGCGGGCACCGGTCGGCACGGTGGTGTCGACGACGTAGATCAGCGCGCCGGGGTAGAGGGTCCGGCTGTCGAGCCCGGTGGCCCGCCGTGACTCGACGACGATGGCTCGCCACGGCCCGATCGGCAGGACGACCATCGCGGTGCCGTGCCCGGACTCGACCGCCGAGAGACGCAGCGTGGCCGGGGCCTTGCCGCTGAGGCAGGCGACCTCGGTGTTGCGCAGCCACCCCAGCCGGTAACGATGCCAGGCGAAGAGCTCCGGGGAGAGGCCGAAGTGGTCGCCCATGACGTCCCAGGATCCGACGGTGTCGTCGACGGTGCCCTCCCCGTAGGGGTAGAGGTCGGGCAGACCCAACGAGTGCCCCGTCTCGTCGGCCCATAGGAGCCGGCTGCCGATGGTCTGCCAGTAGCCGCCCGTGACGGCGTGGGTGAGGTGGGTGCCGTCGGCGGTGACGTCGAGGTAGCTGGTCTCGGCACCACCGGCGAGCGACGTGGCCCGCGGGGTCGCGGACACCCAGACGACGTCGATGCCCGCGAAGTCGAAGGTCGGGTCGGCAGCGCGGATCGCGTCGGCGATGTACCGCTGGTGGTTGTCGAAGGTCGGCGAGGACCCCACGCGGTAGGTGGAGGCGGGATGGGGCATCCGCACCCACGTCGCACTCTGGCGGGTCGTGACCCGCAGCGCGCCGCGCGAGACGGTCTCGAGGTAGTCGATGCTCGGCCGGAGGGTGTCGCGGGCACCCTTCAGCGACCGCGGCGCCGCGGGCGCGTCGGAGAAGTCGACGAAGAGCACCGCTGCGCGTAGTTGACCGCGGGCGGGAAGGGCGACGTCCTGGACCGGGAAACCCTCCTTGAGGCCGGGGCTGTCCGAGGGGAGTCGGCACGCCCGCGGCGGCTGGTACGGCGAGCCACCGGCGACGGCGGTCTCGGCGGGGGCTGCGCCCAGGAGGGAGCTGAGGATGAGGGTGCCGGCCGTCAAGGCGGTCAGCCGGTAGGCGAGGGATCGCGCGCGCATGCTGTGCTCCTTTGTGATGGGACGGGAGCGGGTGCTCCTACCGCCGATACGCTCGGGAAGCGCGCGCGGATGCATCTGCCCGACTTGGACCGCGAAGCCGGACCGCGAACGGGTTACTGAGCCGCTCAGGTGAGTCCGGAGACTCACGGGTGGGTGAGCTCAGCCGCTGGGCCCTCCATTGAGCGTAGTAGACGGTTTCCCAAGGGGTGCAGGCTCCGGACATCCCGGGGCGGGCAGCTGGAACGGGCTGTTGAGCAAGCGCGCGCGCAGCCGGCGTACGGCAGCTCGTCCTGGCCACAGGCTCCGCAGACATCAGCAACCTGCGCTCTTACCCGACGCTGTGGCTTTCGCCTGACCCACGTGGTGCAGGACGTCTTCGCCCCAGAGCACGGCTATCTGTCTGGGCTGGAGGTCGACGGTATCCCGCTGCTCGACCAGGTGTGGTTCGACCTGCTCCTTTGAGCGCGACACCGGACGATCGGGAGCGCAGGCGGGGCCCACGACCGACGGCGACGGCGACCACGCCGGGCACACCGCCATCCGTCCGAGGGACGAGCGTCAGTCCCTGGCGTAGGTCACCGTGAGCGACGCCGTCGCAGTGGCCGCGGACTGGAGGGCCGCGACGACGGCATGGGGGTCGGCGGCGGGGGGCGCGGCGAACGGCGCGGCGAGCGCGAGGAGGTTCAGCACGTAGTGGCGGGCCGGCCCCGCCGGTGGGCACAGCCCGTCATACGTTGCCTCACCAAAGTCGTCGACGAGCTCGCGAGCTCCCAGTGCGAGCGTGTGCTGCTCGATGCCCTGGGCGTTACCAGGCAGGATCTGGATCCAGTGCACCCTTCCCCCCGGGTCATCGGTGTCGACCATCGTCAGTGCCAACGCCGCCGTGCCCGACGGCACGTCGACGAAGTTGAGCCCCGGGGAGAGATCACCCGGCCCCTGACAGGTCGACTCACGGGCGAAGGCTGCCGACGAGACGAAACCCGGGCCCGGCACCAGCGCGAACCCGTCTCTGCCCATTGTCGATCCGAAGCCGGATGCACAGCTCAGCTCGGGCGCTGGAGAGCAGGCGGCCAGTGCGAGGAACACGCCGACCGCGACGGGCACGAGCCGGGCGACCTGGAGGGAGGAAGGCGCTCAGCCACGGTAGGCCGCTGGAGCCACCTCAGCGCTTACGGACCGGTGACGGCCACTCATACGCCCGCCCTGACGCCGGCCGTCAGCGCGGACCTGGTGCGGTGGGTGGGTCGCTCGGGTGTGGTCACGTAAGGCGCTGGTAACCGTGACAGCGGTACCGAGACCTACCCCGGTCGAGGAGGATCGATGCACGCAGTCAGGCAGGTGCGCTCAACCGAGGAGATCACGACATGTCACTGCCTGCCCCACGCCGCCGGCCGGCCACCGCAGTGCTCGCCGCGGTCGTCCTCTCGCTGAACTGGGCGGGTGGCGTCGCCGTTGCTGCGACGCAGTCCACCTCGGCTGTGGTCGCTGCGACTGCGGTCGCCGACCTCGAGACAACCGTCCTCCGGATCGCCGGGCCCACGGTGTCGGGAGGGTCGGTCATCGCGACCGGCACCTCCCTCTCACCGGTGCGGCTGACGACCTCGGACCCCGAGACCTTCGCCGGCGACGCGACCACTCTCGTCGCCCGCATCTCCTTCCCCCGCTCGGCGGCCGAGGACGCGACCTTCCGGATCGACGGGATCATCGTGGCGAGGTCGGTCCCCGATCTGCGCGGCACAGTGCTCCGGACCGATCACGGTGACGTGCCGGCTGCGGTCTTCACCGCGAAGGGGGTCTCCTACGCCATCCCACGGCTCAACGTGCCGGTCACGGCGGTGAGCCGCACCCAGGCGCCGTCCGCTGTGGGAACGGCGACGTTCTCCAGCCTGGTCACCTACGAGTACGGCCTGCTCCCCGTCGGCGCGAGGCCGCGCGGGGGAGCGACCTTCCAGGAGTCCAGGTACGGCGTGAACGTGACCGGCGCTGGCACCGCTCGCTATACGGTCTACGACGCCGACTCCATCCGCGGCAACGCCGACGCGGTCGGCGAGGAGCTGCTCCTTGCCGACCTCGGGGGTCAGCCAAGCACCAGGGTCCCGTTCCGCCTCGTCACCCCGGGCACCGACGTCGTGGTCACGGTCGCCCTGCGCAGCGGCACCTTCCCCACGGTCCGCGGCGTGCGGTATGTCGCCAACCTCAGCTACGGGCAGACGGTAACGACCTGGGCCCTCGACCGGAGTGCACTCGCCACAGCGGGGGCCACGGTCGACGACGTCACCTCCGTGGTCTCGTATGCCTCCTCCCCGAACGCCCTCACGTGGCACGACCTCGGCTTCGACCTGTCCTGAGCGCGCTCGCCACGCCCGTTCGTGGTCGCCGCACCTCCCGCTCATCGCTCCCCACTTCCGTCGCACAACGAGAAGGACACCCAAAGATGATGAACAAGGAGAACAACTGATGGTGGATAGACGTCGGGACCGCGACAAGTGGTCTCTCACAACGGCGGCCGTGGGCGCGCTGGTCGTCAGCCTGTCCGGGTTGCCGACCGCCTCAGCCGGTTCGACCACCCAACCAGCTGACGTCGTGGCGCCTGGGCAGGCGGCTGGGCAGGCGCCGACCAGTGACCTGAGCGTCTCGATCCTCGTACCGGACCGCGTGCCGGGCTCCACCCCGACCGTTCGTGTCGGCGACACGTTCACCGTGACCGCCAGCAGCAGCACCGAACGAGTCACCAGGGTCGAGTGGTTCTTCCGCAGCGGGCTGGTCGACGGGCCCGAGGTCGAAGAGCCCCTCGGGATCACCCGCACCGCGCCCTACCGACTCACCTTTCGCGGACCGGCCCGCCTCTACCTCGGCGGCGACCTGGTGGCTCGCGCCTTCGGATCCTCCGGCACGATCCGCGAGGCCTCGGTGGCCGTGACCCTCGCCGGCAGCGCCGGCCGGGTCCCCACCTCGGTGCGGTTCGCGCTCCCGTACCGGTCGGAGGCAGAGTACGTCAGCTCTCGACTCTCCGAGGGCGCCCGGGTCCTGGGGGATCCCTCCCCGTTCTTCTACCCGTCGGGCCCCATCCGTCGCATCCGCGGCTTCTTCGGGTTCGGCGCCGTCGACCTGGTCGAGCCGGGAGCGTACGTGCAGTGGGCCGCGAAGACCTCCCAGGGCGGAGGGTCCGACCAACCGCTGCCCGCCGGGCGATACCGCCTGACCTTCCGCTACAGCAACGACCGACCCGCACCGGTCGGGCTGCGGCTGACCACTGCGTCGGCCGGGCTGTACGACGGGCAGCCAGCCCCCACCGACTGGGGTCCCGTCACCTTCCCCACCACGCCGCGGCCACTCTCGCAACAGGGATGGCGCACCGTCACCCGCACCGTGGTCCTGCCCGCCGGCATCAGCAACATCCGCCTCACCACCGCCGACGGAGCCGGACCGCTCATCGACAACCTCACGATCACGCCCGCCACCTGATCGGGCATGCGCCGAGGTGCCTTGTCTCTCGATCTCGAGAGCCCAGCCGTCACGGGAGGGTCGACCGCTCGCGGGAGCCCTCGCGGGCGCGGTACCAGTCGAGGGTGTCGACGACGGCCGTCTCCCAGGACGTGGGGGTTGCGCCGAAGGTGCTGACGAACTTGCCGGTGTCGAGGACGAACGGGGCGGTGAACTCGTACTGCATCTCGACCATCTCGCGCATCATGGGGTTGACCAGGCCGAGCACCCGCAGCACGAGGGGTGGGACTGTCCGCAGGGACACGGTCCGCCCGAGCTGCGCGCCGACGATCGCCAGGACCTCGCTGGTGGTGACGGTCGTCGGGCCAGGCAGGTGCCACACCTGCCCGATGGCGCGGCTGTCCGTCCCCAGAGTGGCCAGTCCGGCGGCCATGTCGGGCACGTAGCTGTAGGTGTGGGGCAGGTCGGGGTCGCCGAGGAAGTCGGCCCGCTTCCCGGCCAGGGCCTTGCCGAAGACCTGCTCGCCGAGCGTGGACTGCGTCACGCCCGCGCCAAAGAAGTCCGAGGCCCGGCCGATCGCGATGCGGACCCGTCCCGTCTCGGACGCCGCGAGCAGCTCGGCCGTCATCGCCGCCCGGGTGCGGCCCTTGCTCGTGGTCGCCACCAGCGGTAGGTCCTCGGTCATCCGCCGCCCACCGGTGGGCCCGTAGCCGTAGACGTTCTCCAGACTTACCAACAGGGCGCCGACGTCCTGCGCCGCGGCCAGCACTGCGCTCTGCAGCGGCGGGAAGAGCTGCGGCCATTGGGTGTACGGCGCGTTGAGGCATTGGTACACCACCGCCGCACCCGATGCTGCGGCCGCTGCTGACGTCGGGTCCGCGGCGTCCGCCCCGCGCCACTCGACTCCCTCAGGCACGAAGTCGGGGCGGGTCCGGGTCACCGTCCGCACCTGAAGCCCGCGGGCTGCCAGGGTGCGGGCCAGCTCACGACCCACCTGCCCTGCCCCGAAGACGACGTGCAGCCCCGCTGCGGTCACGGGTTCACGCGCTCGGAAAGGGGGGCCACGCTGACGGGGGGTGCCTGTCGAAAAGGCCGGCCGTGATCGAGGAAGGGGACGAGGGCGACCGCCGACAACATCACGAGGACGGGCGCGATCGCCGTCCAGCCCAGGACGGCGAACGGGGCGGTCGCGGCCACGACCAGAGCCACCCATGTCACCCCGGTGACCCGCGGTGTTCGGGTCCAGGCGATCGCCACCAGGACGAGGCCACCGACAGCGCCGAGGCTCATCAGGAGCGGTCCGGCCCCCGCGGCCATGACGAGCTCGCACCCGCCGAGGACGGTCAGCAGGACTCTGGCCCAGTGGTCGCGGATGACGCGGAGGCTGTCACGGCCGCTGTCGACGGTCAGGGCTCCTGCGGCGAACAGCAGCGGGGCGGGCAGCCACCACCAGAGCCAGCCCACCGTCGTGGAGCACACCAGACCGGTCCCGAGGATCACCACCGCACAGGCCGTACGGCGCCCCGTGGTGAGCGCGTCCTCCCGCTGCCGCAGGGCCGCAGCCCCGGCGAGCAGGGACAGGACCATGGTCAACAGCCCGAGAGACACGGGTGAGGACTTCGCACCGGTCCACTCGGGGATGCGCGACCCGATCGTCAGCTGGACCAGGCCCGCGAGGAAGCCGACGCCGGCCCCGGCCACACCCAGCCGGCCCGCGAGTCGGTGGTTGCGGACCCTGCCACTCACGTCCGACCTGCCTGCCGCGGTCTGGGACGTGCGGGTGGTCTTCGTGTTTCTCGTGGTCATCGCAGCACGTCCTGCAGGGCCCGTCGGGGGCTGGGGCGCGCGTCCAGTATGGGGTGCCCGACGCGGAACGCGAGCACCGGCTCCGACCCGGTGGGTAGCAGGGACGCGAAGCGTGCCGCGAAGGTCGCCGCCGCGCCGATGGTGCGTTCGCGGTCGATGCGTTCGGTGACCTGGTTCATCGGCTGCAGTGCGAGGCCACGGTCGGTCGCCGTGAGGTGCACGCGTTGCAGCAGCTGCCCTGCGGCGAGCTGGGCGAGACGGTCACCGGCGTCAGGTGCGGTAATGACGCCGTACGCGGCGGCGGTGCGGGTCTGCACGGTCAGTGTCTGCTCGACCCAGAAGGTGTCGCCCTCGCTGCGGGAGTATGCCGGGAGGATCTTGCCCAGGCCCAGCGTCAGCGGGCTCAGCCCTTGGGCGTCGAGGGTCATCCCGTCGCGCCGTCGTTGGACCTCGTCGTTGCTGCCGGTGAACCACGCGAAGCTGTCCTTCGACTGCTGCTCGTTATGGGTCAAGGCGGTGGCGGCGTCGACCAGCAGGCTCCCCATCGATGACATCGGGCCCGGCTCGGCGATCCAGTGGAGCGCTATCCCCGTGAGGTCGATGGGGTCCACCAGGCTGGCCAGATCTCCAGCGGTCAGATGGCTTTCAGCGTAGGGGCCGCGGTCGGTGTGTCGCCGCCCGATCGCGTCGTAGAGGGCCGACGGGGTGACTCTCACCGGTGTCAGGGCCACGTGGGCGATGCGGGCGGCGCCTGCCCCGTCTGGCAGGAGGGTGAGCGTCGGCTGCAGCCCGCGGGCCCGGCACCCGAGGGTCAGGTTCTCCACGGCGCAACCCAGACCGATGTGCTGCTCGCGCAGCAGTGGGTCTACGGTGCCGATCGTCCGGGTCGGATCGGCAGACACGTCGATCGAGGTGTCGGTGACGTGGAACGTCCAGGGCTGGGTGTTGTGGGGGTTCGCGGCCAGGACCGCGCAGGCCACGGCACCCACCGCGCCGGGGGTCCCGTGCCACACCTGCCACGGGTCGTACGCGTGACCACCCCCGGGCGAGAGGGCCCCGCTGTCGAGGACGCGGTAGCTCAGCGCACCGGTCCCCGCCACGAGGACGGTGGCACCTCCGATGCCGAACGCCCGCAGGACGTGCCGGCGTGAGGGACCCGCTGAGTGCGGTGTTCCTCCCTCTCCGACGGGAGCGATGGTGGCAGGAGGACTGGGAGCGACCGGGGTCGTCGGGGCTGGTCGGGTGGGCTCGATGGTGGTGCTCATGACGCCTTCCAGCGTGCGCGGATAGCCGTGCCGGGACGACTCCACCCTGTAGCGCTCACCGGCCCCCACTCAGGGTCGAACGTCCCGCCCGATGCAACCCCCTGGTCCGCGCGTACGGCAGGGGGTCTTGTCGGTTGTGTGTCGGGGGAGGACCGTGGATGACATGGTTGAGAACTCTGAGGCGTCGGCCATGCTCGACGTGAAGCACGGGCTCAAACGGAAGTCCCCCCGTCGCTAGCACCGTTGTCAGGCAGGCCGTCGTCGAGTCGTAGGGGGCAATGACTGGTCCTATCCGCGATTTCGTCCGCCTCCTCATTTGAGCACCAGGCCCGCGATTCCCTTGCCTCATCCGGTGCGGGCGGGTGGCCCGACCGTCGGGGGTGAATGACCGACGACCGTGTGGTGACGGGCGCCCTCACGGCCTTCCCAGCCGGTCAGCCGTGGTGGCATGGTGGCGAGATGTCGATGGTGCTGGTCGCTGGACACTTCAAGATCGTCGGGGAGTCACCAGACGAGGACTCGGTGCGCTTCTACCCCGACGACGTCACCATCTGGGACCGGCTTCCGACCACGGTCAAGGCGAACGCCTCAGGCGGTGTGCAGCTGCGCCTGGATGCCATCGACGCACTGGAGACTCACTACACCCCGCCCCACGCCCCAGCCCCGTGGCGGCGGCCCGCGACGCTCGGGGACGGAGCCGGCGCCCAGCTCCTCGAGCTGCTCGGGTTCACCGACGTCGTGCGCGACACCCAAAGGAACGTCACCTCCTCGACCCCGGACACGTGCCCCGGCTACATCCTGACCAGATTCGCCGACAAGTACGGCCGGCCGGTCTCCCTGGCCTACGCAGGGAACCGCCCCGACACACCGGACGCGGCCGCGGCGGCCCCGCCGCCTTCCGACCGCGGTCTCGTGTACGTCACGGTGCCGGAGCTGCGTCGGTCGGTGAACTGGCAGCTCCTTGAGGCCGGTTGGGTGTATCCCACGTTCTACTCGAAGCTGTACGTCGACCTGCGTCGCGACCTGTCGTCGACCGCGGTCGCCGCTCGTGCCGCTGGTCGTGGGGTGTGGCAGGACGACGCGACCCTGCCCGGGTTCACCCTGCTCAGCCGGGCTCAGCTACGCGACGAGCTCGTCATCCTGCCCAAGCTGTTCCGCCGCCTGGCGGAGTACCTGACCCTCGACGACACCGGCGGGACCAGCCTGACCGGGTTCTCCGCCTTCCTCTCGGCCCACGACGACCGCCTGTTCACCGTCCCCGACGGGCACGCCACGTCGCTCGACACCCTGGTCGCGGTGACCGGCCAGCGGGTCCAGCTGACCGTCCGCCCGGAGCAGATCGTCTTCGAGGAGGGTTGAACCGGCGGCGGCGGTGGCGGTGTCGCCCAGCGGACGCCGAAGTCGAGGAGCCCGCTACTTTCTGCTCTCCTGGGTCAATCGCTGCACGGCGATCTTGAATGCCTCAGCGGCGGTGGCGGCATCAGCGCGCAGTCGCAAGACCTGCTCGTGAGGGACCGAGCCCTTTCTGCGCTGCAGCTCAGTGAGCTCGGTCGCGAGAGCGACGATCCGCTGTGTTGCCTACGTCAGCTCGGCCTGCACGGACAGCCCCTCCAGGGGTTGATCGGTATGGCCGGACCCCGACGGCATGAACGACGAGGTGGGGGAGCTCACCGAGGACGGCGTGTGGTCGGTCACGCAGGTCATGGTGCCACCTACCAACTTCGAGCGCCCGCCCGGCGAGCGAGAGAGGACTTGACCAGAGGAGCAACGGCGGGTCCCGGGTGGGCCCGACCGAGAGGACTTTCGCCCGTGTTCGGCGCTGGCGCTTCCTTCATACGCTGGCTCTCAGGCTCGCGCCGTCGCTGATCGACGTCACGGCGAGGGCCGCTCATGGACATACGAGCTAGATCCGCGGTGAGGAGATGGGTTGATGGCTGTGCGGAGGACCTTCTTCCCTACGCGCTTTGCGGTTGCCTGCGAGATTGAGGTTGGGCGCTGAATGGCGCGCGAGCGAACCGGACGGCGAGAAGGCGACTCATGACCAGCAGCGAGCAGATCGCAGGACCGATCGACGGCGTTGAGGCGTCGTCGCAGATGCCGACCGAGCGCCTGACGGTGCGGGGCGAGGCCCTGGTGGCGAAGGTCAAGGAGCTCTTGCACGAAGGCACGGTCCGCAGGATCACGGTAAAGAACCGGGAGGGCCACACCGTCATGGAGATCCCGGTGACCGCGGGCGTCGTGGTCGCCGTCGTGGCACCGGTCCTGACTGCCGTGGGAGCCCTGACGGCGATCGCGAGCGACTGGCAGATCGAGGTCCATCGCGCACCGGAGGCGCACCCGGCGTCTGAGGTGGTCGGTGCCCACTGAGCTGCGGCGACCCAGCTGATGAGGGTGCTGTTCTCCGACGAGCGGTTGCGTCGCATGTACTCAACCGGCCGCGGCGACCGCACGGCCACCCGGCTGTCCCGGATGTGGTCCCGGGTCTTCGCCGGTGGTCTGCAGCCGCGCCGGTGGGTAACCCTCGAGGTTCGCGGCCGCTCGACCGGGCAGCCCACCCGGTTCCCCCTGGGGATGGCTGACCTGGACGGACAGTGGTACCTCGTCTCGATGCTCGGCGACCGGTGCAACTGGGTGCGCAACGTCAGGGCGGCGGGGGGCCACGCCGTCCTGATCCACCGACGGCGCCGACCCGTGCTGCTGGTGGAGGTGGAGGTGTCTCAGCGGCCCCGGATCCTGCGCCGGTACCTGCAGGTGGTGCCGGGTGGGCGCCCCCATATCCCGGTGGCAGTCGACGCGCCTGTGGCGGACTTCGAGGCGATCGCGAGGGACTACCCGACGTTCCTGGTCACCGACCGGCCCGGGGTGGAGCACGACGTACCCCCGGGCGCTGCACCGGCGCCCGGCCGCCCCGACGTTCGTGGGATGGACAGCTAGGTGGATGTCCCGCTGGCCACCGAGCCCCCCCGAGCGGAGGTTCCCGCCCCGGTGGCGTGGGGCGGACGGAGCCGGATCGTCTGGTTCTTCGTGCTGACGTACCTGCTGGCCTGGCTCTGGCTGCTGCCCATCGCGGTGGCGGGTGGTCGGGTGACGGCGGGTCGGGGCTGGCCCACCCATGTCCTGGCGCTGATGGCGCCCCTGGTGGCCGCGCTGGTCGTGACCGCACGGTTCGACGGCAGGGCGGGTCTGGCCCACCTCGGTCGGCGGATGGTGCGGGTGCGGGTTCCGCTGCGCTGGTGGGCGTTCGCGCTGAGCCCCCTGCTCGTGCTGGGCCTTGTCCTCCTCGTCGATGGCGTCTCTGGTCGTGCTCTTCCGTTGGCGGGCGACTTCGCCCGGTTCAGCGGTCTACCGTCCGGGTGGGGAGTGCTCGGTGTCGGTGCCGCCATCGTGGTCGGCGGGTTCGGGGAGGAGGCCGGGTGGCGCGGGTACGCCCTGCCGCAGCTCCAGCGCCGTCACGCACCGTTGGCCGCGACCCTGGTCGTGGCCGCGCTGTGGGCCGCGTGGCACCTGCCGATGTTCCTCGTCGTGGAGGGTTTCCGCTCCTTCACCGGGCCGGTCACGGCGGGCTGGGTGCTGGGGCTGTTCTGCGGAGCGGTCGTGCTGACCTGGCTCTACAACCGCACCGGCAGCATCCTGCTCGCCGCCGTGTGGCACGGCACCTACAACATCATCTCCGGGACCAGCGCCGCCACCGGCCTCCTGGCCGCTCTGTCGACGACACTGGTCATCACCCTCGCGGTCGTGCTCGTCGTCCTCGAGGTGAAGTCGACGAGGACCGGCCACGCATCGGTCCTCGGCCCGGCACCCATCGCCCGTATCGAACCCCTTGCGCCCATCTCACGGACACGGGGTCGACGGCTCAAGAAGGTGGCGTTGACGGGAGGCGCGATACTGATGATCTCGACCCTGGGCCTGGCGGGCCTGTTGGTGTGGTGGAGTCCCGGCGCTCCGGCCCCGTTCCTCGACGCGGCCGGCCGCCCGCTGGCCGGGAGCATCTCGCAGAAGGTCAGCGTCGACATCAACGGTGTCCAGCAGGGCATGGTGATCCGAGGCGAGGACCAGACCAAGCCGGTGCTGCTGTGGGTGCACGGCGGCCCGGGTGTGCCGGACTACTTCCTGACCCAGAACTACCCACCGGGCCTCGAGGACCTCTTCACCGTCGTCTGGTGGGACCAGCGCGGCGCCGGTCTGTCGTACCACCCCGGGATCCCCCGGGAGTCGATGACGGTCGACCAGCTCGTCTCCGACACCCTCGCGGTCACGGACTACCTGCGGCACCGGTTCCACCAGGACAAGATCTACCTCCTGGGACATTCCTGGGGCAGCTTCATCGCCATCCAGGCGGCCGCGCGGTCACCGCAACGGTACAAGGCCTACCTGGGCATGGGACAGATCACCTACCAGCTGGAGTCGGAGAGGCTCGCCTACGACTACCTGCTCGCACAGTACCGCCGCCGCGGGGACACCGACATGGTGCGCGACCTCGAAGGGGCACCGGTGACCCTCAGCGGGGGAACACCCGCGGCGTACCTCAAGGTGCGCGACAAGGCGATGCACCAGCTCGGGGTCGGCACGACCCACGACATGCGTTCGGTCATCACCGGCATCTTCCTCGCGTCGTGGCAGTTCCGGGGGTACACGCTGCCGGAGAAGGTCAACCTGTGGCGTGGCAAGGCCCTCTGGTCAGGTCTCGGGCTGTGGGACCAGCTCCTCCACGTCGACCTGCGCACCACCGTCCCCCGGCTCGACCTCCCGGTCTACTTCTTCGAAGGGAAGTACGACTACACGGTGTCCGCGACGATGGCAGCGGGGTACCTCCAGACGCTCCACGCCCCGGTCAAGGGGTTCTACCAGTTCGACGACTCGGCCCACAGCCCCATCCTGGAACAACCCGACCTCGCCCACCGGATCCTGGCCGCCGACGTCCTCACCGGGTCAAACACCCTCTCCGACAAGGGGTGAGCACGATCGGTGCGCCTGCCACCGCGCGAAGTGGATGCCGCCGATGAGGACCGCGCCGACCCACGTCGGTGCCGGCAAGTACCACGCAATGAGCCAGGTGGTGCCAGCGGCGATGGGATACAGGGCCATGTGAACGCACTCTCAGCAGCGGCGTCGGTCCAGACGAAGAAGTGGTCGGGTTCCATCGCGTGGACGACCCAGCTTCCCGCGGGGTCATCGGCTCGCAGTAAATGGGGTCAATCGGTTTTGTCGTGGGTGATCTTGTCCCAGGAGTGGATGTGGCGCATGAGGGTACGGCTCTTGTGCTGGGTCGCGCCCATCCGTACGAGGATCCGGTCGAGTGTGGCGATGGTCTCGATGATGTGGGGTCCCTTGTTGAGCATGACGCACTCGGCCCGCTGGGCGGCGGCGGCGTCGGTGATCTCGGCCCGGGAGGGCTGGCCGGTCTGGGCGAGGGTGTCGAGGACCTGGGTGGCCCAGATGGCGGGAACGTGGGCCGCCTCGCACAGCGTGAGGATTTGGGTGGGGATCTCGGCGAGCCGTTCGAAGCCGACCTCGACGGCCATGTCTCCGCGGGCGATCATGATGCCGACCCGGGGGTGGTGCATCGCGGCCAGCAGGATCGCCGGGAGGTTCTCGAAGCCCTGACGGGTCTCGATCTTCAGCACCAGCCCGAGGTCGTCGGCGCCGGTAGCGTGCAGGCGGTCGAGGACGTGCTCGATGTCGGAGGCGGTGCGCACGAACGAGATCGCGACGATGTCGGCGTGGGCGAGGATGAACGGCAGCCGGGTCTCGTCCTCGTCGGTCAGGGCGGTCACAGGTAGGAGGGTGTCGGGCAGGTTGATGCCCTTGGCCGACCCGAGGTGCTGCCCACCGGGCTTGGTCTGGGTGACCCTCAGCAGGGCTTCCCGCTCGGAGACGGACTCGACGACCGCGACGATGGCCCCGTCGTCGAACAGGACCGGGTCGCCCGGGCGAAGGGCCGGGATCGCCTCGGGCAGAGCGCACCCGATCCGGGCCCGCTGGCCGACGGTCGGGGGGTCGACCGGCTCGTCGTCACCGTTGAGGACCAGCTCGTCCCCAGGGGACACGAGCAGCCGCCGCGGGATCGCGGGGATGCCGCCGACCGCGGTGGCGTCGTGACCGCAGGCCAACATGCCGCCGGCCGCGAGGTAGGTGGAGTGGTGACCCTCGAGGAGCACGCCACCGTCCGCGTTGTAGGTGTCGTGGGTACCGTGCGTGCCCTGGGTGCCGTCGGACGTCTGGGTCACGCGGAAGGTGCGGACGATGTCCCGGGCGTCGGAGACGTGGACCTTGTCGCCCGTGCGTCGTCGGCCCAACCACGCCGGGTCGACCTCGACCCCCAGGGCGGGTCGTGATCCCGGGCTCGATGTCGGCGCGGTCGTGACGTGCCCCGCTGGGCATGCCCAGATCCGGGCTGGCGCGGTCGTGGCTCCACTGTCGTCGCGGGTGACGCGAGCCCGTCCCACGGCGGGGCCGTCGGTGATCCCCCCGGTGCGCAGCTTGGGCCCGGGCAGGTCCATTGACACCAGCACCTGCCGCCCCGCCTCGCGGGCCGCACTGCGCACGTGCGCGATCATCCTGGCCCATGCAAGCGGGCCGTCGTGCGCGCAGTTGACCCTTGCGACGTCCATCCCGGCCTCGACCATCGCCCTCACCAGCGCCGGCTGGTCGGCCGCCTCGCTCGGCAAGGTGACCATGATCCGGGTGGGCCGGCCCGGGCGCATCGGGCCGAAGAGGGCGTCGGCGTGCGCCCCCAGCAGGTGGTCGCCCTCGTCGAGGGCGGCGTCGATGGCGTCCAGCGGCCACGGGCCCGGGTCGTGCTCGAGGGCGCTGAGGACGTTGCGGGCGGCGTGGACCTTGGCGGAGACGTCAGCCTCGGTGGTCGCCAACGAGGTGGCGCCGACCTCGAGCAGGTCGGTTTGCATTTGGCGACGGTCGTGGCTGCGCAGCACCGTGTAGTTCACCAGGTTGACCGCCCCGACGCGGTGATCCTCGTCGACGTGATCGATCGCGGCAGAGCTCGCCACTTGCGCGGCGTCCAGCTCGGCGAGTAGGGCGTCGACCTGGGCGGTCAGGCGGTCGATGAGTTCAGGCACGGGAAGCTCCTTCAGAGGCAACGGGTGGTATGCCTAGCCTCGTCCTGGGTCAGCCACCCCCACAGAGGCGTACGTCCCGGGCGCAGCTGACCCACAGGCGGGGAGCCGCCCGTCCATGAGCGGCTGACCTCACAGGCTCCGGCGCACACCTTGCGCACGCATCGCGGCGGCCCGTCGACACCCGGCAGGGTGCGCATCTCACCTGAGCTGTGGAAGCCCGCGGACTAGAGACAGGGCCCAGAACGGCGGGTGGCTCCCCGGCTCCCGCATCGGCCGGCTCAAACTGATGCTCTCGCTTAGCGGGCAGCCATCTGGCCCGGAGCATGGCGTTGCAGTCTGACAGGGAGGGCCCGCGACGGGCCGGTCGCTCACTGGGGCGCCGCACCCGTGGTCGGTCCCGAGCGCTCGGCGTGCTCGCCGGGATCGGTAGCTCGGTCGCGGGCGACGCGGACGGCGTAGAGGGCCAGGCTGACGGCCGCGACCAGCCCGAGCAGGATCGTGAGGTTGCCGCCGAAGTTCTGCCGCAGCAGGGCCTTGCTGTCCGGTTGCTTGCCGGCGCGCACGATCATCGGAATCGCCACGACCACGATGAGCCCTCCTGCGACGAACGCACCCTGAACGTACCGACGGGCTCGGGGAGTGATGGCCCGAGCGAGCACCCATCCCACGGCGATGACCACGGGCGACAGCAGTCCATCCTGGATGAGCACCGCGGCGATCAGCCACACAGCGAGCACCACGAGGTTGCCGAACGGTATGTGGGTCAGAAGCCGCAGGACACCGAAGAGGCCGAGCAGGACGCCGCTGGTCATGAGGAGGATCCGCCAGGCGCGCATCCGTCAGCTCACCTCGATACGGTGCAGCCACTTGGTGTTGAGCACACCCGCCCGGTTGGGGGAGATCAGCCGCAACGGGTAGCCGTGGTCGAGGTCGAGCCGTTCGGCGTTGAGGTGGGTGGCCAGCAGCGCTGCCGACACCTGTGGGCCGTCGACGATGCTGCTGGTGTAGGAACCAGACTGTTCCAACGAGACGACCCGCACCCGGGAGCCCTCGTCGCCGCCGGCGCGCCGTACGATGTCCAGCAGGGGGATGCCACGCCAGCGGGCCCCGATGCTCCACCCTTCGACGCAGGTCAGGGGCAGGTCGGCCACCGCGTGAGCCAGCCCGTCGAGGTCGGCCAGGCCCAGCGAGAAGGGGCTCGCCCCAGTGACGTCGAGCCGCCAGTTCGCCGCCTGCGCCGATGAGATCACCCCGGCCTGGTCAGCCGTCTTGTTGACGGGTACCCCTTGCGGTCCTTGGGTCCATCGACGGACGGCCAGGAGCCCCACCGGCTCCAACGGCGTGACCGTCTGGCCGGCGGAGGTCACCACGACGGCGCCGACACCGGCGCCGGCCGCGACCAGGACCCCGCGCCGTGACAACGCCGGGGTCGGCGGCGGCGGCACGTCCCCGGCGTTCGTGTGCGCCAGGGGGTTCTCGCTCCAGGGCACCTCGGTCAGGACATCCGCGTCGGGCAGACGCGCCTGCACGCCGTAGACGATGTCGGGCAGCTTGAGCCCCACATGGAGCAGGATCGACCCGATCACGACGTAGGCGAGGAAACGGTGGACGGAGACGAAGTCCCAGGGCCACGGGTACCAGTTGAGGACGTTGAGGAAGCCGGTCGTGAGCTGAACCAGGGCTGACGCGACGAGGACGAACACCGACAGCCGCTCGGCGGCGTGCTTGAGCGATCGGACCGCCGGCCAGCGGAACAGGTTCGGGTACACCGACCACAGCTTCACGAGTAACAGCGGGAGGGTGGCGATCCCGGTCATGACGTGCAGACCCTGGGTGAACCGGTACAGCCACACCGGGCTGGCGGGCTCGGGCAACCAGGTCCAGGGCTGGTACTGGTAGTGACTGAGCAGGCCCGTGACGAAGCAGATCCCGAAGCAGATCCCGACCAGCCGTCCGAGCCGGGCCGTGAGGGCGGTGGAGCGCAGCGGGCTGCTGAACCTCGGCCACCACGGCGGCGCGGTTCGCGGAGTCAGGTCCGTATCTGGCATGCCCACCATCGTCCTCCTGTCACGGCGACGCAGGTCGGTGCGCCGGTTACCAACTGATGACGCTGCCGGCGCCGACGCGGACGGACTCAGGCTTCCAGGGTGGGCCGGTAGATGAGCTCCTGGATGTGGCTGTCGAGGGTCCTCTGCTCGATCAGCTCGAGGTCGAAGTCGGCCGCACC
Source organism: Actinomycetales bacterium (assembly GCA_038230235.1). Classification (GTDB taxonomy): domain Bacteria; phylum Actinomycetota; class Actinomycetes; order Actinomycetales; family Dermatophilaceae; genus Lapillicoccus. The sequence continues at coordinate 18,440 of JBBRNQ010000062.1, forward strand.
CTCGAAGATCGGGTCCACCCCGGTCCTCCCGCTGTTGATGCGCAGCGCTGCGCCGGTGGTGGCGGTGGTCTGCCACAGGACCTTCGGGTGCTCCCCCACTCGGGTGCGGACGTCGAACCCGAGAGTGTCGCCGAGCTCCGTGAGTGCCTGCGTCAGTGGCCTGATCCCGGATGCCGTCACTCTGACGTAGTCGAGGTCCTCGCTGTATCGCAGCGGCTCGCTGAGGCACGCCGTGACCACGTCGTGGGGGATCACAGGTCCACCTCCACGTCGCGGTTGACGCGGACGTTCCAGCGATGGTCGATCGGACCGACGAGGTCACCCCCCGGGTCGACACGGGCCGGGGTGGGTGCCCCGGCCAGAGCGGTCGACCGGACCGCGTTGAGGTCGGTGCGCTCGGCAAACCGCTCGAGGATCCACCCCAGCCGCCGCAGCGTCGAGGTGGGGTAGTGGCTGGCAAGGGCGACGACGTCGGCGATGTCGAATCCGGGATGCTCGGACAGCTCGACCAGGACGGTAGCCGCGTTGTCGATCCCCCCCGCAACCGACGCGTCGGAGGCGACGTCGAGCGCCGTGACCGCGACCGTCGAGAGGTTGACGACGCCCGACCTCGTCGGGTGGTCGAGGACCGGGAGGGACCCCACGCCGGCGCGACGGTGGAACTGGAACCGGGTCCGGCCGACCTGCCGATCCCGGACCTGGCCGGCCACGGCGACCTGGAAGACCTGCGGCGCCTGGTGCGCCACCCCGTGCAGCTCAGCCGCAGACAACCACCCGACGTAGTAAGCGACCCCGAGGTGATCGGTCAGCCGATCGACGACGTCCACACCCGGGGGTGCACCCCAGGTCCGGTACTCCGGCGGCACTGGCATCCACAGCCCGCGCGCCGGGCTCGTCCACTCGCCGCGTTGGGTCGGTGCCTGAAGCCGCTGGCGGACCTGGCCGGGGGGAACCCCGAGCAGGTCGGCCAGCTCACCGGTGGTCAAGGCATTGACCCCCCGGGACAGGGCCCAGTCGGCGGCGTTCGGTGCCCGAACCAATGCCGTCAGCGTCACCACCGTCCTCTCTCCATGGTGCCTATCGTCACATAAAACGTAACGTTGCGCATAATTCAGAGCGCCCACTCTGGACCGAGGCGGACGGCGCGCGTGATGACTGCATACGCGACGCCGCCCTGACCACCGTCGACCAGGGAGGGGCGACCATGGGGGCCACGGCAGTCCAGCTGCTCCTCGAGCAGATCCGGCACGAGCGGACGGAGCCCCGTGCCGTGCAGCTCACGCCGCAGCTCCGGATCCGACGATCGACGGGTCCGGTCGGCCCCGGCCGTGCGCACGACCTCAGGTGTGATCGCACCAGTGGATGACCTCGTGGCCCACCTGCCTCCGGGAGCGCGAGCTCGCTCCCGACACCTCAGGACCGGTCGAGCCACCGGATGACGGCGAGGACCCGGCGGTTGCCGCCCGGGTCCTCCCACAGGTCGAGCTTGGTCATGATGGCCCGCACGTGCGACTCCACCGTGCGCGCCGACAACGTGAGCCGCTCGGCGATCGCGCTGTTCGACAACCCCCGGGCCATGAGCTCGAGGACGGCCCGCTCGCGGTCGGCGAGGGCCGCGAGCTGACTGCGGTTGCGGTGACGGGTCAGCAGCTCGTCGGTGATGAGCGGGTCCATGACCGTGCGACCGGCGGCCACGGCGCGGGCGGCATCGAGGAACTCGTCCAGCGCGGTGACCCGCTCCTTGAGGAGGTAGCCCAGACCCGAGGTCTGCTCGGTCAGCAGGCTCGCGGCGGCGCTGGCCTGCACCGACTGGCTGAGCACGAGCACAGCCAGACCCGGCTGCTCGGCCCGCAGCACGGCGGCGGCGCGCAGACCCTCGTCGCCCTGCTCCGGCGGCATCCGGACGTCGGTGACGAGCAGGCGCGGCCGGGTGGCCCGCACGACGGTCAGGAGGGAGTCGAGGTCACCAGCCTCACCGACGACGCGGAAGCCGTCGTCGCGCAGCAGGCTGACGAGCCCGGCCCGGATGAGTGGGGCGTCCTCGGCGACGACGACCGAGATCGGTGCTGCCCCTGCGTCTCGCGGCCACACGACGACGTGGACCAGCTGGGCCGGCTCGCCGATCGAGGTGGCCAGCTCGCCCGACCACGAGGCAGGCGTCGGGGACGGCAGGAGCATCCGGACGACCTCGGTGGCGAGGATGTCACCCGGGTGGCCGCGCTCCGCCAGCTCGCGGACGAGCCCGACCGCGGCAGGCTCCGGGTCGTCGGCGCGAAAGGTCAGCTCGGCGACGTGGAGTGCGAGGGAGGTCTGAGGGTCGTTCTGCTCCGCCTGCTGCCACTCGACGGCCGTGGCCACCGCCTCGGCTGCCCCGGTGAAGAGGACCAGCCCTGCCCGGTGAGGGAACCGACCACCACGTTCCTCGACCCGCGCCCGGAGGGCGGGTGTCGGGCCCGGGGCTCCATACGGCCACGCCAGCATGGTCGTCGTCACGGCTGACCTGCCCCGAGACCGACGGGGAGGCTGATGACCCAGCCGCCGTCCCGGTGCGACACCGTGCCCCCGAGAGCGGTCGCCCGGTCGCGCACGTCGGTGGACGGCGCGGGACCGGTGTGCACGACCAGGACCACCCCATCCCCCTCCACCACCTCCTCGATGGTGGCTGCAGGGTCGGCCTGGGCCGCGAGGAAGGTGGTCATCTCGACCACCGGAGGGTACCGGCCCGGGGGCACCTGGTGCCCGCCCAGTGAAGCCCGCAGCCCACCGGTCGCGAGGGCCGGAGACAGGATCCCGTGCGAGATGGCGCGCACCTCGGCGGCGACAGCCGCGAGCCGCGGGACGACGTCGGCCACGGACGCCCCGCCGTCCAGCGAGCGGGAGATCGCGTCGAGCTCGGCCAACGGACCGCTGACCAGCGTCGCGCGCAGTGCTGAGCGTGGCTCGTCGGACGCGACGAGCAGTCGCTGGGCCAGGAGCCGGGCCTCCTCGAGGTCGCTGGCGGCGGAGGCCCGCAGGCGCTCGGTCTCCATGATGAGCCCCGCACCCGTCGCCACCAGCTCGACGGCGTCCGGGTGAGCGGTGGTCGCCACGTCCTGGTCGATGAGTCCGATGACCCGCGATCCGCGTACGACGATCGTCGTCGCACGGTCGTGGGCCCCGGGGCGGCGGGAGGCACTCCTCCCTGCGGCGCTCACCCAGCCCTGGGCTCCGTCGACCGGATAGCTCACCCGGATCGACGGGTCGGCGAGCGCCCGGCAGAGGTACTGCTCGACGTCGACCGTCGGTGCGCTGGGAACAGGAGCACCCGATGGCGACGTCGGGGGGCGGACGACGAGGTCGACGTAGCCGATGCCCGCGGCGAGCACCGCGCTGAGGAAGGCAGGGAGGACGACGAAGACGGTGACGTCGGAGGCATCCGACAGGTCTCGCGTCGGAGATGCCGTGGTGCACACCACCGTCCAGATCTCGCTGGCGGTGAGCGCCGCGACCCAGCACGCCGCGGGCCACCGGATCGGCCGGGCGGCGAAGCGGGAGGCACCGGGCATCCGGTGGGTTGCCGAGACGCCCACCAGGACAAGGGGTCCGGCACAGACCAGTAGAGCGTGCAGGGCGACGAGGAGCTCAGCCGGGGTTCCCACGCCGCCCGGTGACGGCGTGAACCACAACACGGTCGGGACGGGGCCCCCGGCGGCGAGCACCAGGGCGACCGCCACCCCGAGCACCACCGCTGCCCAGAAGCACGCAGACACGAGCCGCACGGCCCGCGGCGGGAACGACATGGCGGGGTGGCGGGACACGACGACCGCCGGTAGAGCCGCCGTGAGCAGTGCAGTGACCCCGGCAACGGGTGCCACCGGTCCGAGGTCGGCCGTGCGGGAGGCAGCGAGCATCGCGGCGAGGACGGTGAAGCCGAGCAACCCGCCCATCCTCCCCCGGGGGTGCCGGACGGTCAGGGCGGTGGCCAGCACCGGGGCGGCGACGGCGCCCAGTGACAGGAACACCGCCTGCCCGAGGTCGATCCGGTCCATCCCGACGACGGTGACGATCCCCACCCAGCCGGCGCCCACTGCGGCGAGAGTGGCCACCCACAGGGCACCCACCTCGGGGTGTCGGCGACTCATGAGGTGACCTTCGCCGAGGCACCCCGACGGCGCACCCGGACCTCCAGCGTCGTGCCCGCCAGTCGCTGGCTCTCCATCCGGACCGAGCCGTCGACGGCCGCCAGCCTGCTCCTGATTCCCCGTGGCACGTCGGCGACACCGCCGACGCCGTCGTCACTGACGACCAGGTGAGCGGCCAGCGCGTGCACCCCGAGGCGCACCCGGATGAGTCCTGCGCCGGAGTGCTTGACGGCGTTGGTGATGGCCTCACCGGCAGTGAGGTAGAGGGTCAGGGCGAGCGGGTCCTCAGCCTCGAGGTCTCCGTCGGTCTCGAGCAGGACGGTGGTCGGGCAGACCGTCGCCAGGGCGCGCAGCCCTGCGGCGAGACCGTCGGCCAACGCGGCCGGTGTGGCGTGGTCCACCAGGGCAAGGATCTCGCGACGGACGTCGCCGATCTGGGCGACCAGCGCGTCCGCCCCCGGCGCACCCCGACGCGCCGACACCCCCGCCGCCAGCGCGAGCCCGACGAGCAGCTGCTGGGCCCCGTCGTGGAGGTCGCGTTCGAGCTGGCGCCGGCCTTCGTCGGTCGCAGCGACCAGCTCGCGAGAACGGGCGCGCACCTCGGCTCGCCGCGCATCCGCGACCGCGGCGGCCCGCTCATTGGCCGACCGGGCGACGATGACGCTGACGGCCAGATCGAGCAGCAGCGGAGGGAGGGAGGTCGAGGCGGCGACCTCCAGCGCGGCGGTCGTCGAGCCCGTCTCGTCGATGACGGGCACGAGCCTGCGGGTGGCGACGGCCTCGGGGAGGGTGGCACCCGCAGCATCGATCCAGGTGCCGTCCGGGCTCCGGTAGCGCACCAGCGCGCTGGGGTCGCCGGTGATGGCCGCTGCCGCTGCGGACGGGGTGACGACGGCGGGTGCGGACTCGAGGTCGACCTCGAGGTGGTGACGGCCCAGGGACACGGCGCGGCGTCGACGGCGCGCGGCGACCATCACCCCGAGCGCGACGACGCCGATCATGACGTAGACACCGAGGAGGGTGAGGAACCGCCAGACGGACAGGGCGGGCCCGTAGCCGAGCAGGGTGCCGAAGACCTGCCAGCCCAGGTGCAGGACGAGCAACGACCCGCAGACGACCACGCCGGCCGTCACGATCGGGGTGACCAACGGCCGGACGGCAGCGGGGACGGCCCGACGCCTGCGCACCAGCACCACGAGGACGACAGCTGCCGGGAGAGCGTGCGTGGCCAGCGCCTGGACCGGGTCGAGCACCCGCCACACCATCGGCACGGTGAAGAGCGCCTCGTACGGGTCCGGCCAGTCAGCCGGGGGGGTCGGCTGCCGGTTGAAGACCGCCCCCAAGAAGACCAGGACGAACCCGGACCCGGTCCACCAGACCACGGTCCGCAGGACGCGCCGGCTCGGACGACCGGTCGGCCAGCTGAGGACGATGACAGCGACGAGGGGCTCGACGAAGAGCGAGAACCAGGTCAGGTCCGCAGCCCAGCGCGACCGCGGCCAGCAGTACCCGATGAGGTAGAGCCAGTCCGCTGCAGCGGCGAGGTAGAGAAGGCGCCCGCTCGGGTTGGCCGGTGCGCGCCACCACCACCACCACCCGACGCCCAACCCGAGGACGCCGCTGCCGAGGCGCACCCCGACCAGGACGACATCGAGGACGTCCCAGGCAGATCCATGCATCCAGTTGCGTTGAACGAGAAAGGTTCCGGTGACCACGAGGGCACAGGCCAGGGGGGCCGACACGCCGAACAGGAGAGCGTTTCGGCGGGTGTCCACCAGACGCACGGCGGCACCTCCTGCTTCCTCGGATCTCGCGTGGCTGAGGGTTCGTCCATGAGCTGCTGGGCGGGTGGTCACGGCACGACCATCGTCGTCGTGGCGGCGTGCCTTGTCGTGGCGGCTGTGCTGAGGGCATGAGTGGTCGTCAGACGGTAGCGCCCCGAGAGCACCGGCGGCACCGGCGGCACCGGCGGCACCGGCACGCTCCTGCGCTCGCCGGGGGTGGACTCGTCGGTGGGCCGGACCCTGAGGTGCGGGGTGCTCACTGCTGCCACCGTCCTGTCGTGGACGGTGATGCAGTGACCCCGGGTGTCGGGGTCGACACCTGCTCGCTGATCGGCGACGGCACGACGGCTGCGGGGGTCGACGTCCCGACCGGCGACGTCGAGGGGCCACCACCGCACCCGCTGAGGAGCACTGCGATGACCAGGAAGGAACCGGCGGCGGTGACGCGCTCTGTCGTTGACATGCCTCAACGCTAGGGACGCAACGGTGGTCGGGCCTGAGCGCTGGCACTGAGCAGGTCCCGGGGATTCGGCCCCGGGAGTCCGTGGTGGCACTGGCGCGCCGGCCTTCGACCGGAGCCGGGGATGGGACGCGCTGGAGCACCGTCGTCGACGGCCGGGGCGGCGCGTACTCGGCCCCGGTGGCGCCGGTCAGCTCACCTGCCGCGGGACCGCGCCGGTCATCGTCAGCACGGCCTTCATGCACTTGTGGGCGAAGTCGGCCGTGGGATCGAACATCAGCGGGCAGCCGCCGTCGATGACGGTGATTCCGTGAGCGCGGCCGAGCTCCGTCGCCGACGCCGAGACGCTCCCCTTGTCGACCGACCGGTGCATCCACACGTGGGTGATCCCGAGCGTGGCGCACTCGGCCATCGTGGCGTCGGCTCGCTCGGGCCTGGTGCCGATCACCACGGCGTCGACCCCGTCAGGGATCGAGGTCAGGTCGGGATAGGCCACGTC
>JBBRNQ010000063.1:0-25157 GCA_038230235.1 Actinomycetales bacterium
CAACCACACCGACGGGTGGGGCCAGTGGCAGAGCGTGGCCGAGGGCTCCACCACCCCCGGCGCCCCGGTCTCTGCGGTCGCCGCCCCCGACGGGACCTTCTCGGTGTTCCTGGCCGACCCCCACGGCGGGGTCTACACCGCAACAGGTGGCACGACCCCGGGTGCGGGTGCCGGCCGCTTCGTCGAGAAGATCACGATCGATTTGCACACGCTCGACGACAATCTCAACTCGGAGTCCCTGGTGCACGTCTTCGTCGGCAACCGACGCAGCGACTCGACCACTCCCGGAGGATCGACCTCGTTCGAGGCGAACCGTCAGAGCTACGAGGCTCATGACGCCGACTCATTCCGGCGGAACCCTTACCTCGGGTGTGCCATCAACGCCAAACGGGGCTCCGCCTTCGACGACCAGTCGACGCACACGGTGACCCTGGAGCTGCGTTCGAGCCCCATCCCGGTCGAGGAGCTCCAGCTGCCGGAGGTCCACATCCACATCCTCGCGGACTCCGACACCTGGAAGTTCGACTACACCCTGACCGTCACCCTCGACGACGGTACGGTGCTGCCGCCGTACACCTCGAGCGTCGACGGCCTTACCGGCATCGTGCTCAACCAGGACTTCCGCAACCACTACGGGATCTGCGCCGAGCTGGGTGCCACCCCCGCACGCCCGACGCCCCATACGGACGCTGTCCTGACCCGAGCGACGATCGAGTTCAACACGCACGACGACGGCAAGAACTCCGACACGACACTCAGCGTGCGCCTCGTCAACCGCGTCAGTGCCACGCTGAGCACGGACCTCTCTGTCGGTCTCGACCTGGCCCACGGTGAGACCTTTGGCGACTCGACGGACGACGGCGGGAAGACCTACCGGCTCATCGAGCTTTCGCTGGCCTCGCCCTCGATCGCCCTGCGGGATATGGTGCTCCCGGTCGCGTACGTCAACATCGCTGCTGACGAGGATCGGTGGCTTTTTGACTACCGGGTCACGCTGTACTTCGGCAGCGGCCAGCCCTACTCGTGGACCGTGTCAGGCGTGGTGCTCGACCAGGACCACCACAAGCACATGAGTGTCTACGACGGGCGGCCCTTCGACACCCCCTTCTGCCCCCCAGCACCCGTCGTGAGGGACCACCGGCACAATGCCTTGACCAAAGACGTCAAGCTCGCATTCGTGGCGCGGAAGCTCGAAGAGCTCTTCAACAGCCGTCAAGTAGAGGGTGCGCTCCACCCGCTCGTGAAGGTCCAGGTGTCGAGCTCGGACCAGATGGGGGATCTCAGGCCGTCGTCCTACTGGGACCTGCAGACCATCACGAACGACCCCCCACCGCCCACCGGCCAGCCGCTTGGCCTGGGCGACCACCTGCAGACCACCTACGCGCACAAGATCTCGGAGGTGGCGAGCCTGCGTGACGTGCTGCCGGGGCTCGACCCCGGATGGAAATTCAACGACCTCACCACCAGCTCGATGGCGATCAGGGTGAACCCCGACGACGAGCAGACCCCGATCACGGTTGACGTCGCGTTCGAGACGGGCAGCCCGGTGGAGGTCACCGGCACCACCGAGCTGGACATCGTCAACCTGAGGCTCAGTCTGCGCCTGACGCTTCGCTACCGATCCGCGACTGAGGCCGTGGACCTCTTCGGCTGGGTCGACGACGTCGCTCACATCACGGACACACGCGTGGCTCCGGGCCAGCCCGGACACGTCGACGTACCGACCTACCGCATGCAGGGGACCTTCCTCGGTCAGTCAATCGACGAGATCTCATCCGACCCGGACGGCTTTCGTAAGGGCAAGATCGAGCAGGTCGTCAAGCTGCACCTCGACACCTCGTCGACGTTCGACCCGGGGGGCCTGATGCGTCAGATGCTCGTCGACGCGATCTACGGCGTCGTCAAGAATGACGTCCCCGGTCCCTGGGACGGCGTCACGACCCGCGACTCGGTAAACGCAGCGCTGACGTCCCTCCTCATCGGCAACGTCATCGCCAGCGGCCATTCCGCTCCCGGCGGCTACCCGAACCCCTCGACCCTGACCGACGCCCGGCTCCATGACGGCCTCCTGACCCTGTCGTACGACTACCCGCAGTCGCGGTTCGAAGAAGTCGTCCCGGCGAACTGGCCGACCACGTCGACCCCCGGAGCGCTGGCGAACGTCGACCACATCATCGTGCTCATGCAGGAGAACCGCTCGTTCGACCACATGCTCGGCTACCTCAGGCTTCCGCTCGACCAGGGCGGCATGGGCCGCACCGACGTCGACGGGCTGAAGGGCGGCGAGTCCAACCCGTACGACGACCGCCGCTGCGTCTCCTTCCCCCTCGCCGCCGGGGACACGATCTTCTCCCCCGGGCCGCCCAACAGCGCCGAGATGGTGGCCCTGCAGATCAACCGCGGGGACATGGACGGCTTCGTCGAGGCCCAGGCGCAGGAATGGGGCCCGGCCACGGCGCACCGTGTCATGGGCTACCACACGGCCGACAACGTCCCGACGTACGACGCCCTCGCCCGGGACTTCGCCATCGGTCACCGGTGGTTCGCCTCCCACCCCGGGCCCACCTTCCCCAACCGCTTCTACGAGCTCACAGGTCGGCCGAACATCGACCCGTGGGGAGCGTGGGAGTACGGCAACGGCACCCCGCTCGTGCCCTCGATCTCGGAGACCATCTTCGAGCACCTGAGCACCAACGGCGTCTCCTGGCGGACCTTCGAGCACGGCTACAGCTTCATCCGACGCTTCGAGCGCTACACCTTCGACGACCAGCACGTCGTCAGCTACGACGACCCGGTGCACGGTTTCCCGGCGCTCGCGGCGTCGGGCACCCTTCCGTCGGTGTCCTTCATCGAGCCGCACTACGTCGACTACCCACCGGGAAGCTTCTGCGACGAGCCCCCGTCGGACATCCGCCTGAGCCAGGCCTTCATCCGCGAGCTGGTGGAGACCGTCGTCGCGAGCCCGGCGTGGGGGAAGACGCTGCTCCTCATCACCTACGACGAGCACGGCGGGTTCTTCGACCACGTGCCTCCGCGCCAGGCGGTGCCCGTGGCTCCGGGGATGCTCCCGACGACAGGCCTGCGCGTCCCGTCCTTCGTCGTCTCCCCCTGGGTCACGGCCGGGGCGGTCTTCGGCTCCGACGACCTGTGGTTCGACCACACCTCGATCCTCAAGACGATCGCCCGCCGTTTCCTGAGCAACAGCTTTCCCTACCTCGGGGCCCGCTACGCCGCAGCGCACGACCTCTCGGAGGTGCTCCAGAGCGAGCCGCGCCACGACCAGTTCCACCCGTTCCTGCCCCACACGCTCGTCTGCGACGCGTCGTCGATGTGCCTCGACGTGCGAGGCGGCAGCCTCGACGCCGGCGGTGTGGTCTGGCAGTTCACTCCCAACGGCACCGACGCGCAGCAGTTCCGCTTCGAGGATGCCGGGGACGGGTGCGTCTTCATCCGGACCCTGGCCGGGCTCTACCTCACGGCCGGAGCCGCCGCAGGCGGGCCCAGCGAGCCGGCCACCATCCAGGTGACCCAGGAGCGCAAGGTCGCTCCGGGGTCGGCTACCGATCCACACGACACCGACCGCCAGCGGTGGCGGCTCACCTCCTCGTCCGTGGTCGTCCTCGACCAGGACCACTTCTCCGTCTCGTGCGCGGCGTGTCCGGGCAAGGTGCTGCAGCCCGCCGACGCCAGCCATCCCTCGGAGGCGGTCATCGTCCTGGCCGCACCGACGAGCCACCCGCCCGTGGGGAGCCCCCACTCGTGGTGGGTCCGCTCGCCCCTTTTGTCATCCGGAGGTGTATTGGGGACGGCCTGACACCTCTACCCAGCCTGGGAATCGGGCAGACGTCGTGGTTCGACGGTTGGCGGGGCGCAGTTTGTGCAGCGGCTACGCCGGCAGTTGTCGCTCGTCCAGCCCGGTTCGACTACTCCGTCGTCCCGTGGTCAGGCCCCTCGCGGTCTGCCCTCGATCTGGGTGACCGATCCCCTCTCACGCCCAACAAGCCATGACGCTTCTGGCCCGCGGGAGCCGCGGCAAACCCCCCTGCGGCGCCAGAGTCTTGCGGCCAATCGCACCCCACCCAACCCTTGTCCAAGGACAATCCGTCTTTTCCGTCGGTACCGACGGCGCCAGCCAGTTCGCCGTCCAGTTCGCCAAGCTGTTCATGGCCCGCCCCGGCGTCACCAACGTCCGTGGTCAGTACATCTAGGTCACCGACGTGGTGACCGCTCGGGCTGACCAGCTCTGCGCGGATGGAGAACTGGCAGGCACCTTCCCGTCCTACGAGGCGATGCTCGCCTCCGACGCGGGCGACGCCGTCGCGATCTTCACCCAGCGGTCGACACACGGCCCCCTTGTCGTCCAAGGCCTAGCAGCCGGAAAGCGCGTGTACTCGGCCGTGCCCATGGCCATCACCGAGCCGGAGATCGCCGTGATCATCGACGCCGTCGAGGCCACTGGCCTGCCCTACATGATGGGCGAGACCAGCCAGTATAACCCGGCCACTGTCCATGCACGCAGCCAGATCGCTTCGGGTGCGTTCGGGCGACTGTTCTACGCCGAGGGCGACTACGTACATGACATGGACCTCAGGTTCTACGAGGCCTACCAGTAACGCGGTGGCGAGCAATGGAAGGAGACGGCGAGCTACCCGCCGCTGCTCTACCCGGCTCACTCGATCGGCGGCGTCCTCGGGGCGTGGCAGACGCACGCGGTCATCGTGTCCGCCATTGGCGTCTCCGACGACCGGGGCGACGGCGTGTTCGACAAGGACGTGAGCCAGTTCGTCAACGACGTGTCCAACGCGACCGCGCTCTTCGAGGTGGCCGGCGGAGGATGGTTCCGCACCAACGAGTTCCGCCGCGTCGGCTACCCGTCGCACATCCGGGAGTCCCGCTTTCGCTTCTTCGGCACGGAGGCGAGCATGAGCTGGCCACGATTGTCTTCTGGCAGGACAAGCGCGGTATCGAGGAGATCAGCGAGCTGCTGGAGCCCAAGCCCATGATGTCCTCGGACGACCCCTCGCTGCGGCACATCGCTCCCGATCTGCGGGCCGCCTTCACCTCGGGTTCGGCGCCGGTCCACGACCGGGAGCGACTTCCGCGCGAGTTCGACGAGATGCCCAACGTGCACGAGGGCAGCCACTACTTCCTCGTCGACGACTTCGTCACCGCCGTCAACGCCGAGGGCCTGCCGCCGGTGAACGCCTGGGTGGCCGCCCGATACACGCTCCCCGGGATCGTGGCTCACGAGTCGTCCCAGCAGGGCGGAGCCCGCCTTCCGATCCCCGACTTCGGTGACGCGCCCGCGAGCTGACCCGTCCCCGTACGGAAACGGTGCCGCCCCGGGAACCTCGAAGCGTCCACCGCTTGAACTCAGAGCATCGGCACCTCGAGCCGCAGCTTCATGACCTTGTCCTGCGCCTCTCGGGCTGCGCGACGTGCCGCCTGCCGCACGCTCTGTGTCCACCTGCGCATCTACCTGAGGGTCCGCCGAAACCGCCTGCACCGCACGCACCAGCGTCACCGCTCCTGTCCCAGTCCGTCACTCGTCGACGTGCACACCCCCAGATGCCGCCGTCACCACCGCCAATGGACACCTCAACCTCCCCAGCCACCACCACCGCCACATGAGCCGACACCGACCGCGGCACCGATGCGGATGCTGACCCCGACGCCAGTCCGATCACGTCGTACCCCCCTGAAATGCCGAAACCCATGGCCCACACACCTGTTGCATGTCGGCCGCCTGTTCGCGTCCACCCGCGTCGTCTCCTCGGCATTAGGGGGTGTGACGATGTCGATCCACAAGCTGAGCGCGGGCAGCGGGTACGACTACCTGACCCGTCAGGTCGCGGTCCATGACGCGACCGACAAGGGCCACACCGGCCTCGCGTCCTACTACGCCGACAAGGGCGAGACCCCGGGCCGGTGGGTCGGGTCCGGGATGGCCGGCATCGACGGACTGGACGTCGGGTACGAGGTCACCGCGAACCAGATGGCGAACCTGTTCGGCGTCGGCTACCACCCCCTCGCGCAGCAACGCTGGGCCAACGTGGACGGCCCTGACGTCACCGACAGCGAGCTGCGGGCGGCGATGCGGCTGGGGGCACCGTTCCGGATCTACCCCGCCCACGCGACGCCGTTCCAGGTCGAGGTCGCCACCCGGATCGCCGCGCTCAGCACCGCCCTGCGCACCGCCACGGGAGGGGAGGTCTCGCTGCAGGACCGGGCGCGGATCCGCACCGAGGTCGCGGTCGAGATCTTCCGAGCCGCCCACGGGAGGGACCCCGCCGACGCCCGTGAGATTGCGGCGACGATCGCGAGGCACACCCGCCCCCGGACGAACGCGGTCTCCGGGTACGACCTGACGTTCTCCCCCGTCAAGTCCGTCAGCACCCTCTGGGCGGTCGCCGACCCCGCCACCGCCGCGGCCATCGAACGGGCTCACCACGCCGCCGTGACCGACGCGTTGACATTCCTCGAACGGCACGCCCTGTTCACCCGGGTCGGGACGGACGGGGTGCGGCAGGTCGAGGTCCGCGGCCTGATCGCGGCCGCGTTCACCCACCGCGACTCCCGCGCCGGCGACCCCGACCTGCACACCCACGTCGCCGTCGCCAACAAGGTCCAAACCCTTGCCAGTCACGGCGCTGACGGCGCTGACGGCACCCCGGACGGTGGTGGACGGTGGCTGTCGATCGACGGGCGGATCCTGTTCCAGGCCGTCGTCACCGCGTCCGAGACCTACAACACCGCCCTCGAACGGCACCTGCACCACGACCTCGGCCTGCAGTTCGCCACCCGCGCCGACCGCGGCGACCAGCCCGACCGGCCCGACCAGCGCGTTGTTCTGGGCCGACAGCACGGCGGGTACGACAGCTCCCTCAAGCGCCCCGTCCGGGAGGTCGTCGGCGTCGACGACCACCTCAACCAGGCCTGGTCCTCACGGCGGACGGCGATCGTGGCCCGACAGGGCGACCTCGCCCGCGCCTTCCTGCACGACCACGGCCGACCACCAAGCCCCATCGAGGCGATCCAGCTCGCGCAGCAGGCAACGCTCGAGACCCGCGACCGCAAGAAGCACCCCCGCAGCCTCACCGAGCAACGCACCACCTGGCGCACCCAAGCAGCCGAGGTACTGGGCAGCGAGCCCGCCATCGAGCGCATGGTCCACACCGCCCTGCACCCGGCGCCATCCCCCACGGCGACACCCGGTGTGACGACCCGGATCGACACTTCCTGGCTCGACGCGACCGCGGCCGGTGTGATCGCGGCCGTGGAGGCCCGCCGCAGCACCTGGCAGGTCTGGCACGTCCGGGCCGAAGCCCACCGCGCCCTGCGAGCCACCCCCGACCTGACCCTCACCCCCGCGCACACCGAGCAGGTCGTCGACCTCCTCGTCGACGCCGCCCTCGAGACCCACAGCATCGCCCTGACCGCCCACGACCACCCCGACAGCGATCAAGCCCGCGGCATCCGCGAACCCGACCCACTGCGCCGCCGGGACGGTTCCAGCGTCTACACCGTGGCCGGGACCCAGCAGTACACCTCGGGCCGGATCCTCGCGGCCGAGGCGCGGCTGCTCGCCACCGCCGGCCGCAGCGACGGCCGAGTAGCGACGAATGGCGACGTGGACTTGGCCCTGCTCGAGGCCACCGCCCACGGCGTGACCCTCAACCCCGGGCAGGCCGACCTCGTCCGGCGCATGGCGACCTCCGGCTGTCGGCTCCAGCTCGCGATCGCCCCCGCCGGGTCGGGCAAGACCACCGCCCTGCACGCCCTGACCACTGCATGGACCGGCAGCGGGGGCACCGTGGTCGGGCTCGCCCCCTCGGCGACCGCAGCCGCTGTCCTGAGCGAGCACCTTCACCCCGGGACCGTCGGAAGCGCGACCGGAGTGCGGACGGGAACCACGACCGACACCTTGGCCAAGCTGGTCTGGTCCATCCGTCAGCTCGACCCCGCCCAGCACGACACGATCAGCTCCTCGTCGGCGCCGGGGCTGGGGCGGGTGCCGGAGTGGGTGGGCCGGATCGGGCCGGACACCCTCGTGGTCATCGACGAGGCCGGGATGGCCGACACCCTCTCCCTTGACACCACCGTCGCCTTCGTCACCGCCCGCGGCGGCGGCGTCCGGCTCATCGGCGATGACCAACAGCTCGCCGCGATCGGCGCCGGCGGGATCCTGCGCGACCTCGCCACCACCCACGGCGCAGTCCGCCTCGAGGAGCTCCTGCGCTTCACCAGCCCCGGGGAAGGTGCCGCGTCCCTCGCCCTGCGGGACGGGCGCCCGGAGGCGCTCGGGTTCTACCTCGACCACCACCGCGTCCACGTCGGCGACCCCACCACGAGCGCCGATGACGTCCTAACCTCGTGGGCCACCGACCGCGCCCAGGGCCTCGACGCCCTGATGCTGGCGCCCACCCGCGACCTCGTCGCCGACCTCAACCACCGCGCCCGCACCCACCGCCTCACCGACGACCACCCTCGAGACAGCACCAGCAACGAGAGCCACCCAGCAGTGCTCGGCAGGGACCAGTCCCCCCTGCGGGAGGTCCGCCTGGCCGACGGGAACGACGCCTCCACCGGGGACGTCATCATCACCCGCACCAACGACCGCCGCCTCCGGATCGGCGGGGCCGGTGCGGGCAGCCGAGTCGGTGGGGGTGCTGGGGGTGACTGGGTTAAGAACGGCGACCGGTGGACCATCCGCGCCGTCCACGAGCACGGAGCCCTGACCGTGCAACACCGCCAGCACGGGCTGCTCGTCACCCTCCCCGCCGACTACGTGACCGCGTCGGTCGAGCTGGGCTACGCCACCACCATCCACGCCGCCCAGGGCGTCACCGCCGACACCGTCCACGGCCTGCTCACCGGCACCGAGTCGCGTCAGCAGCTCTACACGATGCTCACCCGCGGCCGTCACGCCAACCACGTCCACGTCCAGGTCACCGGTGACGGCGACCCCCACACCGCCATCCACCCCGACACCCTCAACCCGCGCACCGCGACCGACCTCCTCGAGACCGTCCTCGCCCGCGACGACACCCCGACCTCCGCGACCACCCGGCAACGGCAGCAGACCGACCCCGCCCACCTCCTCGGGCAGGCCGTCGCCCGCTACACCGACGCCATCCACGCCGCCGCCGAACACCTCTACGGGCCCACCCACCTGCCCGCGATCGAGCAGACCGCATCACAGATCAGACGCGACGGGCTCGTCCACGACCCCCGAGACCACCCAGCCCCCAGGGACCGTCGCCATGCCTGGGACGTACCGGTGCCATCGGCGGATCTATCCGAGCAACCCGCCTGGCCCACCCTGCGCGCCCGGCTGCTCCTGCTCGCCGCGCACGACGTCGACCCCGTGATGATGCTGCGCATTGTCGCCGCCCGAGCACCGCTCGCCACCGCAGACGATCCCGCCGCCGTCATCGCCTGGCGCCTCGGCAACCCCGATCCCCACATCTCCGGAGCCGACGCTTCACCCCAACCGCTGTCCTGGCTCCCGAGCATCCCGCCCACCCTCGCCGCCCACCCCGACTGGGGGCCCTACCTCACCCGACGCGCCGACCTTGTCCGCGACCTCACCACCCAGGTCCACACCACCGCCAGGACCGCCGCCACCGGCAACTCCGCAGATGTCCCCGCCTGGGGGCGACCCGGCGGGACCACCCTCGAGCCGGCCCTGCTCGGGGACCTCGCCGTCTGGCGGGCCGCCACCGCGACCCCCAGCGACGAGCGCCGGCCCACTGGACCCGCGCACCCAGCGCAGGCCGCCGCCCACTGGCAGCACCACCTCGACGCCCGCGTCACCAGCGCCCAGCTCCACGACCGCACGACCACCGACGGTGCGCCTATCGCCCCGAGCTCCCGGGAGTGGGCCGCCGTCCTGTCCCACCTCCACACCGACCCGCCCAGTGCCGGCGTCGAGCACGTCACCGCCCAGCTCGCCGACCACCTCGTCGCCATGGCCGCCGCCGGCCTCGACCCCGCCACCCACCTCACCCAGGCCCTGGCCGCCGGCCCCCTGCCCGACGACCACCCCGTCGCCGCCCTGTGGTGGCGCATCCACCCCCAGCTCACCCCCGCCGAGCACACCCTCGTCACGATGCCGCCACCTCACGAGGGAAGACCCCCCGCGACCGCTGCGGACCCCGACCACGACCAGCCCCGTCCACCCGCCGCGGACACAAGCCGGGCCCGGCTACGGGCCACCACCGCCGCCCACGACCGACGCCAACTCCTCACCAGCCAGCCCGACCGATCCACCGGCGTCGACCGCTGACAGGGTGCCGAGCCCGAAACACCACCGCCCGACTGTCCACCAGCAGGTGACAACCAGGCGTACGGAGATATAGCCATCCCCTCCAACCAGGAGCCCACCATGACCCCCCAGACCCACCACACCCCCGCCGCCCCCGCCACTGCCCCCGAGGAGCTGCTCACCCTCGCCGAGGTCGCCGCCATCGTCCGCGCCCCCATCGCCACCCTGCGCTACTGGCGCCACCTCGGCACCGGACCCCGCAGCTTCCGCCTCGGCCGCCGCGTCGTCTACCGCGCCACCGACCTCCAGACCTGGATCGACGAGCAGCACAACGCCAGGTGACTCCCGCACAACCGTGAAGGACCCGACGTGGTGCCGACGGCTCGCAGAGCGACGTCACCGCCGGGTCGTAGCCTGCCAAGAAGCAGAGAGGGTGCCTGACATGGCCAGCATCGAGAGACGCACACGCAACGGGCAGGTGCGCTGGTACATGCGCTACCGCGACCCGTCCGGGGCGCAGCGGACCAAGACGTTCGATCGTAAGGTCGACGCCGACCGGTTCCTGACCACGGTCGAGTCGGCCAAGCTGACCGGCTCGTACATCGACCCCGCCGCCTCTCGCCTCACGGTCGGGGCCTGGGCCGAGCGCTGGCTCGACGGCCAGACGCACCTCAAGCCGTCGACCCGCGAGCGATACGCGGGCATCCTGCGGGAGCACATCGTCCCCCGATGGGGGACGACCAGGCTCGCCGACGTCTCGCACAGCGCCGTGCAGGCCTGGGTCTCCGAGGTGGCGGCCTCGAGGTCGCCGGCGACGACCCGCAAGGTGCACCGGGTCCTGTCGTTGGTCCTCGCGATGGCGGTCAAGGACGACCGGCTGGTGCGCAACCCCGCCGCGGGGGTGTCCCTCCCCCGCGTCGACGCGGCCGAGCGCATGTACCTGACCCATCAGCAGGTACACCAGCTCGCTGGCGCGTGCAGGCCCCACCAACTCGTCGTCCTCTTCCTCGCCTACACCGGTGTGCGGTTCGGCGAGATGGCCGCGCTGCGGGTCGGGCGCCTGGACCTGATGCGCCGCCGGGCGACGATCGCCGAGTCGGTGACCCTCGTGCGGGGGGTCCAGACCTGGGGGACCCCCAAGGGCCACGAGCGCCGGGAGGTGCCCATCCCCCGCTTCCTCGTCGACGACCTGGCGGCTCACGTCGCCGGTCGCGACCCCGCGGAGCTGGTCTTCCCCGCCGTCAAGGGCGGCGCGATGCGGGCGCAAGGGTTCCAGCGCTCCGTCCTGACCGATGCCGCCACCTCGCTGGGCCTCGCCGGCCTGCATCCCCACGCCCTGCGCCACACGGCCGCGTCACTGGCCATCGCCTCCGGGGCCAACGTCAAGGTCGTGCAGCAGATGCTCGGGCACAAGTCGGCGACCATGACCCTCGACCTCTACGGGCACCTCTTCGCGGACCAGCTCGACGAGGTCGCCGACCGCCTGGACGCCGCAGCTCGCGCTGTTGTGTACCCGATGTGTACCCGGGCCGATGTCGTCCCGCTTCTCCCGGGATAGCAGAAGGTCGATCCCCCTGTGTAACAAGGGAATCGGCCTGGTAGCCCCGACGGGATTCGAACCCGCGCTACCGCCTTGAGAGGGCGGCGTGCTAGGCCGCTACACAACGGGGCCCCTAGCGTGCGCTGCCCGCACCGTCTCCGGCCCGGGCAACGGAGGAAAGGCTACCGTCTGGTCGACGAATCTCCGAATCCTCGCACCCGCTCGAACGAGCAGGTTTCCTACGCTGGGGTACCAGGACTCGAACCTAGAACAACTGAACCAGAATCAGTCGTGTTGCCAATTACACCATACCCCAAGGGGGTACCACCGACCTCGACCAGCGAGGAAGACGAACCGAGGGATGACTCTACCGGGCCGCGCACCAGCACCCAAATCTGGCACCGTCGGCTGGTTGATGACGGGGTCAGCACGCTGTGGCTGGTGGCAAGGTCCGCAGTGGTCTCGGGTGTCGGCGGGAGCCGTTACCGGGTAGTCCACTGGGCGCTGGACTACGCCGTGGAGCCGCTGAGCCCCAGCACGAACTGATCGGCGTCGGTGAGCTACCGCTCGTCGGCGCCGATCTCACGTCACGACGGCCCCCCACCAAGGCCTCCGCTTCTCAGACGGTCGCGCGCAGCGCCCGCAGCCGGGCGAGCGTCGAGCCCTTCCCGAGGATCTCCATCGACTCGAAGAGCGGCGGCGAGACCCGCCGGCCCGAGACCGCCGTACGGAGCGGGCCGAAGGCGAACTTGGGCTTGACGCCCAGACCCTCGACGATCGCCGTACGGAGTGCATCCTCGATCACCGCGGCCACGAAGCCGGGCTCCGAGCCGAGGGGACCTACGCGCTCGTCGGAGAGCGCATCGATCGCCTCGATCGCGGCGTCGAGCACCCGGGGGGCGTCGTCGTTGAGCTGGGCCCGGGCGTCGTCGGCGATCGCCACCTCGTCGTCGGCGAGGAAGAACGGCCGCACGAGCGGGGTGGCCTCGGTCAGCAGCACCATCCGGGTCTGGATGAGCGCCGTGACCTGCTCGAGCCGGCCGAGCTCACCGAGGGACGGGCTCTGCGTCAACACGCCGTCGCGGACGAGGAAGGGCAGCAGCCGGGAGGCGAGCTCCTTGACCTCGAGCTCGCGCACGTAGACGCCATTGAGCCACCCCAGCTTGTCGAGGTTGAAGACCGACCCTGCCGGGTTGACGTCCTTCCACGCGAAGCGCTGCGCGAACTCCTCGAAGGTGAAGACCTCGCGCTCGGTGCCGTCGGCCTCCAGGATCGGCGGATAGCCCTGCAACGCAAGGAAGTTGACGAGCGCCTCTGGCAGGTAACCCTGCTCGCGGAACCACGTGAGCCGGGCCCACGGGCTCTTGCGCTTGGAGATCTTCGCCTTCTTCTCGTCGCGCAGCAGCGGGAAGTGCGCGAACTTCGGTGGCTCGAGCCCGAACCAGCGGTAGAGCAGCAGGTGCTTCGGCGTCGAGGAGATCCACTCCTGCCCGCGCACGACGTGGGTGATCTCCATCTCGTGGTCGTCGACGACGACCGCGAGGTGGTAGGTCGGGAACCCGTCGGCCTTGAGCAGCACCTGGTCATCAGGCCGAGGAGCCTTGGTACGCCCCATGATCAGGTCGTCGAAGACGAGCTCGACGTCGTCGGGCACGAGCATGCGCACCACCGGCGTCTCGCTGAAGCCGGGCAAATCGGCCCGCTCCTCCTTCGTCTTGCCGACGCACAGCCGGTCGTAGCCGGTGGGCTCCTTGGCCTTCTGCTGAATCTCGCGCATCGTCGCGAGCCGCTCACCCGAGCACCAGCACAGGTAGGCCTTGCCCTCGGCGAGCAGGCGGTCGGCATACGGGCGGTAGTGGTCGAGCCGCTCGCTCTGCCGGTACGGCGCGTAGGGGCCGCCGATGTCAGGCCCCTCGTCCCAGGTGAGCCCGAGCCAGTGGAGGGTGTCGTAGAGCTGGCTCTCGCTGTCGGCCTGAAACCGTGCGCGGTCGGTGTCCTCGATGCGCAGGAGGAAGGTGCCGCCCTGCTGGCGGGCGAAGGCGAGGTCGAACATCGCCATGTAGGCCGTGCCGACGTGGGGGTCACCCGTCGGCGAGGGGGCGACCCGCAGGCGCGGGGCGGACGAGGGGGCGGGCGTCGAGGTCGGGTGCGGTGCGTCGCTCATGGTGCGGTCAGCCTAGTGCGTGTGCCGCGCGCCAGACCCGGCCGCGCAGCCCACCCGCCGACACCACCAGGCGTCGTCGGCAGCGCTCGCCCCGGCCCCGGCGTCACGTGACCCGAGCGCCCCACGCGCTAAGTTGGTCAGCATGCTCAGTGAGACCGTGACCACGACCGACTCCCCGACGACGCAGGACCGGGCGCGGCAGGTCACCGTCACCCTCGCCGAGATCTTCTGCGTGGTCGGCACGCTCGTCGGGGTCGGGGTGCTCGGCACGCGGGTCGAGGAGGTCTCCGGCGGGGCGCTGTCGGCCGAGGCGACCCGGCTCGCGCCGGCCGGACCAGCGTTCTCGATCTGGAGCGTCATCTACCTCGGCCTCGCGGCCTACACCGTGTGGCAGTGGCTGCCCGCCAACGCCACCAGCGGTCGGACCCGGGCCACCGGCTGGCTCGTCGCGGCGTCGATGGTGCTCAACGCCGCGTGGCTGCTGGTCACCCAGCAGGGCTGGATCTGGGTCAGCGTCGTCGTCATCGTGGCCCTCGCCCTCGTGCTCGGCGAGCTGGTGCGGCGGCTCACCGTCACGGGTCCATCAGCGAGCAGCCGAGACCGCTCGACCCAGCTCGTGGTCGTCGACGGCACCTTCGGCCTCTACCTCGGGTGGGTCGCGGTCGCGACCTGCGCCAACGTCACCGCCGCCCTCGTCGACTCCGGCGTCGACCCCTCGGCCGGGGTCAGCGACCTGGTGGCCGTCGTGGTGCTGCTCGTCGTCGCCGGTCTCGGCGTGCTCTTCGCCCAGCGCCTGGGCGGGCGCTACACCGTCGCCGCGGCCGCAGCCTGGGGGCTGGTCTGGATCGCCGTGGGCCGCACGACCTCCGGCCCGGCCTCGGTGACGACCGCGGTCGCGGCCGTCGTCGTCGCGGTCGTCGTGGTCGCCGCGGCAGTGCGCTGGCACCGGCCGGCCGCCGACCGTGTGACGGCAACCCCCTGAGACGCCCGTACGGCGGCCCCGGGCTGGGGGCCGCCGTACGGGTCCTTCGGGTTGTGCGGGTCGACCGGGTCCGGGCGACCGGGTGCTGCAGGTCTACCCGGGTGGGGCGTCAGCGGGCGAGCGCGCCCATCGGGTCCCACGCCGGAAGCACGTGGGGGTCGTCGTCGAGCCGGGCCGCGAGGTCGGCAGGGAGGGCGTCGCGTCGTACGGCGATCTCGAAGACGTGCTGGTCGAACCAGCTGTCGTTCATGGTGTTGAAGCCCTTGTCGCCCTTGTCGGCACCCCAGCTGTTCTCCACCCGCCAGCGGCGGGACGTCGGCGCGCCGTCGGGCTCGACGACGTCGACCCCGGTAAGGAGCATGGCGTGCGTCATCATGGTCGCCCCGTGCAGGAGCCGGTCGGCCTTGTCGAGGTCGGTGCTCGTGCCGTAGACGGCGTCGTAGTCGTAGAGCTCGGCATCCCAGACGCCGGAGTCCTTCTCATACATCTGGCCCACGTCGCACCCGAACCACACCGGCT
Organism: Actinomycetales bacterium; assembly: GCA_038230235.1. Taxonomy (GTDB): domain Bacteria; phylum Actinomycetota; class Actinomycetes; order Actinomycetales; family Dermatophilaceae; genus Lapillicoccus. The sequence continues at coordinate 15,473 of JBBRNQ010000063.1, forward strand.
CACCCCCGACGATCGACTCCCGGGCCAGCCGCTTGATCAGGTCGACCCCGACGTTGAGGTAGGTGACGCGGGTGCCGTCGGCGACGTTGCCGAGGTGCTCGACGGTGAAGACGTGGTCGCGGGGGCTGGACGCCCGCGGGTCGTCGACGAGGCTCACGTAGTCGTCGAGGGGGATCGTGACGTAGCGCTCCGCGAACTCCTGCGGGGAGAGGACACCGTCGCGGTGGAACCCCTTGTCCTTGTCGGTCCACTGCCAGTCGACCGTCGCGGGAGGCGTGCCGAGGTGGAGCGCCAGCATGCGGTAGACCGTGGCGAGGGTCGACGCCTTCTGCTCGCGCAGGTCTGACACCGCGTCACCGGACGCGGCCCGGGCCCGCAGGTCACGAGCGGACTGACGCAGCACCGCGGTCAGGTCGCGGTTCATCTGCCGGGTCGACGAGGACGCGACGGTCTCGGGCATCGCCACCTTGGGGACCAGGCCGTGCTTGCGCACCAGCGCGACGAACATGTTCCACTGGCCGCCGTCACCGGTGGGGTCGGACATCAGGTGGGCGACGGTGCGCTCGTCGACGTCACGGTCAGCGGTGGCGATGACCGCCTCGAGCCAGTAGTTGGCCTTCTCGAGCTTGTCCCAGAAGAGCAGGTGGTTCTGGCTGAACTCGAAGTCCTTGACGCCGAGCCGCTCGGCCGCGCCCACCCGCAGCAGGTTGAGGCCGGCGAAGAGCCAGCAGCGACCGCTCTGCTTCTGGTTGGTGGCCGCCCAGTCGTCGAGCTGGTGCGACATCGACAGCTGGGCCGACACGAAGCGCTCGCGGTCGAGGGCGACGTCGTCGACCTGGTTGCGGGTCAGGGCGTTCTGCACCAGGCGGTGCGCCGGATCCGCTGCCAGCTCCTTCGCCAGTCGCTCGATGTCTGCTGTCGTGAGCTCGCCTGCTGTCATGGACCCACGCTAACCCCCGATCCAGGCCCTCGCCGCCCCGGACCTCTCCGTCGTCCGAGGCCGGTCTGCCCACCGGGCTGGTGTAATGGGTGCGTGACCGCCCCGCGAGCGCCGATTCCCAGGCGGACGGTACTGGCCGCATCGGTCACACCCCTCGCCTCGATCCTCGGATCCGGGCTCCTCATCATCGTCCCCGTGCTCGAGCGCACCCTCGGCGCCCTCTCGCTGCTCGGCGTCGTCGCGATCTGCGGTGCGGCCTGGCTGCTCGGCACCGTCATCCGGCACAACGTCGTCGTGGTCGAGTCGCGCCTCGCCGCAGGCACGCTGGACGCGGCGACGGTGCGCTGGGGTGAGCTGGCCGACGGCGTCATCGTCGTCGCCTACGTGATCTCCGTGGCGCTGTACCTGCGGATCATGGCCGAGTACCTCGTGGGGTTCTTCGACCGGGCCGGGTCGGCCGTGTGGGAGCCGGTGATCGCCTGTCTGGCGGTGGTCATGATCGTCGCGATCGGGGTCTTCCGGGGCTTCGACGGGCTCGACCGTCTGGACCGCATCGCGCTCGTGGCGGTGCTGGTCCTCACGACGGTCCTGGGTGGGGTCCTGCTCCTCCACGACGCCATCGCCGCCGAAACCGCATCCCTGAGGTTGCCCTCGGTGCCGTCGATGTCGCCGACATCGACGCCGTGGATCCTCGGTGGGATCGTCATCACCGTCCAGGGCTTCGAGACCGTGCGCTACTTGGGCAGCGAGTACGACGCGACCACCCGGGTCCGGGCCTCGCGCCTGGCCCAGCTGGTGTCCGCCTCCATCTACATCGGCTTCGTCGCAGTGGCCACTCCAGCGATGGGCCTCGGGACCGCGGCGGGCGCGGATCGGACGCTGCTCGACATCACCGGACGCGTCGCTCCCTGGCTCGCTCTCCCCCTCGTCCTGTCGGCCGTGCTCAGCCAGCTCAGCGCCGCGATCGCCGACACGGCTGCCGCCGACGGCAACCTCAATGGGCTGAACCGGTGGTTCACCGGCCCTCGGCCCTACCTCGTCTGCGGCGCCGCCGCAGTCGCCCTGGCGGCCACCATGCCCACCCTCACCATCGTCGCCGTCGCGTCCCGCGCCTTCGCGGCCTACTACTCCATGGAGGCGGTGATCGCCCTCCGGACCTCCACGGGCGTCCCCCGGAAGGCCGGCTTCGCGATCCTGGCGCTCGTCATGCTCGCCGTGGCGGCGTTCGCCGAGCCCGCGGGCTGACGGAGCCGGTCACGAAGCGCCGACCGGTGGCGCCGGTCAGTGGCGCACGAAGGGGTTGTCGAGCGTGCCGATGCCCTCGATCTCCACGGACACGCGCTGGCCCGGCTGGACCGAGCCGACCCCCGCCGGGGTGCCGGTGAGGATGACGTCGCCGGGCAGCAGGGTGAAGGCCTTCGACGCGTAGGAGACGAGCTCGGCCACCCCGAAGACGAGGTCGGCCGTCGAGCCGTCCTGGACGACCTCGCCGTCGAGGCGCGTGGTCAGCCGCAGGGCCGAGGGGTCGAGCTCGGTCTCGATCCACGGTCCGAGCGGCTTCGAGGTGTCGAAGCCCTTGGCCCGCGACCACTGCCCGTCGCTCTTCTGCAGGTCGCGCGCGGTCACGTCGTTCGCGACCGTGTAGCCCCAGATGCAGGCCCCGGCGTCCTCGACCCGCACGTCCTTGCAGATCTTGCCGATGACGACGGCCAGCTCGCCCTCGTAGTGGATGTTGGCGCTGGCCCGCAGCATCACGACGGGGTCGCCGGGGCCGATGACGGCGGTGTTGGGCACGAGGAACATCAGGGGCTCGTCGGGCAGGTCACCACCCATCTCCTTGACGTGGTCGACGTAGTTCTTGCCGATGCCGATGACCTTGCTGCGCGGGATGACCGGCGCGAGCAGCCGCACCTCCTCGAGCGGCACGCTCGTCGTGCCGGGCACGATCCCGACGTAGAGGGGGTCGCCCTGCAGGGCGTGCACCACCTCACTGCCCGGCTCGCCCTCCACGACGCCGTACGACGGGTCGTCACCGGTGGTGTACCTCGCGATGCGCATGCCCCCACCCTAGGGCGACCACCGGGTGGGCTCCGTACGATCGGGGGGTGAGCGAGGTGATCGAGGTGACGCAGGGCGTCGAGGTGCTGCCCCAGGAGCAGTGGCGCCCGGATGAAGCCGCCCACGTGGCCCGCGTCGACGACGCCACCGCCGCGCACCGCACCCGCCGCGCCGACGGCCGCACGCACCCCGTCGAGGACTTCCTCTTCACCTACTACTCCCACAAGCCCGGCCACCTGCGCCGCTGGCACCCCGGGGTGGGAGTCGCCCTCGCCGGGGCCGCCGGCGACGAGCGGGCGAGCTGGCGGTTCGCGAGGGTGGAGGACGACGGCGTCAGCCTCGACGCGACGGCCTTCCTCGAGGCGCGCGGGGCGACGGTGCGCTTCGTGCGCGAGCTGCTGACCCGCACCCTCGAGCGGCCCGCCCACCTCGGCTGCTTCGGGCTGCACGAGTGGGCGATGGCTTATCGGCTGCGGCCCGACGAGCAGCGCCACGCCGACTGGCCGCTGCGGCTCGGGCCGGAGGGCACCGACGCCGTGGTCGAAGGACACCAGGTGACCTGCTCGCACATCGACGCCTTCCGTTTCTTCACCCCTGAGGCGGTCCCGCTCAACACCCTGCGCCCCACCCGCGAGACGCAAGCCGCGATGGAGCAGCCGGGCTGCCTCCACGCGGGGATGGACGTCTACAAGTGGGCCTACAAGCTCACCCCGGCCGTGCCGTCAGCCCTGGTGATGGACTGCTTCGACCTCGCCCGCGAGATCCGCGAGCTCGACATGCGCGCGGCGCCGTACGACCTGACCGAGCTCGGGGTCGAGCCGCTGCGCATCGAGACCCGCGAGGGCAAGGCGTCGTACGTCGCCCTGCAGCGCGCCTTCGCCGAGCGCTCCAACGCGCTGCGCCGCCGCCTCCTGCTCGTGTGCGACACCGTCCTGGTCTGACTGACCGCCCAGGGGGTGACCGCCGACGACGGGGCCCCGAGCCCCCGCCGTCGGCGGCAGTCAGCGGTCGCCGCGCCGGTTGCGGTGACGGTCGCGGCCGTAGCCGGCCCCGCCGCTCATGGTGCCCAGCAGCGTGTAGGCGATGGGGATGAGCAGCCAGACCACCCACGTCTTGATGACGAAGGACAATGCGAGGGTGACCAAGGGGATCAACGTGTAGACGGCCCCGCGGTTGCGGACCAGCCACGACATCGCCCCCTCCGTCGCCGCCGAAGACGGAGCGGCCGATGCGGATGATGCGGACGGGTCGGACGGTGCGGCCGCGGTGGGAGCCATGGGGGCCGATGCGGTCGGGTCCACCACTCCCGAAGCGGAGGCCGGGTCGCTCGGCAGGTCGGCGAAGAGCGCATCCAGGTCGCCTCGGGTGGTCGCGGCGAAGGCCAGCGTCGTGCGGCGCTCGTGCTCCGCGGGATCGAGACGCCCGGCCTGCCACTGCCGGCCGAGGGCGGCGATCGCGGCCTTGCGCTCGGCGTCACCGACCCGCAGGCCGGCGTAGGGGGCGGTGTCTCCCGGGATCGTCTGGTGCTCGTCTGCCTGGCTCATGGCAACATCCTGACCGGCGCAGGCCCCCGGAGCCGGTGACACCCGTCACGATCCGTCTCAGCGCAATGGCACCCCGTGGCGGTGCAGCCCGTAGGTGATGCCGTCGGCGAGCGCCTGCCACGACGCCTCGACGATGTTGGCGGCCACGCCGAGGGTCTGCCACGAGGTCTCGCCGTCGGCGGTCTCGATGAGCACCCGCGTGATCGCGTCGGTGCCGTGCGAGGCGTCGAGGATGCGCACCCGGAAGTCGATGAGCTCGAGCTTGTCGAGCTCGGGGTAGACCGCGGCGAGGGCCTGGCGCAGGGCGTGGTCGAGGGCGTTCACCGGTCCGTTGCCCTCGCCGGTCGCCACCGAGCGGTGCCCACCGGCCACCACCTTGACCGTCGCCTCCGAGAGGGCGTCGTCGTCTCCGCGTGCGTCGGTGATGACCCGCCACGACTCGACCGCGAAGTAGTCGAGCGAGCCGGGCTCGACGGTGCGGCGCAGCAGCAGCTCGAACGACGCGTCGGCCGCGTCGAAGGTGTAGCCGCGCAGCTCGAGGTCCTTGACGTGCGCGAGCAGGTCGACCACCACCTGCGGACGGTCCGAGAGGTCGATGCCTGCCTCGCGCGCCTTCAGCTCGATGCTGGCCCGCCCGGCCATGTCGGAGACGAGCATCCGCATGGTGTTGCCGACGGCTGCCGGGTCGGTGTGCTGGTAGAGGTCGGGATCGACCTTGAGGGCGCTGGCGTGCAGGCCCGCCTTGTGCGCGAACGCACTGGCTCCCACATAGGGCTGCCGGCTGTACGGCGGGACGGTCGTCACCTCGCTGATGGCGTGCGCCACCCGGGTCGCGTCGCGCAGCCGCTCGGGGGGCAGCAGGTCGAGACCGAGCTTGAGCTGGAGGTTGCTGACGACGGTGAGCAGGTCGGCGTTGCCGGTGCGCTCGCCGTAGCCGTTGACGGTGCCCTGCACGTGGGTGGCGCCCGCGGCGACGGCCGCCATCGAGTTGGCCACGGCGCAGCCGGTGTCGTTGTGGCAGTGGATACCCACCCGGGCCGAGGTGCTGGCGAGGACGTCGGCGACGACGTCCTCGATCTGGGTGGGGAGCATGCCGCCGTTGGTGTCGCAGAGGGCCACCACCTCGGCCCCCGCCTCCGCGGCGACACGCAGGGTCTCGAGTGCGTAGGCGCGGTCGGCCACGTAGCCGTCGAAGAAGTGCTCGGCGTCGAGGAAGACCCGGCGCCCCTCACCGCGCAGGAAAGACACCGTGTCGCGGATCATCTCGAGGTTCTCCTCCAGGGTGGTGCGCAGGGCCTCGTGGACGTGGCGCACGTGGGTCTTGGCCACGAGGGTCACGACCGAGGCCTGCGAGTCCAGCAGGGCCCGCACCTGCGGGTCGTCGGCCGCGCGGGAGCCCGCCCGTCGGGTGGCCCCGAACGCGGTGAGGGTGGCGGTGCGCAGGTCGAGCTCGGCGGCGGCCCGGGCGAAGAACTCGGTGTCCTTGGGGTTGGCGCCCGGCCAGCCCCCTTCGATGAAGCCGACGCCCAGCTCGTCGAGGTGCCGGGCGATGTCCAGCTTGTCGACGACGGAGAGGTTGAGCCCCTCCTGCTGCGCGCCGTCGCGCAGGGTGGTGTCGTAGACGTGCAGGGTGGGCGCGGCGGCCGCGTGGAGCGGTGGGACGGGCATCGTTGCTCTTTCGTCGCGAGGGGGCGCGTCGCGCGCCCCGGCCGACGAGGCCTTCCTGTCGCTGCTGCCGGCCGGGGGTGATGGCCGGGCAACAAAAAGACCTCCCGGGTCAGGGAGGTCTGCGCGACGAGGAAGGTCTCGTCGCGCTAGCCGATAATGAGCGAGGGGGTCACCCGGGCGGTTTCGGACATCACCCCCTCACTGTGCCACTTACCCGTCTAACGAGCCATCAGGCGGGACGATCGTCTCGCCATGTGGTCAGCCGTCTCAGCCTCCGGTCATCGGCGTCGACTGGCCACGACCGTTGCCGCCGCGACGAGCGCCGTGAAGAGCCGCGGGTCGTCACCGACCTCCGGGTGCCACTGCACCGCCACGCGGAACTCGTGGGCCGGGTCCTCGAAGGCCTCGAGGGTGCCGTCGGGCGCCCATGCCGCTGCCCGGTAGCCGGGGTGGGTGAGCACCCCCTGGTGGTGGTACGACGGCACGTCGGGACCGCCGCCGAGAGCCTGCGCGAGACGCGAGCCGTCGGCCCACGTCACGGGGTGGGACGCGTAGGCGCCCGGCGCCCCGGCGTGCACGCCCACGCCCGGGCGGTCGGGCAGGTGCTGCTCGAGCTCGCCGCCGGCCGCGACGGCCATCACCTGCATCCCCCGGCAGATCCCCAGCACCGGCAGGTCGCGCGTGGCGCTCGCCCGCGCCAGCCGCAGCTCGAGCTCGTCGCGGTCCGGGCGGGGGGCCTGGACGGAGGGGTGGGGCGTCTGGCCGTACCGCGCAGGGTCGACGTCGGCGCCGCCGGCGATGACGAGCCCGTCGAGGCGGTCGAGCACCTCGTGCGCCAGTGCGTCGTCGGCGTCCTCACGCGGCGGCACCAGCACGACCACGGCGCCGGCCTGCTCGAGCCGGCGGACGTAGGCGTGCGGCAGCAGGGCTGTCGGCACGCCCGACCACACCCCCCAGGTGGCCGGCTCGACGTACGTCGTGACGCCGATGACGGGTCTCACCGGGACCGCACCCCGGCGACCGCGGCGCGACCTGCCCTCGGGGCAGCCCTCACAGCGGCGTGACGTAGGCGCCGGAGATGCCACCGTCGACGAGGAACTGCGAAGCGGTGATGAAGCTCGAGTCGTCGCTCGCGAGGAAGAGCACTGCTCCCGCGATCTCGTCGGGGTCGGCGAAGCGCCCCATGGGGATGTGGACCAGGCGGCGGGCCGCCCGCTCGGGGTCGGTGGCGAAGAGCTCACGCAGCAGCGGGGTGTCGACCGGCCCCGGGCACAGGGCGTTGACGCGCACGCCCTGCCGGGCGAACTGCACACCCAGCTCGCGCGACATCGACAGCACCCCGCCCTTGCTCGCCGTGTAGGAGATCTGCGAGGTCGCGGCACCCATCACGGCCACGAAGGACGCCGTGTTGATGATGGAGCCCCTGCCCTGCTCGAGCATGTAGGGCAGGGCGGCCTTGCAGCACAGGTAGACGCTGGTGAGGTTGACCTCCTGCACCCGCCGCCAGGCCTCCAGCCCCGTCGTGAGGATCGAGTCGTCGTCGGGCGGCGAGATGCCGGCGTTGTTGAAGGCGATGTCCACCCGGCCCCAGGTCTGCTTCGTCGCGGCGAAGAGGGCCTCCACGTCGTCCGGTGAGGTGACGTCACAGCGCACGAAGGTCCCGGAGACCTCCTGCGCCACCTGCGGTCCGCGATCCTCGTCGAGGTCGCCCACGACGACGTGGGCCCCCTCCTGCGCGAAGCGTCGTACGGTCGCGAGTCCGATGCCGCTGCACCCTCCCGTGACCACGGCCACGCGGCCCTCCAGGCGTCCTGCCATGTCGATCTGTCTCCCCGCTCGTGTGCTGGTGTCGGGCTGTGCGTCGTGCTGTGCGTCGTGCTGTGTGCCGTCCTGGGCGTCGTGGTGTCTCAGGCGTCGGTCGCGATGAAGACGTTCTTCACCTCCGTGAAGGCCCCGAGGGCGTCCGGCCCCAGCTCGCGCCCCAGCCCTGACTGCTTGACGCCACCGAAGGGGGTCGAGTAGCGCACGGCGCTGTGCGAGTTGACCGACAGGTTGCCGGCCTCGACGCCCCGCGCGACCCGCAGGGCCCGACCGAGGTCGCGCGTCCAGATGGACCCCGCCAGCCCGTAGGCCGTGTCGTTGGCCTTCGCGACCGCGTCGGCCTCGTCGGCGAAGGGGAGCACCGCCACGACCGGCCCGAAGACCTCCTCCCGCCACACCCGGTCGTCGGTCGACCGCGGGAGCACGACCGTCGCGGGGTACCAGAAGCCGTCACCCGCGGGCGCCTGCCCCCGGAAGGCGATGTCGACCGGCTCCCCCGCATCCTCGACGTAGGACCGCACCCGCTCGCGCTGACGGGCGCTGATGAGCGGCCCCATCTCGGTGCTGTCGGCGCCCGGGTCGCCGACCACGACGCCCTTGACCGCCGGCTCGAGCAGCTCGAGGAAACGGTCGTAGACGCTGGACTGCACGAGGATCCGGCTCCGGGCGCAGCAGTCCTGCCCCGCGTTGTCGAAGACGCCGTACGGCGCGGTGGCGGCAGCCTTCTCGAGGTCGGCGTCGGCGAAGACGATGTTGGCGCTCTTCCCCCCGAGCTCGAGGGTCACCCGCTTGACCTGGTCGGCGGCTCCACGCATGATGCCCTGGCCCACCGCGGTGCTGCCGGTGAAGCAGACCTTGCGCACGTCGGGGTGGGTGACCAGCCGACGGCCGACGACGGTCCCCGCGCCGGGCACCACGGTGAACACCCCTTCCGGGAGCCCTGCCTCGAGGCCCAGCTCGCCGAGCCGGATCGCCGTCAGTGGCGTCAGCTCGGCCGGCTTGAGGACCACGGTGTTGCCCGCGGCGAGCGCCGGGGCGAAGCCCCAGCCGGCGATGGGCATGGGGAAGTTCCACGGCACGATGATGCCCACCGTGCCGAGCGGCTCGTGGAAGGTGACGTCGATGCCACCCGCCACCGGGATCTGACGGCCGAACAGGCGCTCGGGCGCCGCCGAGAAGTAGGTGAGGACGTCGCGCACGTTGGCCGCCTCCCAGCGGGCGTTGGCGATGGTGTGCCCGGCGTTGGTCACCTCGAGCTGGGCCAGCTCCTCGAGGTGGGAGTCGACCAGGTCGGCGAACCGCCGCAGCAGGCGCCCCCGGTCGGCGGGCGCGACCGCGCGCCAGGCCGGGCCGACCGCCTGCGCCCGAGCGATGACAGCGTCGGTCTCGTCGACGTCGGCGAGGGGCACCGAGGTGACGACCTCGCCCGTGGCGGGGTTGATGACGTCGTACGGGGTGGTGTCGGTCGCGCCGGTGGTGCTGGCGTCGGTCGTGCTCGTGCTGGTGTCGGTCGGGCTCACAGACGCTCGAACCCCCTGACCCGCTCCCAGTCGGTGACCGCCGCGGAGAAGGCGGCGAGCTCGACGTCGGCGGCGTTGACGTAGTGGTCGACGACGTCGTCGCCGAAGGCGTCGCGGGCGATGGCCGAGCCGGC
>JBBRNQ010000064.1:0-25041 GCA_038230235.1 Actinomycetales bacterium
CTCGACGACCCCATGGTGACCCGCGCATCAGGTCCGTCGCCCGAGGCCCGCCCGACCCGGCTCACCCACGGCGCAGCGACCTTCGTGCGTCCGACCACCGTCGCCCAGGCCACGGCGATGCTCGCCGAGCACCCTCACGCCGTCGTCGTGGCTGGCTCGACCGACTGGGGCGTGGCCGTCAACCTCCTCGGCGCTCGCGCCCCCCTCGTCGTCGCCATCGACCGGCTGCCCGAGCTGCGCACGCTCTCGGTCGCCGACGACGTCGTGGAGATCGGTGCCACCCTTACCCTCTCCGAGGTCGAGAGCCGCCTTGCGGGCCGGATCCCGTTGCTGGACAGCCTCTTTCCACAGTTCGCCTCTCGTCTGATCCGCAACGGGGCGACCCTCGGGGGCAACCTCGGCACCGGCTCACCCATCGGTGACGCGTCGCCGGTGCTGCTGGCGCTCGAGGCCAGCCTCGTCCTCACGGGCCCGGACGGTGAGCGAGAGGTGCCCCTCGCCACCTACTTCACGGGATACCGCCGCAGCGTGCGCCGGGCTGACGAGCTGATCCGCGCGGTGCGCATCCCGCTGCCCCTGGCGGAGGTCACCGCCTTCCACAAGATCGCCAAGCGGCGCTTCGACGACATCTCCGCCGTCGCGGTCGCGTATGCCGTGCACCTCGACCGAGGCACCGTCACCCGGGCGCGCATCGGCCTCGGAGGCGTGGCCGCGACCCCGGTGCGGGCCCTCGCCACCGAGGCCGCGCTCGCGGGCCGACCGTGGTCGCGCGACACCGTGACCGCGGCGGCGGCGGTGCTCGGAGGGGAGGGCACGCCGCTCGACGACCACCGCGCCAGCGCCCGCTACCGCCAGGCCATGCTCGGCACGTCGCTCCCCCGGCTCTTCCACGCCCACCCCGGCACGCACCCGGTGAACGGCGCCGACGCATGAGCGCGCTCTCCGACCGCCCGGCCGATCCTGCTGTCGGAGAAGCGATCCCGCACGAGTCGGCGTCCCTCCACGTCACGGGGGAAGCGCTCTACACCGACGACCTCGTGGGCCGCACCCTCGGCGTGCTCCACACCTACCCGGTCGGCTCCCCGCACGCTCACGCCAGGGTCACCCGCCTCGACCCCTCGCCCGCCCTCGCCGTCCCCGGGGTCGTCCGCGTGCTCACCGCGGCCGACGTGCCCGGCACCAACGACGCCGGCGTCAAGCACGACGAGCCGCTCTTCCCCGACGAGGTGATGTTCGTCGGGCACGCCGTGTGCTGGGTGCTGGCCGAGACCCTCGAAGCCGCCCGCCTCGGCGCCGCCGCCGTCGAGGTCGACTACGACCCGCTCCCGTCCCTCGTCACCGTGCACGAGGCGATCGCCGTCCGCAGCTTCCAGGGTGGCCAGCCCCAGCTCGCGCGGGGCGACGTCGAGGCCGGGCTCGCCCGCTCGGCCCACGTCTTCAGCGGGGAGACCGAGCTCGCCGGGCAGGAGCACTTCTACCTCGAGACCCACGCGTCCCTGGCGCTCGTCGACGAGGCCGGGCAGGTCTTCGTGCAGAGCTCCACCCAGCACCCGAGCGAGACCCAGGAGATCGTCGCGCACGTGCTCGGGGTGCCCAGCCACGCCGTCACCGTGCAGTGCCTGCGCATGGGAGGAGGCTTCGGGGGCAAGGAGATGCAGCCGCACGGCTTCGCCGCGGTCGCGGCGCTCGGGGCCACCCTCACGCGACGACCGGTGCGGGTGCGGCTGACCCGCACGCAGGACATGACCATGACCGGGAAACGACACGGCTTCCACGCCCAGTGGCGGGTGGGCTTCGACGAGGCCGGGCGACTGGAGGCCCTCGACACCACCCTCACCGCCGACGGCGGATGGAGCCTCGACCTCTCCGAGCCGGTGCTCGCCCGCGCCCTGTGCCACATCGACAACGCCTACTGGATCCCGCACGTGCGGGTCAACGGCCGGATCGCGAAGACCCACAAGACCTCCCAGACCGCGTTCCGCGGGTTCGGCGGACCCCAGGGCATGTTCGTCATCGAGGACGTCCTCGGCCGCTGCGCTCCCCTGCTCGGCATCGCCCCGCACGAGCTGCGGCGGCGCAGCTTCTACGAGGCGGGGCAGGCGACTCCGTACGGGCAGGAGGTGCGTCACCCGGACCGGCTCCGCCGGGCGTGGGACCAGGTCACGACGGGCGGCGAGCTGAAGCGCCGCCGCTCGGAGGTAGCTGCCTTCAACGCCAGCCACGAGCACGCGAAGCGGGCCATCGCGATCACTCCGGTGAAGTTCGGCATCTCCTTCAACCTCACCGCCTTCAACCAGGCGGGCGCCCTCGTGCACGTCTACAAGGACGGCTCGGTGCTGATCAACCACGGTGGCACGGAGATGGGCCAAGGGCTGCACACCAAGATGATCCAGGTGGCGGCGACCGCCCTCGGGCTGCCGCTCGCCACGGTGCGCCTCGCGCCGACCCGTACCGACAAGGTGCCCAACACCAGTGCGACAGCGGCCAGCTCGGGCGCCGATCTCAACGGCGGAGCGGTCAAGGACGCCTGCGACCAGATCACGGCACGCCTGCGGGTGGTGGCCGGTGGCCTGCTCGACGCCTCCCCCGCCGACGTGCTCTTCTCCCGCGGCACCGCCTCCCGACCCGGGGGCGAGACCGTGACCTGGGAAGAGGTCGTGCGCACGGCCTACGCCCAACGGGTGCAGCTCTGGGCCTCCGGCTTCTACCGCACCGAGGGTCTGCACTGGGACTCCACGCGCATGCAGGGCGAGCCCTTCAAGTACTACGCGTACGGCGTCGCTTCCGCCGAGGTCGAGGTCGACGGCTTCACCGGCGCCTACCGCACCCGGCGGGTCGACATCGTGCACGACGTGGGCGACAGCCTGTCGCCGCTGCTCGACGTGGGGCAGATCGAGGGTGGCTTCGTGCAGGGCGCGGGCTGGCTGACCCTCGAGGACCTGCGCTGGGACGAGGGGCACGGGCCCACTCGCGGCCGGCTCGCGACCCAGTCCGCCAGCACCTACAAGCTGCCCAGCTTCTCGGAGATGCCCGACGACCTGAGGGTCACCCTCATGCAGGACGCCCACGAGGACGGGGTCGTCTACGGCAGCAAGGCCGTCGGTGAGCCGCCCCTCATGCTGGCCTTCTGCGTGCGCGAGGCACTGCGACAGGCGGCGGCGGCGTTCGGGCCGGATGGCACCAGTGTCGACCTCGCGTCTCCCGCGACGCCCGAGGCCGTCTGGTGGGCTATCGACCGGGCCCGTACGGCGCCCCGAAACGGCCCCGAATCCCTGGCAGCAGAGGGCTCCCGGGGGCTCGAGCCCGACCAGCCGCCCCCCGGCTCACCGGCGCTCCACCCGCAGACCGAGTCCGACGCGGTGCGTCGATGACGCCGGCCCCCGGCACCTGGCTGCAGGCCGTCACCCTGCTGCGCCGAGAGCGACGGCCGGGCGTCCTGGTCACCGTGGCCGCGGTGCGCGGCCACGCCCCTCGCGAGGCCGGCGCCAAGATGGTCGTCGCGGCCGACGACACGTGGGACAGCATCGGTGGCGGCAACCTCGAGGCCACCGCGGTGGAGGCCGCCCGACGACTGATCGAGCACGACCGCCGGGTGCCCGAGCTGACCATCAGCTCGCTCACCGAGCACGCGCCCGTCGAGCACGGCATCCAGTGCTGTGGGGGCGAGGTCACCCTGCTGCTCGAGCCCCTCGTCGTCGTGCCCGCGGTCGCCGTGTTCGGCCTCGGCCACGTGGGCGCCGAGCTGGCCCGCATCCTCTCCCGACACGACCTCGACCTGCATCTCGTCGACTCACGCGCCGCGCAGGTCGAGCCTGCCCGTCTGGCCCCGCTGGTCGGTGGTCGGGCGACCGTCCACCTGCATCACAGCCCTGTCCCCGAGCTCGTGCTGGGGGAGCTGCCCGAGGGCACCCACGTGCTCGTCATGACCCACGACCACGCGGAGGACGTCGCGCTGGTGGACGTGGCCCTCCGCAGCCCACGCGTCGGCTCGATCGGTCTCATCGGCTCGGCCGCGAAGTGGCGTCGCTTCGAGCGACGCCTCCGAGTAGAGGGGCACGACGACTCGGCCCTGGCCCGGGTGCGCACTCCGATCGGGGGAGATCTCCTCCCAGGAAAGGACCCCGCATCGATCGCCCTCGGCGTCGCCGTCGAGCTGCTCGCCATGACGGCCCGCACGGCCGCGCGCCCCGAGGGCGCGCGGTGAACCGGGCACCAGCCGACACCCCACCCGCCCTGCTGGTGCGCGGCACGCTGCTCGACACCCCTGACGACCCCTTCCGCGGGGGCACGCTGCGGGTGGAGGAGGACGGCGCCCTGCTCGTCGAGGACGGAGTCATCCGCGAACGCGGTTCCTGGGAAACCATCGCGCCGCGACATCCCGACGCCGAGCAGCTCGACCTGAGAGGGGGACTCGTCCTCCCCGGCTTCGTCGACACCCACGTGCACTTCCCCCAGGTGCGGGTCATCGGCGGCCTCGGGCTGCCGCTGCTGGAGTGGCTTGAGCGCTGGGCCCTGCCCGAGGAGGCACGGCTGGCCGACCCGGCCTACGCAGGCGGGGTGGCCCGCGACTTCGTCTCCGGGCTCGTCCGGGCCGGCACGACCAGCGCCCTCGTCTTCGGCAGCCACTTCGCCCCAGCGGTCGACGCCCTCTTCGGCGAGGCCCAACGGGTTGGCCTGCGGGTCACCTCGGGGCTCGTCGTCGCCGACCGCGTGCTGCGCGACGACCTGCTGACCACTGTCGAGCGCGCGGCGCGCGAGTCGCACGAGCTCGCTGGGCGCTGGCACAAAAACGGCCTGCTGCGGTATGCCGTGACCCCCCGCTTCAGCCTGTCGGCCTCCGACGACCTGCTCGCGGCCTGTGCCCAGCTGGCGGCCGAGGTGCCGGAGGCGATGGTCACCTCCCACCTCAACGAGAACGAGGACGAGATCGACCAGGTGGAGCGCGCCTTCCCCCGCGCCGCGCACTACCTCGACTCCTACGACCGCCACGGGCTGGTCGGTCCCCGCACCGTGCTCGCGCACGACGTGCACCCGCGTGATGACGAGCTGGCGCTCCTGGCCTCCCGGGGGGCCAGCATCGCGCACTGCCCGACGAGCAACGCCGCTCTGGGCAGCGGCCTCTTCCCGATGCGTCGGCACGTCGACGCCGGGATCCTGGTCGCGCTGGGCTCCGACGTCGGCGCCGGCACCGGCTTCTCCCTGCTCAAGGAGGGGCTGCAGGCCCTCTTCCACCAGCAGCTGCTCGGGGCGGGCGGGATGCCGTTGCGTCCGGAGCACCTGCTGCACCTGGCCACCAGGGCCGGCGCCGTCGCCCTGGGGCAGGGCGAGCACCTCGGTGACCTCGGCGTGGGGCGCAGCTTCGACGCCGTGTGGGTGCGACCGTCCCCGGGCACGACCGCCGACGTCGTGATGCGCCACGCCCGCGACGCCGAGTCGGCCCTGGCTGCCGCCTTCGCCCTCGGGACGAGCGCCGACACGGCCGGGGTGTGGGTCGACGGCCGACGCCTCCACGGCTGACGCACCGTGGAGGGCCCACGGGAGTGAGCGACCCTCCTGTGAGTCCTGACGCCGGAGCAGCCGGAATCGGACCAGCATCTCGCCCGGCGACCGAATACTCGGCCCCCTGGTCCTCTTTCTCCCAAGATCATTCGGGCATACCCGACCTCTCGCTCGGTAAAACCCGCCAAGGGTTGCACGGCGATACCAATGGTGGTTTGGTCGTAGAGGTGGTCCAGCAGAGGTGCCATTCCGCTCCTCTGTTCCGGAAGGTCGACATGTCGACGCAAACCACCTGGTGGGCTCCTGCGCGCCCCCGCAACCTCTCCCACACCGCCATCCAAGCCCGTGAGGACTCCCGGGCAGACCTCGCGGCCACGACCGAGATGCTGTTCCTCCAGCGTGACTCGTCCAGCGAGGTCGGCGTCCGCCGATCCCTCGAGGACCGGCTGGTGCGGCTGCACCTGCCTCTGGCCGACGGCATCGCCGGTCGTTACAGCGGCCGGGGCATCGAGCGCGACGACCTGGTGCAGGTCGCCCGCCTGGGCCTGCTCAAGGCCGTTCACCGCTTTAACGCCGACCGTGGGGTGGTCTTCCCGGCGTTCGCGACCCCCACCATCACCGGCGAGGTCAAGCGGCACTTCCGTGACCACGGCTGGGCGGTCCGTCCCCCCCGGCGGCTGCAGGAGCTGCACGCCCGCGTCGGCCCCGTCAGCCGTGAGCTCGAGCAGCGCCTGCACCGTCCGCCGGTGCCCGAGGAGCTGGCCGGTGAGCTCGAGGTGGAGCTGGCGGAGCTGACCCGTGCCCTCGAGGCGGCGACCGGCTTCACGACGCTGTCCTTCGACCACCGCCCGGGTGACGACGCACCCTCCCTCGAGCAGCAGCTGCCCGCCGAGGACGACGAGATCGAGCACATCGAGGACCGCGTGGCCCTCCGGGCCGCCATCAAAGCGCTCGACAACAGGGAGCGGCTCGTGGTGACGCTGCGCTTCGACCACGACCTGACCCAGTCGCAGATCGCCCAGCGACTCGGGGTCAGCCAGATGCAGGTCTCGCGCATCCTCACCAAGCTCCTCGCCCGGCTGCGGGACGAGCTGGCCCCGCACGGCGTGCACGAGGCGGCCTGACCACCCCGACGTGCCGCCTGCCCACCGCCCCGTCATCCGGGCGGTGGGCAGTCTGCGGTGCCGCGGGCCTTCGTACTCCCCCGGGACCACCCCGGGCTTGGTGCGTGGTCGGGCATCACGTCACAATGGGTCGACTCACCATCAGGAGGCCGTCTTGAACTCCGCTGCCCCCACCAGTCCGGATTCCCATTCGGGTGTGGCCAACGTTCCTGCTGTCCCCGCGTCCCTGCGGCCAGGCGCCATGTTCGACCAGCTCGCCACCCTCATCTACGGTGCCCGGGACTTCACCGAGATCTACGAGGCCCTGGTGCGCTCCGCGGCCACGCTGGTCGACGGCTGCGACCACGCCAGCCTCATGCTGCGCGGACGGTCGGGCATCTTCGAGACGATCGCGGCGAGCGACGCGATCGCCCGGCAGGTCGACGACCTCGAGCGGAAGCACAACGAGGGTCCCTGCCTCGACGCCATCGACAAGGAGCGCCCGCAGCTCGAGCCCGACTTCGCCAAGGCCACCCAGTGGCCGGCGCTGTCGGCAGCGATCATCGCCGAGACCCCTGTGCGTGGAGGCGCCGGATTCCGCATCGTCGTCGAGCGGTCGAAGATCGGGGCGCTCAACCTCTTCTCGGACCGCGAGGGAGCGCTCGACGAGGCCTCCGTCGACCAGGGGATCATCCTCGCGGCCTTCGCGTCGGTCGTCATCGCCGCCGTGCAGAACCGCGACAAGGCCGACACCCTCGCGCGGGGGCTCGACAGCAACCGCGAGATCGGCAAGGCGATCGGGCTGATGATGGCCTTCCACAAGATCTCGGACGAGGCGGCCTTCGACCTGCTGCGCAAGGCCTCGCAGGACATGAACATCAAGATCGCGGAGGTGGCCCGGCAGGTGGTCAACCACCACAACACCGACAAGGGGTGAACCGGCTCACCACCGTCCGGTGGGTGACCCACCCGCGGTGGGTGGCGGCATACGGGCCGTAGGTTGGGACCATGGCCCTGACCCGCGTCGCCCTGCTCACCGCCGGCGGCTACGCCCCCTGCCTGTCGTCCGCCGTCGGCGGGCTCATCGAGCGCTACACCGAGCTGGTCCCCGAGGTCGAGATCATCGGCTACCGGCACGGCTACCAGGGGGTCCTCCGGGGAGACTCGTTCGTCGTCGACGAGCCGGGGCGGCTCGGCGCTCCCCTCCTGCACTGGTACGGCGGCAGCCCCCTCGGCAACAGCCGGGTCAAGCTCACCAACACCCGCGACCTCGTCGCCCGGGGACTGGTCGAGCAGGGGCAGGACCCCCTCGAGGTGGCCGCCCAGCGGCTGGCCGACGACGGCGTCGACGTGCTGCACACCATCGGGGGCGACGACACCAACACGACAGCAGCCGACCTCGCCGCGTTCCTGCACGAGCGGGGCCACGAGCTCACGGTCGTGGGCCTGCCCAAGACGGTCGACAACGACATCATCCCCATCAGGAAGTCGCTCGGCGCGATGACCGCGGCCGAGCAGGGCTCGCGCTTCGCCCAGAACGTGCTGGCCGAGCACGGCGCCAACCCCCGCATGCTGATCGTGCACGAGGTGATGGGCCGCGGCTGCGGGTGGCTCACGGCCGCGACCGCCCGTGACTACCTGGCCTGGCACGCCGAGCAGGAGTGGGTGCCGTCACTCGGCCTGACGCCGCAGCGGTGGGGGGTGCATGCCGTCTTCGTGCCCGAGAGCCCCATCGACATCGACGCCGAGGCGACGCGCCTTCGGGCCGTGATGGACGACATCGGCTGCGTCAACCTCTTCGTCTCGGAGGGGGCGGGCGTGAGCGAGATCGTCGAGCAGCTGCAGGCGGCAGGTGAGGAGGTGCCGCGCGACGCGTTCGGCCACGTCAAGCTCGACGCGGTCAACCCCGGGGCCTGGTTCGCCCGGCAGTTCGCCTCGCGGATCGGGGCCGAGAAGACCATGGTGCAGAAGAGCGGCTACTTCGCCCGATCGGCACCGGCCAACGCCGCCGACCTCGCGCTGATCCGGCAGATGGTGCTCGTCGCGGTCGACGCCGCCCTCGCCGGCACCTCCGGCGTCGTCGGTCACGACGAGGAACGCGGTGACGTGCTGCGGGCGATCGAGCTCGACCGGATCAAGGGCGGCAAGGCCCTCGACACCACCGTCGACTGGTTCCAGGACGTGTTGCGGGCCACCGGGCAGGCCTGACCCCGCCCCACATCCTGACCCGCAGCACTCACCCGGCCTCAGCAGTCCAGCGGAGGCCTTCGGCCGTCACCCGAGCGGGGAACGGCCGCGTGGGTCAGTACCCGGCGTTACCGCCTCCGTTGTCGTCCGCGCTCGTCGTAGGGGCCGACGCAGTGGCCGACGGGGAGACGGCGGGCCCGGTCGAGGGCGACGTGGTCACCGGGGTCCCGCTGGCGTCGAGGACGAACCACACCTTGCCGACGTCCTGACCGCGCACGTCACCGGCGGCTGCGTCCTTGGCGAAGTAGTAGAGCGGCCAGCCACCGAGGGTGACCTGCTTCTTCCCGTCCGTGGTGGTGAGGACACCCACGTCCCCACTGACGCCGGTCACGGTGGGGGTCCCCTCGACCGTGAAGGCGGGCCAGGCCTGCGCGCACTTGCCAGCGCACGAGCTGGCCCCGGAACCCTTGGTGTCCTTGGTGAACATGTAGAGGGTGCGTCCCTTGCCGTCGACGACGATCGAGCCGAGGGGTGACGTGGCGACACCGATCGCCCCCCCTGGGGACGGGTCTGCATCGGCAACCGACGCCGTCGAGCTGGAGGGGGCGGACGAGGCGGACGTGGTGGACGAGCCGCAGGCGGCCAGACCAGCACCGAGGGTGACCGCGAGGACGACGGTGCCGAGACGGCGCGGCGCCGCTCTGCGCGTCGGGGCCGGAGCCGGCTGGGGGGCGACGTCGGTGACGAATGGCTGGGTAGGCATGGTGCACTCCTGTCGGAGGGATCCGCACCCGGGCAGGTGCGGAGGTGGTCGCAGGCAGACCCCGGGTGGCCACCCCGGGCGACGGCGCCGCCACTGAGGAAGACGTCGCCGCAGCCCCGCCGGTTCACCGGGGGCAGAATGAACCGCCGGTCCTCCCGGGGCGTCTCACTGGGTGAGGCCCGTAGCCCTTGCGGGATGATGGCGCCTGACCCGGGCCTGGCGGCCACTGGTCACCCGAGGACGAGGAGGAGGTGCCGTGCAGCCACTGGACGAAGAGCTCGTCGCCCGGATCTACCGCGACCACGGCGCCGCTCTGCGCCGGTTCGTCGCCCGCTCGTCGATCGACCACGACCGGGTCGACGACGTCGTGCAGGAGACGGTCCTGCGGGTGTGGAAGCAGGCACCAGAGGTGACGCACCTGCGGGCCTACCTCTTCCAGACCGCCCGCCACATCCTGATCGACCTGCACCGCACGGCCACCCGCCGCGTGACGGAGGTCGCTCCGGGAGACGACGACGGCCAGGCGACCCGCGACCCGCTGGCCACCGACCCCACCGCCGACATCGACCGAGCCCTCGACACGATCCTCGTCGAGGACGCGCTCGCCCGTCTGCAGCCCGCCCACCGGGAGGTCGTCCGGGCCCTGTACTACCGCCGGCTGAGCGTGACCGAGGCAGCGCTGGTCCTGGGGGTCCCCGCCGGGACGGTCAAGTCCCGGGCGTACTACGCCGTACGGTCCCTGCGCGCGGTCCTCGACGAGATGGGAGTCACCCGATGAGCAGCTCAGTCGAGCGTGACCCCGACGTCCACCAGCTGCTCGGGGCGTTCGTGCTCGGCGGTCTGTCACCGCAGGAGCACCACACCTTCACCACTCACCTGCGCACCTGCGAGACCTGTCAGCAGGAGGCGGCCCAGCTCTCGAGCCTGCCCTCCCTGCTGGCCCTCGTCGACCCGGCCGCGATCCCCGACGGCACCGACGACGCGGTCGTCCCCGAGCAGGAGCAGGTCGTCCCCACCAACGACCTGCTGCACGCCGTACGGCGACGGCGCCTGCGCACGCGTTGGCTGCTCGCCGCGGCGGCCGTCGCGCTCGTGCTGGGCGGCGTGGCCGGCGGGGTCGCCTTTGCTCCCACCGGGGGCGGGCCCGACCAGGCGGCTCGGCGGGTGACCGCCACCGGGACCGCCGGGTCGCCCACGACGGCGCAGATCGCGCTCGTGCCCCGCGGGTGGGGGACGCAGGTCGACCTCCAGGCCCGCGACCTGCCGACCTCGGGGGTCTTCTACCTCCAGGTCATCGACAAGCAGGGCCACTCCTGGGACATCGCGAGCTGGTCGGGTGTGCCGTCCGGGAGCACGACCCTGTCCACGGCCTGCTGGGTGGCACCCGACGCCATCCGTTCCCTCGTCATCCACACGTGGGACGGCAAGTCGGTCGCCCGGGCCTCCACCTGACGCCGCCCACGACACTAGGGTCGAGGCATGCGCATCGTCTCGCTGCTGCCGTCGTCGACCGAGATCCTCTTCGCCGTCGGGGCGGGTGAGCAGGTTGTGGGTGTGACCTACGAGTGCGACTACCCGGTCGAGGCGCGCGGCCGGCGGATCGTCTCGACCACGTCGCTGCCGCAGGGACTCTCCCCGGCCGAGATCGACCGCGAGGTGAGCCGGAGGGTGCAGGCCGGAGAGGATCTCTACCACCTCGACGCCGACGCGCTCTCCGAGCTCGATGCCGACCTCGTCGTCACCCAGGACCTCTGCGCCGTCTGCGCGGTCGACGTGGCCGACGTCGATGAGGCGCTCGCTCACCTGGGGTGCACTGCCGAGGTCGTCACCCTCGATCCGCATACCCTCGACGACGTGCTCGAGTCGGTGCTGACGATCGGGCGGCGCACGGGCGGCGAGGGTCGTGCGGTGGCCCTGGTCGAGCAGCTGCGCGGCCGCCTCGACGCCGTACGGCGGGCCGTGGGGAGCCGGCTGCCACCCCGCACCCTCCTGCTCGAGTGGACCGACCCCCCCTTCGCGCCGGGCCACTGGGTGCCGGAGATGATCTCCGCAGCGGGAGGCACTCCGACCGTGGGCAGCCCGGGCGCGAAGTCGGTGCGGGTGACCTGGGAGCAGGCGCTTGCTGGCGAACCCGAGGTGGTGGTCTGCGCGCCCTGCGGGTACGGGCTCGACGAGGCGAGCGCGCTGGCGGCCGACCTGGTGGCGGGCGGGGTGCTGCCCGATGTGCCCGTGTGGGCGGTCGACGCCAACGCCTGCTTCGCCCGGCCCGGACCCCGGCTCGTCGACGGGGTCGAGGCCCTCGCGTCGATCCTGCACCCCGACGTCTTCGGGGCACCCCGGGCCGCTGTGGCCCGCAGGGTGTGACGGCGCCACCCGTGGCCCGCTGCCGCGACCACACGACAGGGAGAACACCATGCCATGGCTACCGGACGACTTCGTCCACCCGAGTACGGAGACGCTCATGGAGGGCTACCGCCTGCGTCCGATCCGCGCCTCCGACGTGGAGCTCGACCTTCCCGCCGTCATGGGCTCGCGTGAGCGCCTGTGGTCGATCTACGGTGAGGCGTGGGGCTGGCCGCCGGCGACCATGACCGCCGAGCAGGATCGCGAGGACCTGGCCCACCACGAGGCTGAGATCGAGCGCCACGAGTCCTTCAACTACGCGCTGTTCGACACCGCGGAGAGCGAGCTCATCGGCTGCGTGTACATCGACCCGCCCGAGAGGGCCGGCGCCGACGCGGAGATCTCCTGGTGGGTGCGCGACGAGTACCTCGGCTCCGACGTCGAGCGCGCGCTGGATGACTTCGTCCCCGCGTGGATCGAGCGGACGTGGCCCCTCGAGGCACCCAGGTACGTCGGCCGTGACCTGACCTGGGGCGAGTGGATGGCCCTGCCCCCGCACCCGGGCGTTTTACCCCGCTCCTAGCGGGGTAGGACGTCGCGCCGCAGGGCGACGGATCACCCCGCTGCCGTTCTACCCCGTCCGGGCGCCGACCTCAGCCGCGGAAGAAGAACGCAGTGGACTGCGAGGCGGAAGGGTCGGTCACCTGCGGGTCGAGGGCAGCGAAGGTGAAGAGGACCTCGTCGGACTTCTTGGTCGCGGCGTTGTAGCAGAGGTAGTCCCTCGGCCGGTTCACCCCGAGCCGCTGGACGCAGCCCATCTTCACGATGTACAGCGCGTCCAGCTTGGCCTGCACCACGCGCACCGGGTCGGTCGACCTCACCACGGCCTTGGTCGAGCTCTGCGAGATGACCGTGCCCGGGCTGGTCGGGAGCGGGTACGCGGCCGGCCAGGTGCCGGACGAGCCGGCGGCACCGGCAGCACTGGCAGCACCGGCAGCACTGGCGGAGGACGAGCCAGATCCGAGGATGACCGCCGCGAGGGTGGCGGTGGTCAGGGCGACAGCAGCGAACTTGTTCATGATCTCTCCTCGGGAATCCGGATCTGACGGCGGTGAGCTCTCCGTCCGGGTATCCTCAGCCTCCCGTTGCCGCAGTAGGCATGGCAATCGACCGATGGTGTTAGTACCTCTGGCCGGACGGACCGCCCGGCCCGCCCGGACCGCCCCGGCCGCCGAGCTCAGACCGTGCCGCGGTCGACGGGTCAGCCGCGCACGACCCCCGCGGCGACGAGGGCGTCGATCCGCTCGTCGGTCAACCCCATGGCCGCGAGGAGGTCGCGGGTGTGCTCGCCGTACGTCGGGCTGGCGTGCCGCAGGGCGGTCGGCGTGCCCGAGAGCTTGAGGGGCGACCCGAGGGTCCGCACCGGCCCGAGCCGGGTGTGCGGCAGGTCGACCACCATCTCGCGCGCCACAGCCTGCTCCTGGGCCAACGCCTCGGGCACCTCGTAGACCGGGCCGGCAGGCACCCCGGCGTCCTCGAGCAGCCGCGCCCACTCGGTGGACGGGCGCGTGAGGAAGGCGGCCTCCACGAGCGGCAGCAGCTCGTCGCGGCGCGATACGCGGTCGGGGTTCGTCGCGAAGCGCGGGTCGTCGACCAGATCGCCCAACCCCACGACGGGAGCGAACCGCCGCCACAGCGAGTCGTTCCCGACGGCCACCATGATCTCGCCCTCCGCCGTCGGGAACGACTGGTAGGGAACGATGTTGGGGTGCGCTGAGCCGTAGCGGCGGGGTCGCTCGCCGCTGGCGAAGAAGTTCTGCGCGGCGTAGGTCAGCCACGACATCTGACCGTCGAGGAGGGCGATGTCGACGTGCTGGCCCTCCCCCGTGACCTCACGCGAGCGCAGGGCCGCGAGCACCCCGATGGTCACCCACATCCCCGCGCCGAGATCGGCGCTGGCGACCCCGAAGCGCACCGGCTCGCCGTCGGCGGGGCCGGTGATGCCCATGACGCCCGACATGGCCTGGGCGATGGCGTCGTACCCAGCACGGCTGCTCTCGGGCCCGGTGTGACCGAAGCCGCTCACCGACCCGTAGACCAGCCGGGGGTTGAGGGCCGAGAGCTCCGGCCACCCCAGCCCGAGACGCGCCGCCGTGCCCGGGCGGAAGTTCTCGAGCACGACGTCGGCGCTAACCGCGAGGCGTCGTACGAGGTCCAGCCCGGCCTCGTGCTTGAGATCCACCGCGAGCGAGCGCTTGTTGCGGTTGACCGAGTGGAAGTAGGCCGCGTCGTCGCCCTGGAACGGTGGGCCCCAACGCCGGGTGTCGTCGCCGCCCCTGGTGTCCTCGATCTTGATCACGTCGGCGCCGAGGTCGGCGAGCACCATGGACGCGAACGGGCCCGAGAGGATGCGGGTGAGGTCGAGGACGCGCACGCCCGCGAGGGCACCGTCGCGCCGCACCCACGCGGACTCGACGTCGGGAGCGTCCTCGCTCATGCGGAGACCCCGGCCCGCTGCGCGTCCTGCGCCTCCTGTGCGTCCTCCCGTCGCAGCTGGGTGCGGGGCATGAGGACGAGGGCGATCATCGACAGGACGCAACAGCCGATGATGTACCAGCTGATGCCGGTGCTCGAGCCCGTCTTCTCGAGGATGGCGGCGGCGATGAGCGGGGCGGGGCCACCGGCGATGACCGAGGCCAGCTGGTACCCGATGCCGGCGCCGCTGTAGCGCAGGTTGGCGCCGAAGCTCTCGGCGATGAGGGCGGCCTGGGGGCCGTACATGATGTCGTGGAAGACGAGGGACACGACGATCGCTAGCAGGGCCATGCCGCTCGACTTCGTGTTGAGCAGCCCGAAGTAGGGGAAGGCGTAGAGGCCGACGGCGACGATCCCGACGCCGTAGACCAGTCGTCGGCCGAGGACGTCGGAGAGGTAGCCGAACAGGGGGACGGTGACGAACCCGCAGGCCGCGGCGACCAAGGTGTCGTTGAGCAGGTCGCCCCGGTTCAGCTTGACGACCTTGGTGCCGTAGGTGAGGACGAAGGTGATGAAGATGTAGAACGGGGCCTGCTCGGCCATCCGGATGAACGCCGAGGTGAGGATCTCCATGGGGTGCTGCTTGAGCACCTCGATGAAGGGCTGCTTGACGACGGCCTGGGTCTGCTTGACCTCGGCGAACACCGGCGACTCCATCACGCGCAGCCGCACGTAGAGGCCGATGGCGATGAGCACCGCGCTGACGAGGAACGGGATGCGCCAGCCCCACGTGTCGAACTGGGCCGGGGTCATGATCGCGGTCATCCACTTGACCATGGCCGTCGACAGCAGCAGGCCGATCGGCACACCGAGCTGCGGGTAGCTGGCCATCAGCCCCCGACGCTTCTTGCTGCCCCACTCCATCGCCATGAGGACCGACCCGCCCCACTCGCCACCGACGCCGATGCCCTGCACGAGCCGCAGCACCACCAGCAGGATCGGCGCGAACACGCCGATGCTGGAGTAGGGGGGCAGGCACCCGATGAGGAAGGTCGCCACCCCCATGAGGACCAGGGTCGTGACGAGCGCGGCCTTGCGGCCCACCCGGTCGCCGTAGTGCCCGAAGATCGCGGCGCCGACCGGGCGGGCCGCGAACCCGACGAAGAGCGTCGAGAAGGACGCGAGCACCCCGGCGAAGTCGGAGCTGCCGGGGAAGAACAGCTTGGGGAAGATCAGCGCCGCGGCGGTGCCGTAGAGGAAGAAGTCGTACCACTCGATCGTGGTGCCGACGGTGCTGGCGATGACCGCCCGCCGCTGGTGGGCGGCAGTGCCGTCCGGGATCGTCGTCGTCATGGGAAGCCCTTCGTCGTAGGTGGCTCAGCGCAACAAGTGGCTCAGCCACTTGGCCACTTTGCCAACGCCCCGTAGTCTTGGGCGGTCACCCGGCTGCTGTCAAGCACTACCCCGAAAACCTTTCCCCAAACATCGCGTGCTCATGTCATTGCGTCACCGACCACCGAGGGAGGACTCACCGTGAGTGATGCGCTGCGGCCGGTCACTCGGGGGCGCCTCTACGAGCAGGTCATCGAGCGGTTGCGAGCGCACGTGCTGAGCGCCGGACTCGGTGCCGGCAGCCGCCTCCCGGCCGAGCGCGACCTCGCGGCCCGCCTGAGGGTCAGCCGCTCGTCCGTCGCCCAGGCCATCGTCGCGCTCGAGGTCCAGGGGCTGGTCGAGACCCGGCACGGCGGTGGCGTCTACCTGCGCCGCGACACCCTCGACGTCGAGCCCCTGGCCGACCTCGTCGCCCGCCGCCAGATGCTGCCCGACGTGCTCGACGCCCGCGACGCGCTCGAGACCAAGCTCGCCGAGCTGGCCGCGGGGCGTCGTACGGACGACGACCTCGCCGCCATCGACGCGGCCATCGCCTTCATGCACACCCAGGTCGAGCGCGACGAGCCGCCGATCGAGGGTGACCGCCGCTTCCACGGGGCCGTCGCCACCGCGGCGCACAGCAGGCTGCTGGCCGCCTTCTACGACGAGATCCGCGACCAGATCGCGCAGAGCCGGCACGAGTCGCTGCGGCAGCCCGGCCGGCCGGCCCAGTCGCTCGCCGACCACTCACGGATAGCGGCGGCGATCCGCACCGGCGACGGGGCGGCCGCCGCTGCCGCGATGCACGAGCACGTCGACCACGTCAGCCGGGTGCGGCTGCTCAGCTGGGAACCGGAGGGATGAAGCGCCGGTCCCGGGGATGAGGCGCGCGGAATCAGCGCGCGCCCGAAGGGGTCGAGCGCAGGTCAGAGGTCCAGCCGCCTCCACACCCCTCGAGGCACGAGGCGCATGGCGAGGGCCACCGGAGCCAGCACCCTGGGGACCCAGACCACCTCGCCGTGACGACCTGACCGCGCCAAAGCGGCGGCTGTGGCCTTCCCGACCTGCGTCGGTGTCGTCGACCACGGCGCAGGCGTCAGTCCCTGCGTCATCCGGCCCCGCACGAAACCCGGGCGGACGACCAGCACCCTGACGCCGGTGCCGGCCAGGGCGTCGGCCAGGCCGTGGGCGAACGCGTCGAGACCGGCCTTGGCGGCGCCGTACACGAGCGTGGCGCGTCGGGGCCGCACCGCGGCGACCGACGACAGCACGACGATCGTGCCGTGGCCCTGGTACCGCAGGTGGTGGGCCACCTCGAGCAGCACCGACACGTGGCCGGTCAGGTTGGTGTCCACGAGGTGCGCTGCCGAGGTGCCGTCGAGGTCGACCTCGGGGCGCGGCAGCAGCAGCCCCGCAGCGGACACCACCACGTCGAGGTCGCCGGCGACCGCCGCCTCCGCGACCAGCGCACCGTGGGTCGCAGGTCGGGCGGCGTCGTAGTCCACCGTGCGGACGCTGGCGGTCAGGTGGGCCGCCGCCCGGCGCATCGCCAGCGGGTCCCGCCCCGCGAGGACCACCTCGGTGCCGGGGCCGAGGGCCATCGCCTCGAGGACCGCGAGACCGATCTCGCTGGTGCCTCCGAGCAGCAGCACCCGCCCGGGCCGTCCCGTGGCGTCGATCATCGCTGCCTCACCGACACAGACCGAGGCGTCGACCGAGGTCGGAGCGCATCGTCCCCGCGGGGTCCAGCTCAGCCCTGACCCGGCGCCAGTCCTCCAGTCCGTCGCCGTACATCGTCTCGAAGGTCTCCCGCGAGAGGCGGCCGTCCTTGCAGAGGTAGATCCGCCCACCCACTTCGGCGATCCGACGGTCGAGACGGTCGAGGACGGCGCCGAGGTGGCTGGCCGCCGCGGCCCCACCGCGCGGAAGGTCGAGGGCGAGCGACCAGCCGGGTCGGGGGAAGGTCAACAGGGCCTCCGACGCCGGACCGAACCGCTTGAGGGTGGCCAGGAAGCAGGGGACGTCCTCACGGTGGAGAGTGTCCAGCACCTCGCCGAGCACGGGCTCGCCACCGTCGGGCACCGCGAACTGGTACTGCACGAAGCCGCGCGGACCGACAGCCCGGTTCCACCCGTCCAGAGCATCGAGACGATGGAAGAACGGGGTCAGCTCGACGACCTCCTCGCGCCGGCGGGGGGCCACCCGGAAACGCGTCGCGTTGAAGACGCGGGCCGTCACCGACGTGACCGGTCGGACCGGCAGCGGGGGGACAGGAGGCGCCCAGCGCGGGCGGTAGACCAGACCCTCCTGCTCGTCCGCCTGCGGCTCGTCGAGGTGGTCTCCCACCTCGACCACGCCCCGGCCCAGGGCCGCTCCGCGAGCCGAGGCGTCGACCCAGGCGACGGAGTACCGCTCCGGGGACCGGGCCAGGCTGGCCAGCGTCTCGTCGAGGTCGCCGGTTCGCTCGGACCGCACCCGCAGCCGGGTGCTGTGCAGCGGCAGCAGCCTCAGGGTCGCCTCGGTGACGACCCCGGTGAGTCCCATCCCGCCGAGGGTGGCCCGGAACCAGTCCGGGGTCGCGTCGGGGGTGAGGGTGCGACGGCCACCGGTGCCGTCGACCAGCTCGAGGGAGGACACCCAGCGCGCCACGGTGCCGTCGCCGTGCTGGTTCTTCCCGTGCACGTCTGCCGCGAGCGCCCCTCCCACCGTGAGGCGGCGGGTACCGGGCAGCACGGGCAGGATGAACCCGGCGGGGACGACGGTCGCGAGCACCTCCTCGAAGGTCGCGCCGGCCACGGCGTGGACGACCGACGACGCGCCGTCCACGACCACGCGCGGGCCACCGCGCCCGGGGCCGGCTTCCGAGACGACCGTCCCGCCGGCGTTCTGGGCCGCGTCGCCGTAGCTGCAGCCGCTCCCCCGCGCCAGCACCCCGCGGGAGTCGGCGTGCACGAGGAGGTCAGCCACCTGGTCGGGGTCGAGAGGACCGGTCACGTGCGAGAGGCTGGACGTCGAGCGGGCGAACCCTCGCAGGGAGCGCACCGCCGACGGTCCCGGGGTCCGCGCAGGTCGGGTCAGGGCCACGCGCCGAGCGCGAAGAGTGCCAGCCACGACACCTCCCAGACGATCATGGTGCGGTCCCTGGTGAGGACGCCGTCCACGCTCAGGTCGGGGTGCACCGCGAGCCGCCGGTGGAAGGTCCACAGGGCGCCCCCGAGCGGGAGGACGCTCAGCAGGGGGAAGTGGGGTGCGATGACCGAGGTCTGGGTCGCGGCCCAGCACGAGTAGGCGACCAGCACGACGACGGAGGCGGACTTGGCCGCCCGTCGCAGGGTCCGCAGGCCGTAGGACGCGAGGACCGGGCGGTGGCCGGCAGCCGCCTGCTCGAGGTCGGCGCACTCGCTGCTGCGCTTCTCGAGCACGACGACCAGAGCCCCCAGTGCCGTGACGACCGTGAAGGGGACGGAGGGCACGATGTGGGTCGCGGCCGCCCCGCCCAGCCCGCGCAGGACGAAGCCGGAGGACACCAGGCCCATCTCGAGGACCGGTACCTGCTTGAGGCCGAGCGAGTAGAAGATGCTGAGGACGAGGTAGAGGGTCAGGGCCGCGGAGAACCACGTCGCGTCGACGAACGCCGCCGCACCGAGCATCGCGATCACGGCCACCACCGCTGCGGCAAGCGCCATCGGCTCGCTCAGCGCACCGCTGGCGACCGGACGGAGCCGCTTGCGGGGGTGTCGGCGGTCACGCTCGACGTCGACGACGTCGTTGACGAGGTAGACCGCGCAGGAGGCGGCCACGAAGGCGATGCCGGCGACCAGGCAGTCGAGCCACCCGTGGGCCCGCGGGCCCCACGACCCGGCCGCGACCGGCGCCGCCAGCACCAGGGCGTTCTTCGGCCACTGGTTCGGCCGGCTGGCGCGCAGTGCGGCCCACAGGCCCGCCCTGCGCGAGTGGGCGCGTCGGGCAGCGCCGTCGGCGCTCGACGGCGTTCCGACCTCGAGCGAGGACGGTGTGGTCATGGCCCGACCAGGACGGGCCACCGGGACAACACCGGGACATCACCGGGACATCTCTGAGACATCACCGGGACATCACCGTGAGGTCACCTCGATGAAGTCGCGGCTGGTCGGCGTGAAGTACCGGTCGGCGGGTCGCTCCTGACCGGACAGGAGCTTCACCGGAGTCGGTGCGCTGGGGTCCTTCGTCGGCTGGTAGGACATGAACGACATCCACGCGGGGTTGATCTCCATCTGCATCCCGGTGACCACCCCCGCACGCTGGAGCAGGTCGGCGATGCTGTGGACCGACAGCGAGGGCCCGTAGGCGAAGATCAGCCGGCCGTCGGCGGTCACACCGAAGCCGGAACGCCACACGTAGGCGGCGCCGCCGATCGTGGCCCCCCAGGTGGTCTGGGTCTCCTGGTCGACGCCCGACACCACGTGGCCGCCGGTGACGATGGGCCGCAGGTTCTGCCGGACGGCGACGACGTCGGGCGCCATCTTCTGGTCGGCGCCCCAGACCCCCACGGAGACGTGGCCGTCGCGGTGGAAGACGATCGAGGCAGCCCCGGGGGTGAGGGTCCCGGCCGTGGCGCCGTTGAGGTAGAAGCCCCCCTGGGAGTCCGCGACCTTGAAGCCCCCGTTGAAGGTGGCGAGGAGGGACGGTCGGTCGCTCACGGGCACGTACGTCGTCGCGTGCCAGCTGCCCGGCCCGGGATCGGCCGCCCCCGGGTGCAGGCTGAACCTGACCAGCCGGGGGTCGATGGACACGACACCGGCCAGGTAGGACGTGTGGACCGGGTCAGGGCGCACGTAGGCGGCGAAGAGGGCCGGGGTGCCCATGACCGTCTCGAGGGCATGCCAGACGCCCTCCCCGGGCAGGGGCGTCCCGGCCGGTGAGGACAGCCGCGTGGGACCGTTCGGGGCCAGGGCGACCACGGCGTGGGGGCCGGAGTCGGTGGGCGCTGGCCCCACCGCGACGGCCGGGGGCGCTGTCGGAATGCTGGTCGTGCCGCCCACCTGCGGCGGGCTGAGGTCGTACTGCACCGTCTCGAGCGCACTCACGGCGAAGCCGAGCCCGTGGTCGCGGGCCCACTCCGCCAGCTTGGCGGGGGTGCTGTCCCCTCCGGGTGCGAGCAGGGTGGTCCCGATCGACCAGACCAACCACGCCAGGACGAGCACTGCCGTCAGGCGCACCAGCCGCAGCACCCGACGTCGACGCCGGCGGAGACCGCGTGGCGAACCGCGGCGGGGGCGGCTGCCGGAGGACGCGGGCGGTGGCTGGGGCTGCTGCCCGACCGGCGTACGCAGAGCCATCGACATCCTCCCGTCGGCGCGGACCCGCGCACGCCTCCATCAAAGGCCACCAACCGTCGACAACGCCCCCCTCACGGCGACGAGGCACCTGCCAGTTGGCTGAGGGATTGGTGGCAGTCCTGGACGAACCGGTCGTCGAACCGTCAGCTGGACGGTGTGCCGCGGGCGCCCTGGGGATGGTCCTCCGGGGAGCATGCGAGATTTGTCCAGCCACGACGCCGTTCCGAATGGCATAGTTGGGTCGCCCCCGTGTCCACCTTCCGGGTGCCGCCCCGTGCGGCGAAGCGTCCCCCCGCCGCCGCACGGGTGCGGGGCTCGCGACGACCTCAGTCGCTGAGGAACCCCAGCAGGTCGGCGCGGGTGAGGACCCCGACGGGCTTGCCCCCGTCGACCACGAGGATGGCGTCGGACTTCTCGAGCTCGGCGCGGGCGACCGCGACCTTCTCGCCTGCCCCGACCAGCGGGAGCCCCGGCTCCATGTGCGTCTCCACGGCATCGGCGAGGTGGGCCTGGGAGGTGAAGAGGAGCTCGAGCAGGGTGCGCTCGCTCACCGACCCCGCCACCTCCCCCGACATGACCGGGGGCTCGGCCTTGACGACCGGCATCTGCGAGACGCCGTACTCGCGCAGGATGTCGATGGCCGTGCGGATCGTCTCGGCCGGGTGCGTGTGCACGAGGTCGGGCAGGGCGCCCGACTTGGTGCGCAGCACGTCACCGACCGTCTTGCCGGCGGTCCCCTCGTCGTCGTGCAGGAAGCCGTACGACGCCATCCACTCGTCGTTGAAGATCTTGCTCATGTAGCCGCGGCCCGAGTCGGGCAGCAGGACGACGAGCACCGCGTCGGCCGGCAGGTCCTTGGCCGCCCGCAGCGCCGACACGACCGCCATCCCGCAGGAGCCACCGACCAGCAGACCCTCCTCGCGGGCCAGGCGACGGGTCATGGTGAAGGAGTCGGCGTCGGAGACGGCGATGACCTCGTCGACGACCGAGGGGTCGTAGGCGCCGGGCCAGAAGTCCTCACCAACTCCCTCGACGAGGTAGGGACGGCCGCTGCCGCCGGAGTAGACCGACCCCTCGGGGTCGGACCCGATGACGCGTACGGCGCCCCCGGACACCTCCTTGAGGTAGCGGCCGGTGCCGCTGATCGTGCCGCCCGTGCCGATGCCGGTGACGAAGTGCGTGACCTTGCCCTCGGTGTCGGCCCAGATCTCGGGGCCCGTCGACTCGTAGTGGCTGTTGGGGCCCTCGGGGTTGAAGTACTGGTTGGGCTTCCACGCGTCGGGGATCTCACGGGTGAGCCGGTCGGAGACCGAGTAATAGGAGTCGGGGTGGTCGGGCTCGACGGCGGTCGGGCAGACGACCACCTGCGCGCCGTACGCCTTGAGGACGTTGCGCTTGTCCTCGGCGACCTTGTCGGGGCAGACGAAGACACAGGAGTAGCCGCGCCTCTGGGCCACGAGAGCCAGACCCACGCCGGTGTTGCCGGAGGTCGGCTCGACGATGGTGCCGCCCGGCTTCAGCTCACCGGAGCGTTCGGCGGCATCGATCATGCGCAGCGCGATGCGGTCCTTCACCGACCCGCCGGGGTTGAGGTACTCCACCTTGGCGAGCACGGTGCAGGCGATGCCCGCCGTGACGGTGGACAGCTTGACGAGGGGGGTGCCCCCGACGAGGTCGGAGATGTGCTCTGCATACTTCACCTCGTCATCCTCTCAGACCGAAACGGTCAACCGAACGGACCGTCTCCTGGGCACCGGGCTCCGGTGCCCAGGCCGGACAGCTACCGTTGAGGACGGGGAAGAGTCCGTCGGCCATGCGGGCCACGGATCAGCACACAGCGACGACCGCCGTCAGCGCGGTCCCGGGCGAAGGGCTGGGGCGATGGGCAGAGCTCGCAGGGCGCGCCACATCGCCCAGGTGGCGGCCTACGGTGGTGGCTTCGGGGTGGCCGGTATCGGCGCTCTCGGGGCTATCGGCTACGGCGTGATCAAGGTCGAGGCCCAGCTGGCCCGCCGGTTCATCGGGCAGCCCTTCGACGGCTCACCCGACGACAACGGCCTCTACGGAGCCGGGTCGTCCCCGCCCATCGAGCTGCTCGTCCTCGGTGACAGCACGGCCGCCGGGCAGGGCGCCGACCACGCGTCGCAGACGGTGGGGGCGATCCTCGCCAACGGCATCTCGGCGTTCTCCGGTCGGCCGGTCCGCGTGACCAACGTCGCCGTGGTCGGCGCCGAGTCGAGCGGTCTCGAGCTGCAGGTCATCAACGCGCTCGACGCGGTGCCGCGGCCCGACGCAGCGGCCATCCTCATCGGCGCCAACGACGTCACGCACCGCATCGACAAGTCGGTCGCCGTGCGACACCTCGGAGACGCCGTACGACGCCTCACCGACGCCGGCGCCCAGGTCGTCGTCGGCACCTGCCCCGACCTCGGCACCCTCGAGCCCGTCGGACAGCCCCTGCGCGCCCTCGTCCGTCGCTGGAGCCGCGACCTCGCGGCCGCCCAGATCGTCGCCGTCGTTGAAGCGGGTGGGCGCACGGTCTCGCTCGGCGACCTCATCGGTCCGGAGTTCGCCCGAGCCCCACGAGAGATGTTCAGCCAGGACCGGTTCCACCCCTCGTCGGCCGGCTACGCCCGCGCGGCCTCGGCGATGCTCCCCACGGTGTGCGTCGCGCTCGGACTGTGGGCCGAGGACCCTGCCGCCGGCCCCGACTGGCTGCGCGGCGACACCGTCGGCCCGGTCTCGCTGGAGGCCACCAGGGCCGTGCGCGAGCCCGGCACGGAGGTCAGTGCCACCGAGATCGGCGGCAAGACCCGCGGGCCGCGCGGCCGGTGGGCCATCGGACTCCACCGCGTACGGCGCCCCGTACCCGAGCACGCGGGCGAGGACGCCCCGGACGTGGGGCCGGCGGCGGCACCGGACGAGGTGGTCGACGGGCCGGGTCGCCGCGCCTGACGCGGGTCACACCATACGCATCTGTCCCCAACGAGGGTCAGCCCGGCGTCCGCCCGCGTCAGCCCTCCGCGATGATCTCCGACGCTGCTGGTGCCCTGGCTGCGGGGACGGTGTCCCACTCGTCGAAGTCGAGCTGCTGCGGCGCACCCTGGTCCGTCGCCGTGATCCGCGCCGGCAGGCCGGTCGCCTTCGCGAAGTAGAAGGTGGCGTCGCTGCCGCTGAAGCGGTCGGACATGGCCCAGCACGGGATCGTGCCCACCAGCGTGCTGTCCACCCGCTGGGTGAGGGCACTCACCGACCCGGTCTGCGTGAAGAGCGACCTCACCAGCGTGCTGAAGCTCGAGCTGTCCGTCAGCTCGGCGATGGCCGACGCCGAGGTCTTGACCCACTTCCCACTCGCCCCCAGGGAGGCCGCGCGGTCGGCGGGGGCTCCGGCCGAGGCCCAGAAACCCGCGTCGCCACTCAGGTACGCGCCGCCGCGCGAGACGATGTACCTGACCGTCGCGGCCTTCGCCGGGTAGCTGAACGTGCCCGTGGCGTCCTTGCCGTCCGCGGTGCTGGCGGAGTCGATGACGTAGGTCTCGCCCTGGTCGGTGACGTGGCCGCGGACCCTGCCGCTCCTGGCGGCCGCCGTCGCCGTCCTGGCCGTGGCCAGCAGGTCCCTGGCCGACGGGGCGTCGGCCGTGGGGGGAGTCGTGGGGGGAGCTGTCGGACTGGACGTGCTCGAGCTCGATGCGACGCCGCTCGATCGGGTCGGGTTGGCCGTGCCTGCCGTGCCTACCGAGCCTGCCGGGGAGCCCGAGGAGCAGGCGGCCAGCCAGCCGGCCGTGACGGCACCGGCGAGGGCCAGCAGCGCGTGCCGGCGGGTGCGGTGACGACGATCTCGGGCAGACGACATGGCTGGTCCTCAAGGAACGGGCGCGCCACCCCCGGTGGACCACGCTGTGATCCGAGCGTAGGCGTCGGACGAACCTGCCCGGACCGGAACGCCGAGGTTCACCGAGGGTGGTGTCGGCCGTGACCGACC
>JBBRNQ010000065.1:0-25018 GCA_038230235.1 Actinomycetales bacterium
CACGCGCGTCGGACGTCGACATCGGCGGTCGCTGCAGCGTCGTCGCCACCTCGGCCGCCCGAGCGACGAGCTCGTCGTTGTGCTGCACGGGACGGCCCTTGGCGAAGACGAGGTTGTCCTCCATCCCGACCCGCAGGTGCCCGCCCCCGGCGAGCGCCGCAGCGAGCACGGGCAGGTGAGTGCGCCCGATGCCGGTGGCCGACCAACTGCTGACCTGCTCGGGGAGCATCGAGACCGCGGCAGCCACGGCCTGGGCGGTGCCGGGCATCCCCCCGGGGACGCCGGTGACGAGGTCGACGTGCACCTTGCCACCGTACGGAAGCCCCTCGGTGTCGAGCAGCCGCCGCAGCGACGCGACGTGACCGAGGTCGAAGAGCTCGAACTCCGGCACGACCTCGCGGGCGATGCTCTGGCGGTAGAGCTCGACGACGAAGGGCCAGGGGTTGAGGAAGACGTCGTCACCGAAGTTCGTCGTGCCGCAGGTCAGCGAGCACGAGTCGGGCTCGGCGTCGAGCACCGTGAGCCGCTGCTCCAGGGGGTCGTGCACGCTGCCGCCGGTCGACAGCTGCACGATGAGGTCGGTCGCCTCACGCACCGCGTCGACGGCCTCGCGGAGGTGGCCGGCATCGAGCGTCGGCCGGTGCTCGGCGTCGCGGATGTGCAGGTGGATCAGCGAGGCCCCGGCCGCCTCACAGCGGATCGCGGTCTCGACGAGCTCCTCGGTGGTGGTGGGGAGCTGGGGCACGTCGGCCTTGGCGACCTCGGCCCCCGTGGGCGCGACGGTGATGAGGGTGTGTGCAGCGCTGCTCATCGACCCATCCTGTCAGGACGCTCGCAGCCGCCCACCCACCCCCGCACGTCGCCTTGTTGCCGTGGATGTGCCCGTCTGGCCCGCTTCCGGGCCGGAAAAGGTCACGTGCGCGGCAACAAGACGTGGGGTGGGAGGCGTGCTGCCCTGCCTCGCTGCCGGCCCGGCGTCAGGGGGTGACGATCACGGTCTGGGCGCCGGCGACGTCGCCGGCGTTCAGCACCGCGTCGACGGGGGTGTTGCGCTTGATCAGCGCCAGACCGATCGGGCCGTCCTCGTGGTGGCGGGCGACCGAGGTCAGGAAGCCCACGGCTCGGCCGTCGAGGGTGAGCTCGGTCTTCCGATCGGGCAGCAGGTGGCCCGAGCCGTCGAGGTGCAGGAAGACCAGCCGGCGCGGCGGACGCCCGAGGTTGTGCACGCGGGCGACGGTCTCCTGCCCGCGGTAGCAACCCTTCTGCAGGTGCACGGCGGTGCGCAGCCAGTCGACCTCCTGCACGATCGTGCGGTGGTCGGTCTCGTAGCCCAGACGCGGTCGCCACGCCGCGATCCGCAGGGCCTCGGCCGCCCACGAGCCGGCCAGCGGCCGATCGCCCACGGCCGCAACGAGATCGGCCCGAGGGACGATGAGCTCGCGCCAGGCTCGCCCCGTGCCGGGGTGCCCCTCCACCATCCCGTATGCCGCGGTGTCACCGACGAGGTCGGGCCACGGGTCGCGCCAGGCCAGCGGCTCGTCGGGAGCCGACTCCGCGGCATACGGCTCGCCGAGGACGGCGTAGGCGTCGCTGACGTCGGCGACCTCGACGCGCAGCATGAAGCGCATCGAGTCGAGCCAGCCGCGCAGTGCGTCGGCAGCCCCGGGCTCGGTGGTGACCCAGGTCGTCTCGCCGTCGTCGACCAGGTGCAGGTCGTGCTCGACGTGACCCTTGGGGCTGAGCACGAGCGTCTCGCGTGACTCACGCGGCCCCAGCCCGAGCAGCTTCTGGGTCGTGAGGGAGTTCAGCCACGAGAGCCGGTCGGGGCCGGTGACGGTCAGCACGGGCCGATGCGACAGGTCGACGACCGCGAGACCCTCCGCGAGCAGGCGCTGCTCGCGCAGGGGGTCGCCGTAGTGGGCGGCGACCGGGGCGTCGAGCCCTTCTCCGGCGACCGCGCCCGAGGTGCGCAGCAACGGTGAGGGGTGGCTCCCGGCGTGCTCGACGTGCTCGGTGTCTCCGGCGGCCTGAGTGCGCTCAGTGGGCTGCGTGGGAGTGGTCATGCGGTCCTCGTGACTCCGGCGCGGAGCCGGCTGGGGTGTCAGGTGCGTCAGCAGGGCCGACGGTGGTCGACGAGACAACGGGTGCCCCGCCGTGGTGGTGACCGGGCTCCAGCGCGCAGTCTGCGCACCACCCGTGCACCGCCATGTGGGTGACGTCTGCTTCAAAGGCGTGCGCTCGGCGAAGATTCCCGATGAAGGCCGCGGCGGTCTCGATCGGGGCCTCACCCACGACGCCGCATCCCAGGCAGACGAGGTGGATGTGGGTGGCGTGGCCGGCCCGGTGGTAGCTCGGCGCCCGGTGGTCGAGGTGGGTGTGGGCCACGAAGCCGAGCTCCTCGAGCACCTCGAGCCCCCGGTAGATGGTCGACAGGGGCAGCTCGGCGCCACCGTCGCCGGCGACCACCCGGGCGACGAGGTCGGGGGTGGCGTGCTCGAGGTGGCTCACGGCGTCGAGGATCCGACGCCGTTGGGGCGTCAGGCGCTTGCCCTGAGCGCGCAGGGCGTCTCCGAGGTCGGGCACAGGCCCAGCGTACGACGTCCCGGAGCAGGTGCGGCGGCGACGGCCGCCCGACGACCCGGCGCTACCCGACCCGTTTGAGCTGGGCCGAGATGTGGCTGGTCATCGGCTGCCCGACGGCCGCCATGTCCATCACCCACAGCAGCTCGGAGTCGACGAGACCGTAGAGCCGGGTGCCGGCGTTGTACTCCTTCGCGAGCGGGCTGCGCAGGACCGAGTCGGTGGTCAGGGAGACCTTGGCCGGCCCGATCGACCCGTAGTAGAGCTCGACGAACCCCGTCGGGTGGGCGAGCAGCAGCTCGACGTCCTTCCCGTCCTCCCCCGGGCGCCAGAACCCGAGCTCGGTCGCCAGCGGCCGGACCCGCTCGCCGGTGGTCGGCTCGAGCAGCCAGGTGTGGCTGGTCCACTCGAGGAAGCCGCGCCCGTCGTGCGAGCAGACGATCTCCTGCCCGAAGTTGACCGACTCGATCGTCGGGTAGCCGACGACGCCGACCCCCTCCCAGCGCCCGACCATCCAGGCCAGGGGGCGAAGACGCTCGGGCAGGTCGGTGTCGAGGATGAACACCCGACGGATCGTAGCCTGACCTGCGTGACCACCTCTCCCGCCGCCCTCCGCCCGCTCGTCGTCAAGGTCACCGCCGGAGCGGAGGCCCCGGAGCGCTTCTCGCAGGGGGTCACGGTCGCCGCGACCGCATTGGCGGCCGGGGCGCGCGTGAGCCTGTGGCTCACCGGCGAGGCGACGTGGCTCGCCGTACGGGGTCGGGCGGAGGAGCTCACCCTGCCGCACGCCGCCCCGCTCGCCGACCTGCGCGATGCCCTGCTGGCCGCCGAGTGCGTCACGGTGTGCAGCCAGTGCGCGGCGCGCAGGGACCTCACGCAGGCGGACCTGCTGCCGGGGGCCCGCATCGCCGGGGCCGCCTCCTTCGTCGAGGAGGTCCTGGCCCCCGACGCGCAGGCGCTGGTCTACTGACCCTGCACGACCCCTGCACGACCCCTGCACGACCCCTGCACGACCCCTGCACGACCCCCGCACGACGCCTGACCCACACGGACGCCAGGGGGTCAGGCGACGTACAGCCGGGTGATGAGGTAGACCAGCACGCCCACCACGAGGACCGAGGCGGCCGCCTGCGACAGGCGGGCCGGGAGGCTCCCGGCCCCCGGCAGCGGCGCGAGGACCCTCCGCAGGATGTGCGACACCACGCCGGCGGCCAGACCGAGGGCGACGGCCGGCACCGGGTCGACGACCCCGACCAGGCGAGCGGCGACCACGGCCCCGACCACGCCGGCCACCGCTGCGGGCACGAGCACCCAGCGGCGCACCGCGGGCACCCGCTCGAGCAGGTCGGCGACGGCGGTCAGCCCCACCGCAGCCATGGCCACGGCGACGTGCCCCGGTCCGCGGGAGTAGACCGGGAGCGCGGCGAGGGGGGCGCCGGCCGTGGCGAGCGCCAGCCCGGCGACGGTCGAGGCCAGGCCGAGCGTCAGCCCCGTGCGCTCGTGACGCAGCAGCTGGTGGAGGAAGGCGAGCACGAGGCTGACCCCGATGGTCGCCGGCAGCCACCGCAGCATCGGCTCGTCCTGGGTCAGGCCCACCGTGAGCCCGATCGCCAGGGACCCCGACCCGATGAGGGTGGACGACCACCCGGGCGTCGGTGCCGAGAAGAGCACCGGCCACCCCCAGGCCAGGACGACGCCGACGAAGCCCACCGCCACACCCGTCGGCAGGGGACCGCCGGCCGCGCTGAGCCCGACGAGCAGCGCGAGGGCGACCGTCGCGACGACGGTCACCACCGATGTGGCGACGAGCGCCGCGTCGCGCTGGCCGCCGAGCGCGGCGGAGCGTCGGGCGACGACGCCGGCGGCTGTCTCGCGGGCCGCGGCCTCACGGGCCGCCCGCGCCTCGGCCCGGGTCTTCGGCCCGGCCAGCCGGACCGTGGGCGACTCGGCCACGACCTGCTCGCCGTCGGCTCCCCGGGCCCCGTCGGCGGCCACTGCGCCGTCGGTGGCCTCGGCTCCGACCGGGTCCTGCGTCACGGGCAGCATCCTCGCATCACCCGCCCGCAAAGGGCGGGAGCACCTCGACGACCACCCCCGCGGACACCGGGTCGTCGAGGAGCCCACGCGACCCCTGCACGAGGAGGGTCGCGACAGCGACCACGGGAGCGAGCCCCGGGCGGCGCCGTACGACCTCGGCGACGACGTCACGCAGGGTCTCACCGGCGACCTCGGTGTCCTCCCCGACGCCGGCCGCGGCGCGCGCGCCGGCCCAGTAGCGGACGGTGACAGCCACGGGGGCTCCCTTCGGGGTGCGTATGGAGCGGGCGCTGGTGCGGGATGGAGCGGGCGGCGGGTGCGTATGGAGCGGGCGGCGGCGGGGGTCGCGCCGGTCGGGCCGTCTCACCTGAAGGCTCCGACCCGCTCGTCCTGCGAGTGCGCCTCGTCGAGCGAGTGCGCCTCGACCCGCACCAGCGTCTCACGAGACGCATCACGCACCCAGCCGAGCGACGCCACTGCCCACCCTTCGGCTCCCCGGTGCCGAGCCATGCGTACCGACTATCCTCGG
The DNA here is from genome assembly GCA_038230235.1 of Actinomycetales bacterium. GTDB lineage: Bacteria > Actinomycetota > Actinomycetes > Actinomycetales > Dermatophilaceae > Lapillicoccus. The sequence goes on from JBBRNQ010000065.1 coordinate 5,147, forward strand.
GATCATGGCCGCCCTGCTCCTGCTCACCAACGCGCTGGCCCCCAGCGCCGAGGTGCTGCCGGCGCTGGGCCTGCTGAGCCACCACGTCCGCATCCTCCCGGCCGAGCCGACGGCCCTGGTGGACGCCCCCCTGGGTGACGTGGTGCTGGTCGACGCCCGTTTCGACCTGGCCCAGGCCCGGTCGCTGTGCCGGGTGCTGCGGGCCACGGGCCTCACCAACCCCCTGATGGCCATCCTCACCGAGGGCGGCCTGGCCGGCCTGACCAGCGAGTGGGGAGTCGACGACGTGCTCCTCGACAGCGCCGGCCCCGCCGAGGTCGACGCCCGGCTGCGGTTGGCCGTGACCCGGACCGAGGTCGTCGAGGTCGAGGAGTCGGGGCCCATCCGGGCCGGTGACCTGACCATCGACGAGACCACCTACTCGGCGAAGGTGCGGGGCCGGCAGCTCGACCTCACCTACAAGGAGTTCGAGCTGCTCAAGTTCATCGCGCAGCACCCGGGCCGGGTCTTCAGCCGCGCCCAGCTGCTGCAGGAGGTCTGGGGCTACGACTACTTCGGCGGCACCCGCACCGTCGACGTGCACGTGCGCCGCCTGCGGGCCAAGCTCGGCCACGAGCACGAGTTCCTCATCGGCACGATCCGCAACGTCGGCTACCGCTTCGTCTCCGAGCGCCCACGCGACCAGGAAACCGTCGCCGTGCAGGCCTGAGCCCCGCCAGCTGAGTGTCCCCGAGACCCTGGTGAGCCCCCGACCAGCACGAGGCTGGACGGGGGCTCACGTCGTACGGGAGGGTGTCGTGGCTACGGCGTGACCGTGCCCGCGATGCGGGTCGGAGGGGTCGGGGCGTAGGGCGAGACGGTCGGCAGGTACGCCGCGAAGCCGTCGATGTCGAGGCCACCGAAGTAGGTGCCCGTGCCCTGGAGGAAGGCGGGGAAGTTGTCTCCTCCGCCCGCGAGGAAGTTGTTGGTCACGATGCGGTAGCTGCCGGTCCTGCTGATCGGGGTGCCGTCGATCGCGACGGACCCGTCGACCGGACCGGTCGGTGACATCGTGTAGGTGAAGCCCTTGCTCACCTGGAGCGTCTTGGTCGCCCCGGCGTTGAGCCCCGTGACCTGCTGGGTCAGCAGGTCGTAGACGTCCTGACCCGTCAGCGTCATCGAGACCAGGTAGTTGTTGAAGGGCTGGACCGTGAAGGCCTCGTCGAAGGTGACGTCGCCGAGCGGCTCCCCGTACGGCGAGCTGGCGTAGGTGAGGTCGGCGCGGATGCCGCCGGGGTTCATGAAGGCGACGACCGGGGCGACCCCGCCCGTCGTCGTCGAGGGGTCGGCGAGCTGGGCGTCGGCGATGAGGTCACCGAGAGGTGACTCGCCGGCGGGGTTGCCCGTGCGGGTCACATCCGCGGTGATGGACCCGACGACCTTGCTGGCGATGGGAGTGACCAGGGTCTTGTAGGTCGAGATGAGGGCGGTCTGCTTCGGGTCCTTCGCCAGGGTGCGGTCGACGGTGAGGTTGGCGCCCGCCACCGACCCCCGCAGGATGTCGTTGGTCTTGGTGCTGTAGGTCAGCGTGGTGTCGGTGATCAGCCGGCCGAACGACGACGCCGACGTCAGCAGGCGCGGCTTGCCGGCGGGGTCCTTGACCGAGCAGACGTAGGGCTGGTGGGTGTGACCGGAGATCACCATGTCGATCTCGGGCGAGAGCTTCGAGGCGATCGGCAGGATGGGCGAGCTGGCGGGGATGAGGGCGCCCCCGCCGCCACAGGTGTAGTCGTAGGTCGGGTTGACCGGGTAGGCCGTGCCCGTCGCGGGGTCGGTCCACTGCTGGGGCTCGGGCACGCCGCCCTGGTGGATCAGCACGATGATCGCCTTGACCCCCTGGCGCTTGAGCACGGGGACGAGCGCGTTGGCGGTCTCGACCTCGTCGGTGAAGGACAGGCCGCGCACCCCCGCGGCGGTGACGATGCTCGGGGTGTCCTTGAGGGTCATGCCGATGATGCCGATCCTGGCCGGCCCCACCTGCTTGATCGTGTAGGCGGGCAGGATCGTGTCGCCCGCCTTGTGGCCCGGGCCCTGCGTGCTCCACTTGTACTTCACGTTGGCCGCGAGGTAGTCGAAGTCGGCCCCGGGGAAGCGGTGGTCGGCGCAGGAGTTCTGGTTGTTGGCGCCCGCGCCGTCGGCGATGCACCCGCCGTCGGCCATGCGCTGCAGCTCGCGGTAGCCCTCGTCGAACTCGTGGTTGCCCACCGCTGACGCGTCGAGACCGAGGAGGTTCATCGACTCGATGGTCGGCTCGTCGTGGAAGGCCGCCGACAGCAGCGGTGAGGCCCCGATGAGGTCTCCGGCGGCGAGGGTGAGGCTGAGCGGGTGACCCTGGCGCTCCTGCTTCAGCTTGGTCGCGAGGTACTCCACGCCCCCGACGTCCTGGGTGACGTCGACGGGCAGCTTGGTCACGGGGTCGATGCGGTGGTCGACGACGACCCGGCCGCCCGAGCCGGCAGGAGGCTCGAGGTTGCCGTGGAGGTCGTTGAACGACAGGACCTGGATCTTGACGTTGCCGGCCTTGTCGGGGCTGGCGGAGTCGGGCGTGCGGCCGGCGGCCTGGGTGGGGCCGCCGAGACCGACGACCGCGAGGGTGCAGGCAGCGGCACCGACGACCGTGACCACCCTGGTGGCTCTGGTGGCTCTGGTGGCCCCTGTGGTTCTGGCGGCACCGGCGCGGCGGTGCCCCGTCCTCGTGACTGGCTTCATGACTCTCCTGGTTCGGTCGTCCGTGGGGGTGCCCCGGCGGCCGACGTGAGATTGCGGCGACCCGAACCGGGTGGACGCACAATAGCCCCGTTGGGAGGACTCTGGGCAACGGCTGGGTGACGCTCGGGTGCTTCCGGCGCTCGGGCTGACGACGACCTCGGGTCCGGGGCGTGGCTGACGTGGTGGCCGACGTGGTGGAATGCCGAATGCCCGCCGACCAGCACGTGCTCGACCTCGGGGCCGCCCCCCTCTCAGCGACCCAGGTCACGGCCGTCGAGGAGCTGGTGCGGGCCGCGACCCGGAGCGACGGCGCCGCACCGCTGTCAGAGCAGTCGCTCCTCTCGGTGCGCCACGGTGAGGGGGCCCGGCACCTGCTCGCGTATGCGGGGGGGCAGCTCGCCGGGTACGCCCAGCTCTCGGGCGTCCCGGACGAGTCGGACGGCGCAGCCGGGGCAGCAGAGCTCGTGGTCGACCCGACGCAGCGACGGTCGGGGGTGGGGACGGCGCTGCTGACGGCGCTCCATACGGTCGACCCGGGTGCGCGGGTGTGGTCGCACGGCGACCTGGCGCCAGCGGCAGCCTTCGCGGCGGCCCGGGGACTGGAGGTCGTCCGTGAGCTCTTCGTCCTCGAGCGTGCCCTCGGGGCTCGTAGCGGGGCGCACCTGCCGCCGGTCGAGCTGCCCACCGGCCTGCAGGCGCGGGCCTTCGTGCCGGGCCGCGACGAGCAGGAGTGGCTGCGGGTCAACGCGGCGGCCTTCGCGCACCACCCCGAGCAGGGCCGGCTCACCCGGGCCGACCTCGACGAGCGGATGCGCGAGCCGTGGTTCGACCCCGCCGGCCTGCTGCTGGTCGGCGTCGAGAGTCCCGAGAGCGACGCCGGCACCGTCGCCGCCTCCCACTGGACCAAGGTGCACCCGGCCGGCGAGCGGGGGCCCGAGGCGGTCGGCGAGGTCTACGTCGTGGCGGTCGACCCGACCTACCAGGGACGTGGCCTGGGGCGGCCCCTCACCCTCCTCGGGCTGCACCACCTCGAGGAGGCGGGGCTCCATACGGTCATCCTCTACGTCGACGGCGACAACCCCGCGGCCCTCACCGTCTACCGGTCGCTGGGGTTCACCACCCTCAGCGTCGACCGCATGTACGCGCGCACAACCCGCCGCGATGGTGGGACGATGACGAGATGAGTGCCGACCCCAGCCCTGCCGAGCACCTCGACACGACCCACACCACCCACTCGGCCCACCCAGCCGACCCGGCCCACAGAGCAGACGCCACCGCCGACCCGGTGGAGACCGGCGGGGTGCCGGGCAGCCGCGTGCGGTCGCTCGCCAGCGCCATCCCTGCCCACCGCCCGTTCCAGCCGCGAGGGGGTGGTCTGCCGCGAGGCGGCGGCCCGACGGGGGCCACCCGCCCGCGCGGCGCCAACGGGCGGTTCGTCAGCAACCCCGACGACGTCGACGCCGCCGACGAGGCCGAGCTGCCGGTCGACCGGTTCCTCGAGCGCGAGGTGTCGTGGCTGCAGTTCAACGAGCGGGTGCTCCAGCTGGCCATGGACGAGGACGTGCCGCTGCTCGAGCGGGCCAAGTTCCTCGCGATCTTCTCCAGCAACCTCGACGAGTTCTTCATGGTGCGCGTGGCGGGTCTCAAGCGCCGCATCGCGACCGGGCTCGCCATGCGCTCCGCGGCCGGCCTCGAGCCGCGCGAGGTGCTCGAGGGCATCTCCGAGGTGGCCCAGCAGCTCAGCCAGCTTCAGTCGCAGGTCTTCCGCGACCAGGTGCGCCCGGCCCTGGAGGACGAGGGCATCACCATCTCACGGTGGGACGACCTCAGCGACGACGACAAGGCGCCGCTGCACCGGCTCTTCATCGACACGATCTTCCCGGTGCTCACCCCCCTCTCGGTCGACCCGGCGCACCCCTTCCCCTACATCTCCGGCCTGTCGCTCAACCTCGCGGTGACCCTGGTCAACCCCAAGACGGGCAACGAGCACTTCGCGCGGGTCAAGGTGCCGCCGTCGCTGCCCCGGCTGCTGCAGGTCGGCCCGGTCGTGCAGACCGACACCTACTCGGTGCGCTTCGTGCCGATCGAGGACGTCATCGCCGCCCACCTCGACCAGCTCTTCACGGGGATGGAGGTGCACGAGCACACGACCTTCCGCGTCACCCGCAACGAGGACCTCGAGGTCGAGGAGGACGACACCGAAAACCTCCTGACCGCCCTCGAGCGCGAGCTCACCCGGCGACGGTTCGGCCCCCCGGTGCGTCTCGAGGTCGAGGAGGACATCGACGCCCACGTGCTCGACCTCATCGCCCGCGAGCTGCAGGTCGTGCCCTCCGAGATCTACCGGATGCAGGCGCCGCTCGACCTGCGTTCGCTCTTCATCGTGGGCGACATCGAGCGGTCCGACCTCAAGGACCCGCCGTTCGTCCCCATGACCCAGCCCGACCTCGCGCCGACCGAGTCGAGCAAGCCGAGCGACATCTTCGCGGCGATGCGCAGCAAGGACGTGCTGCTGCACCACCCCTACGACTCGTTCTCGACGTCGGTGCAGGCCTTCATCGAGCAGGCCGCCGCCGACCCGCGGGTGCTCGCCATCAAGCAGACGCTCTACCGCACCAGCGGTGACTCACCGATCGTCGACGCCCTCATCGACGCCGCCGAGGCCGGCAAGCAGGTGCTCGCGGTCGTCGAGATCAAGGCCCGCTTCGACGAGGTCAACAACATCAGCTGGGCCCGCAAGCTCGAGCAGGCCGGCGTCCACGTGGTCTACGGCATCGTCGGGCTCAAGACGCACGCCAAGCTCTGCCTCGTCGTGCGGCAGGAGTCCGAGGGGCTGGTGCGCTACTGCCACATCGGCACGGGCAACTACAACCCCAAGACCGCCCGCATGTATGAAGACCTCGGCCTGCTCACCTGCGACCGGCAGGTCGGCGAGGACCTCACCCGGCTGTTCAACCAGCTGTCGGGCATCGCCCCCCGCAGCCGCTTCAAGCGGCTGCTGGTGGCTCCCCGTACGGTGCGCACCGGCCTCATCGAGCTGATCGAGGAGGAGACCGAGCGAGAGCGGCGCTCCGGGCGCGGGCACATCGTCATCAAGGTCAACTCGATCGTCGACGAGCAGGTCATCGACGCCCTCTACCGAGCGTCGCGGGAGGGGGTGCGCGTCGACGTGTGGGTGCGCGGCATCTGCTCGCTGCGGCCGGGCGTGCCCGGGCTCAGCGAGACGATCACGGTGCGCTCGACCCTGGGCCGGTTCCTCGAGCACTCGCGGGTCTTCTGGTTCTACGCCGACGGCGACCCGCAGGTCTACATCGGCAGCGCCGACATGATGCACCGCAACCTCGACCGGCGGGTCGAGGCCCTCGTGCGCATCACCGACCCCGGGCACCTCGACGAGATCCGCACCATGCTGCGCCTCGGCTTCGCGCCGGACAGCTCGCGGTGGGAGCTGTCGGGCGACGGTCGGTGGACGCGGGTGCACCGCGGGACGGAGGGGCAGCCCCTCGTCGACATCCAGACGCAGACGATCGAGACGGCGACCCGGCGCCGGCGCAAGGCCCGGCGCCGATAGGTTCGGATCATGCCGGTCATCCCTGCCGCCGGGACCCTGCCCTGGCGACGCCGCCGCGGGGGTCTCGAGGTGGCCATGGTCCACCGCCCCAAGTACGACGACTGGTCGTGGCCGAAGGGCAAGCTAGATCCCGGTGAGCTCTCGCCCGTGGCCGCCGTCCGCGAGACGCTCGAGGAGACCGGCCTCGAGGTCCACCTCGGCCTGCCGCTGCCACCCGCCACCTACACCGTGCTCGACCGGGAGGGCCGCCCCTGCACCAAGGAGGTCCGCTACTGGGCCGCCGAGGTGGTCGGGGGCACGGGTGCCCTGGAGAACGAGATCGACCAGGTCGTCTGGCTCGACGTCGTCGCGGCCCACCATCGCCTCGACTACGCACGCGACCGCGACCAGCTGAGGGCGCTCATGCGCGCCGACGCCGAGGGCGCCCTCACCACGTGGCCGCTCGCGCTGGTCCGGCACGCCAGGGCCCGCCCCCGCGCGGGATGGAGCCGCCCCGACCGGCAGCGTCCGCTGGACGAGCGAGGGGTCGGGCAGGCCGCCGCTCTCGGGCCGGTCCTCGCGTCATACGGCGTCAGTCGCCTCGTCTCCTCGCCAGCCCGCCGCTGCCTCGACACGCTGGGCCCGTATGCAGCCGCCACCGCCACCGCCGTCAAGGCCAAGGAGGGGCTGTCCGAGGAGGGCTTCCTCGCGCGGCCCGACCGCGCACCCCACCACCTGCAGCGCACGCTCGAGCGGGGGCGGCCGTCGGCGATCTGCACCCACCGCCCCGTCCTGCCGTCCCTGCTGAAGGCCGTCGCCGACCACGTGGACCCTTCCGGCGCGACCGGTCGCGAAGCGGCCGCCCTGCTCGCCGAGACGGCCTTCTCGTCGATCGACATGGGAGAGGTCCTGGTGTGCCACGTCGTCTCGACCGGTAGCGCGGCGAGGGTCGTGGCGGCCGAGCGCCACGCGACCTGACGGTCACCCCACCCCAGAATGTCGCCTGCCGTTCACCTGTGGTTAACCGCGCGGGCAGAGCCCTTCACTAGACCCCTCTATGTTCACGACGAAGAGCCGGGCAGACTGCCACGACGCCCGGGCTTCGACCAGACATCGTCTTCCGAGAGGTTTTCCCGTGCGCATCACCCGTTCCAGCGCCGTCGGCGCCGTCGCCATCGTGGGAGCGCTCGCGCTCTCCGCCTGTGGCAGCGACAACACCTCGACCGGAGGGTCCGGCTCCACCGGCTCCGCCACAGTGGCGTCTGGCGACTGCTTCTCCGGGCAGCTCGACGCCGAGGGCTCCACCGCCCAGAAGACCGCCATCGAGCAGGCCATCAAGACCTACCAGGAGGCCTGCTCCGGCGCGACGATCAACTACAACGCGACCGGCTCGGGCGCCGGCATCAAGCAGTTCACCGGTGGCAACGTGAAGTTCGCCGGCTCCGACTCGGCGCTGAAGCCCGACGAGCAGACCGCCGCCACCGCCACCTGCGGCTCGCCGGCCTGGGACCTGCCCATGGTGGCCGGCCCCATCGCCGTGGTCTACAACGTCAAGGGCGTCGACAAGCTCGTGCTCAACGCCGACGTGATGGCCAAGATCTTCCAGGGCGCCATCACCACGTGGAACGACCCCGCCATCGCCGCCCTCAACACGGGTGCGACCCTGCCGACCACCGCGATCAAGGTCTTCTTCCGCTCCGACGACTCGGGCACGACCGAGAACTTCACCAAGTACCTCAAGGCCGTCGCCCCCGACTCCTGGCCCGCGGAACCGGCCAAGAAGTGGGCCGGCAAGGGTGAGGGCAAGGAGAAGTCGGCGGGTGTCTCGACCGCCGTCGCCCAGACCGACGGTGGCATCAGCTACGCCGAGCTCTCCTACGCCCAGCAGAACAAGCTGGCCATGGCGCAGGTCGACACCGGCAGCGGCACCCCGGTCGAGCTGACCGGTGAGTCGGCCGGCAAGGCCATCGCCATCGCCAAGCAGTCGGGCGAGGGCAACGACCTGGCGCTCAAGCTCGACTACGCCACCAAGGAGGCGGGGACCTACCCCATCGTCCTGGTGACCTACGAGATCGTCTGCTCCAAGTACGCTGACGCGGCAACGGGCAAGAACGTCAAGTCGTTCCTGACGAGCTTCGCCTCCGACAGCACCCAGCAGTCTCTCGCCGCGCTCGGCTACGCCCCGCTTCCCGCCGAGGTCGCGACCAAGGTCAAGACGGCGATCGCCGCCATCGGCTGACGCAGTAGCACCAGCCACCCACACCCCTCCAGCAGCAAGGGAAGACTGATCCCGTGTCGTCAGTAACCGGTGTGTCGGCCGTGGACGAGCTCCCCGACGGGGAACGCCCCGTCGGGGAGCTCGCCTCCACCGGACGCCTCGGAGACCGTCTCTTCGGAGGCGCGGCCCAAGGCGCCGGACTGCTCGTCATCGCCATGGTGACCCTCATCGGGGTCTTCCTCGTCGCCCAGGCAGTACCTGCCCTGGCCAAGGACCAGGCGAGCTTCTGGACGTCTCGAGAGTGGTCGCCGGGTGGCGACGCCCCCCGGTTCGGCATCGTCGAGCTGTTGTGGACGACCGTCTCGGCGTCGGTCATCGCGATGGTGATCGCCGTCCCGGTCGGGATGGCCGTCGCCCTCTTCATCACGCAGTACGCACCCCCGTGGCTGCGCCGGCCGGCCGCCAGCCTGGTCGACCTGCTCGCGGCCGTGCCGTCGATCGTCTACGGGCTCTGGGGGGCGCTCACGTTCCGAGCCGTCGTCAAGCCGGTCGAGGACGGCCTCCAGACCGCCTTCGGCTGGTTTCCGCTCTTCGGCCGGACCGGCATCAGTGGCGGGACGATCTTCTTCATCGGCATCGTCCTGTTCATCATGGTCCTGCCGATCGTCACCGCCCTGTCGCGCGAGGTCTTCGACCACACGCCGACGACCCACAAGGAAGGCGCCCTGGCGCTGGGCGCGACGAAGTGGGAGATGATCCGCACCACGGTGCTCCCCTTCGGGCGCCCGGGGGTCATCTCGGCCGCGATGCTCGCCCTCGGGCGCGCCCTCGGCGAGACCATCGCCGTCACGTTCCTCGTCTCGACGCTCGCCCCGGGCTCGCCCTGGACATGGTCGCTGTTCAACGGTGGCGAGACCTTCGCCTCACGCATCGCCAACAACGCCGCCGAGTTCGACAGCCCCCAGAAGACCGGGGCCTACATCGCCGCGGGACTGGTGCTGTTCCTCCTCACGTTCGTCGTCAACGCCATTGCCCGCGTCGTCATCGAGCGCCGCAAGGCCTTCACGGAATGAGCCGCTCATGACCAGCTCCGCCGAGACCGCGGGACGCATCCTGCCCGGGACGGTTTCCTCCGCCGGAACCAGGCAGCCGGTGACCGGTGACGGCTTCGACCTCGGGCAGCAGTCCTCCTCCCGCCGGATCAAGGACGTCATCGCCCGGGTGGTGATGTGGCTGTCCTTCGGGGTCGCCATGATCCCCCTGGTCTGGATCCTCTGGACCGTCGCGAGCAAGGGGTTCTCGCTCCTGCTGACCTCCACCTGGTGGACGCAGTCGCAGCGCAACATCAACTCGACAGACGTCGGCGGAGGTGCGATCCACGCCATCCAGGGCACGATCCTGCAGGCGGGGATGACGGCCCTCATCGCTGTGCCGATCGGGATCTTCACGGCGATCTACCTCGTCGAGTACGGCCGCGGGCCGGTCGCCAGGGTGACCTCCTTCATGGTCGACATCCTCACCGGGGTGCCCTCGATCGTCGCCGCCCTCTTCATCTACTCGGTGTGGGTCACCGTCTTCGGGTTCGGTCGGGTCGGCTTCGCAGTGAGCCTGGCCCTCGTGCTCCTGATGGTGCCGGTCGTCGTGCGCTCGACCGAGGAGATGCTCAAGCTCGTGCCCAACGAGCTGCGTGAGGCGTCGTTGGCCCTCGGGGTGCCCCAGTGGAAGACCATCACCAGCGTGGTCCTGCCGACGGCGTTCTCGGGCATCATCACCGGGGTGCTGCTCGGCCTCGCGCGCATCATGGGTGAGACGGCTCCCCTGTTGATCCTCGGGCCCTATACCAAGAGCATCGCCACCAACCTCTTCTCCGGCAACATGCCGACGCTGCCCACGATGATCAACCAGGACCGCACCGAGCTCGGGATCGCCCCCGCGGTCGAGCGCATGTGGGCGACGGCGCTCACCCTGATCCTGCTCGTCCTGCTCCTCAACCTCCTCGGCCGGGTCATCGCCCGGTACGGCTCGGTCAGCCGCTGACCGCGGCTCCCACGAAAGCGACACCAGCACCCATGGGCAAGCGCATCGACATCAAGGACCTCAACGTCTACTACGGCGACTTCAAGGCCGTCGAGGGCGTGACGATGACCGTCGAGCCCCGTACGGTCACTGCCTTCATCGGCCCCTCGGGGTGCGGGAAGTCGACGTTCCTGCGCACCCTCAACCGGATGCACGAAGTCATCCCGGGCGGGCGGGTCGAGGGCAGTGTGCGTCTCGACGACCAGGACCTCTACGCCAAGTCGGTCGACCCGGTGGCGGTCCGCCGCTCGGTCGGTATGGTCTTCCAGCGCCCGAACCCCTTCCCGACCATGTCGATCTACGACAACGTCGTGGCCGGCCTGCGGCTCAACGGGGTCAAGGGCCGCAAGGAGCTCGACCAGGCGGCCGAGCAGTCGCTCAAGGGCGCCAACCTCTGGAACGAGGTGAAGGACCGGCTCAAGAAGCCGGGAGCCGGTCTCTCCGGTGGTCAGCAGCAGCGACTGTGCATCGCCCGGGCCATTGCCGTGCGACCCCAGGTGCTCCTGATGGACGAGCCGTGCTCGGCCCTCGACCCCATCTCCACGCTGGCGATCGAGGACCTCGTCAACGAGCTCAAGAACGAGTTCACGATCGTGATCGTCACCCACAACATGCAGCAGGCAGCGCGGGTGTCCGACCGGACGGCGTTCTTCAACCTCGCCGCGACCGGCAAACCGGGCAAGCTCGTCGAGATCGACGACACGACCAAGATCTTCAACAACCCGACCGAGCGGGCCACCGAGGACTACATCTCCGGCCGCTTCGGCTGAGCGGGCTCAGCATCCCCCTGGGGTCGGGTCCCCGACACCCAGGACCTCGTCGATCTCGCGACCGGACAACGGCCCGTCGGACACGCTGGCAGCGATGATGAGCTCGCCGACGAGGTGGATCTCGTCGAGGAGCGCGGCGTCGCGCAGCTCGGTGTCGTCAGGGGAGCTCACAGGCACCAACTCTAGATGTGGACGCGACCTCGCGGGGCCGAGCGAGGATGACCGGGTGCTTCTGGGCCGGAAATGGTCCCAACGGGTCATGACTTCCGCGACCAGCCGACGGGCCGTCATGATGGGGGGGTGACTCCCACCCCCCAGGCCGACTCGGCCGCGAAGGACCTGGTGTCGCTGCCCGTGCCGTCGCTGCCCGTGCCGTCGCTGCCCGTGCCGTCGCTGTCCGTGCCGTCGCTGCCCGTGCCGTCGCTGTCCGTGCCGTCGCTGCCCGTGTCGTCACTGCCCGTGCTGACGGGGGAGGCACCGCCTTCGACGGGGATCGACCCTCGGGGGTCGTTCGATCACGCGTGGTGCGACTCGTGCGACTGGCGCGGGCCCGGGCGGCGGGCCGTGGCGTCGGCCGAGGCCGACCTCGAGCGACACCTTCTCCTCAGCCACGACCGCTGAGCCGCCGAGGAGGCGCCACTGAGCGGCCACTGAGCGGCCGCTGGGCTATTGGGGGACGTCGGGCCGGGAGCACCTCACGGTGCAAGGCCGCTCGTAGCGGCTATATGTGGGACCCGGGGCATCCGCGGCCCGACGTCCCCCAAGGGTAACCCGATGGCGACCGGTCACCGGGCCCGGGCCGATGAAAGCGTCGAGACCGCCAGGGCCGCAACCCGGATGGAGCGGAGGTCAGCTCAGGTCGTCGTGGCGCCACAGCGAGGCCGCCGCCGCGAGGTCGTCGGCCGTCAGCAGCAGCTGGGCGGCACGCTCGGCGGCCACCTCCCCCTCGGTGCGCTCACCCCGGCCGGCGGCGACGACGCGGCAGAAGGCGGCGGCCCGGTCGAGGGCGACGGCGAGATCACCCTCGAAGACCCCCGCAAGGATGGCGTCGGCGGCCTCCATCACCTCCTGCGGCCCGGCCGGGTAGGCGGCACCGGCCACGAGGTGGTCGACGTCGGTGAAGCGGATCCCTGCTGAGTAGTCGGCGCTGGCCTCCTCGGGTGAGCGACGTACCCACTCGCGCAGCACGTACAGGCGCCACAGGGCACCCGGGAGGCTGCGCGCAGGGCGGTGCGCCCACAGGTCGGCCACCGTGGCGAGGCCGAGCTCTTCGACCAAAGCCACCAGACGTGCTGTGAGCACAGGGTCGTGGGACGACCGACCTGCGTGCACGAGGACTGCGGCCGTCTCGTGCGCCGCCTCGATCTCCTTCAGCGGGTCGTGACCACCACCGTGCGCCTCGATCGCCGCAGCGGTGAAGAGCAGCGGTCGCCGCGGCGGCTTCGGCTCGTCACTCACCGGGTCCTCCCAGACTCGGGCCCCGAACAATGGGGGCCCGAACGATGGGTGCCACCGGGTGACGGGCGCTGACCGTCGGGCAGCTGAATGGCCCCCGACGGGTCGGGGCAGGAAGGTGGGGTGGCGCAAGGGCGCTGAGGAGTAGAGGCACGATCGCCCAAGCGGATCACAGGGGTGCCCGCATCGGCAAGGGGGGTCCCGCCGGCTTCACGGGCGACCTGCACGGCAGTGGGCGAGACCTCGCTCGACGATCATCCCCCAGGCGCCCCCACGGCCTGCTGGGAGAGGTCGGGTCCAGGGGTGAACAGCGACAGCCAGGACGCGGGCACCGAGGGCATCAGCACGGCGGCGTAGCCCAGGCGCGCCAACGTCTGCGGCGAAGGGTCCACGACCGTGCAGGCCACGCCGGCGGCATCGACGAGGACCACGCGACCGGGGCCCGACGTCGTGCTGACCCTCACCAGGGCCCCGTGACCGGGCTCGACGGTCGTGGTGAGACCCCCGGGTGGGCGCGACCACACGGACTGCGGATCCTCGAGCAGCAGGTCGATGCGCGGCACGCGTCCCACTCCCGCATCCAGCGCGGCGCAGGCAGTCGTGGTGGCCCCCGCAGGGGCGGGCAGGGTGCGTGGCCAGTCGCCGGGTACGAAGCCCCGAGAGGCACTGAGCGGGGTCGTGGCCAGCTCGATATCGCTGACCGGCGCCGGGTCCGCGAGCGACGATGGCGCCGTTGCCCGGTAGACGGCTCCGGCGAAGGGGGTGAGGGGCACCGTCCCATCCGCCAGCACGACGGACAGGGCACCCGCGTGGTCGGTGTTGGTGAGCAGCTGCCCCACCTGCTGAGCCCGCCCTCCCACCGTCACCCCCGGGCCCAGGGTCTGCCCCACAGGGGCACCTGCGGGGAACCGGAACGCGGGGAAGTCGAGGGCAGTACCGGTGGTGAACAGGTCGACCCATCGCTGCGGCGCCGGCAGGGGTGCGGCGGCCAGGCCCAGAAAGCGGATGACGGGCTCCTCGTGACCGGCGGGCAGCGCGAACACGTGACCGGACGCCAGCAGGTGGCCGTGCGTCCCGCCCCCGCTGGTGACCAGCACGGTCAGGGCCAGGTCGACCGACGCGGGAGGTCGCGGCCTCGACGAGACCGTCGTCCGCACCCGGGAACCGTCGAGACAGGCCACCCACCCCGAGGGCAGGAGGCCGGACTGAGGGGGGAGCTCGTCGGGTGCACCGGGGATGCCCACCCCTGGACCGTGCGGCGCCGCGGCGATGGTCGCGTCGTCGACGACCTGCACCGTCGCGCCCGAGGTGGCCGGCAGGCTCAGCCTGGCCGAGGTGGTGTTGAGCACGGGATAGAGGGTGCCTCGAAGGCTCACGAACCGGGCCGCCGACAGGCGCCCCACGACCAGCTTCCCGTCGTCCCAGCCGGGGGGTGGTCCCGGGTTGAGCAGGCCGGCCACCAGCGACCCCACGAGCAGGCAGACGGCAACGGCGAGGCCCCCGAGCAGCGGGGCGGATCGAGGGAGGACCTCGTCGGCTCCCTCGGTATCGGCGGTCAGGAGGGCGGTGACGAGCCGGCGACGGTGGTGCGCCTGCGCGTCCAGAAGCACACGCGTGCTCGGCATCGTCAGCCCCTTACCGCCCGTACGGCGGACACCAGGCCCACGACCACCACGAGGAGCGGAAGCATTGCGCCGAGGGCCAGACCCTCGGCGAGCTCCAGGACCTGGGCCCGTCGTGCGCCCGGACGCCGTGCACCCGGGCCCGGTGGCGACACGAGCGCCGCCAGGGTGAGCAGTGCGGCGACGAGGACCGCCGCCGTCAGCCAGGGCGCCCAGTCGCGGTGCACCACGAGCGCCGACACCGTGCCCGACACGAGGGTCGCACCCCCACTGGCCAGCCCGACCACCACGTCGGGCCGCAGGACGAGCTGTCGGGTGCGCAGCACGGCCAGGACCCCGGTGACGAGGACGATCCCGAGTCCGGGCATTCCGAGGCCAGCGAGCAGCGGTGCACCCGCGGTGGCGACGACACCAGCTCCGACACCCACCCCCAGGACCAGGTCGTGGGCCCGCTCGGCAGAGCGACGCACGGGGGTGCGAGCCACGGGGCCCTCCCGCAGCCCGGCGACCAGCGCGGTCCCGCCCGAGGTGATCCCCAGCCAGGGCACCAGGCGGGAGAGCACGGACGTGGCCACCACGAGGACGGCAGCGGTGGCGGCCGGGTCGACGTGGACGAGGGCGTGCGCCGCCCCCATGATCATCGCGACCAGCCCAGGGACCAGAGGGCTCTGCAGCAGCCAGTGGGCGCGCCCCAGCGCGACGGGACTGAGCAGGGCGACGGTCACGAGTGCGACCCCCGCCCCCAGCAGGGGCCACCCGAACCGGTCGCCGGAGCCCACACCGAGGCCGGCGAGCGCGGCATACGGTGCGGCGCACAGGAGCACCGCGACGGCCGTGCCGACGTCCTGTCGGACGCGGCCGAGGATCGAACCCACGAGGAGCAGCAGCGTCGCCACGGCTGCGGCGCCCCCGGGAGCGACCGGGCCCGAGGGTTCACCCACGGTCTGCAGGACTACGCCGACCAGGGCGAGCAGGGACAGCAGCCCGGCGGCAACCCGGGTCGCCACCCGGGTCGCAGCCCCTCCCCAGCGGGGTCCGAGCGCGCTGACTTCGTGGGCGAGGGCCTCCACCACGTCGTCGTGGACCTCGTCGGAGGTCAGGCCGACACGCCCGGGAAGGACACCCCCGCAGTGGGCGGCGAGGTCTCGTAGCTCACCGGTCGACACGAGGGTGAGCACCGTCCCGTCGTCGACACCCTGGGCGAGGAGGCCGACCTCCGGATCGAGGGGACGAGCGCCCGACCCGACCAGCGTCCACCCCCCGGAAGCGCCGATGGTCAGCGATCCGAGGAGGCTGGCCACGTCGGGGACGAGCTCGCCCACGGGGACGTGGGCGGGCAGGACGAGGTCACGGCGTCGTCCCTGCGTCGTGACCGTGAGCCGCACCAGGTCGCGGGGACCGACCCGCGGGGGTGCAGGAGCCGCGCCGCTCGTCGCCCCACCCGGAGCGACCGCCGGGCCATCCGCAGGCGCCCGACCCACGGACGACCGACCCCCGGCCGGACCCACGGGTGTCGTCCCCACCGGCGTCGGACCCACCGGCGACGTCGAGACGGCCGTCGGCACCCACCTGGGTCCCTGCCCTGTCATCGGCACGGTGGGGGTCGTCACGGTCACGACGGACCTCACCCGCCCCACATGCCGGCGCGCTGCGACTCGCCGCTGCGGGCTTCCTCGGCGGCCTGCCCCACGAGGGGAGGCATGGCGTTCACGGCCGTGAGCATGTCGGCGAAGATGCGGTCGACGCGCTGCTTGAACCCGTCGTAGGCCTCGCGCGACCGGGTGCCCTCGCCCCAGTCGGACATGGTGCGCAGCAGCTCTCCCGAGAGGGACTCGAAGCCGCTGCTCATCGAGCCGTGGGCGGTGCGGATGTGGTCGGCCATGCCGTCGAGCTGGTCGGCCCCGACCCTGATGAGTCCACCGTCGGTCATCGTCGTGCTCCTTCTGTCGTCGTGGTCACGGTCGGCGTCACGCGCTCGTGGTGAGCCGGGACGCCGCCCGGCCGAAGGTGGCGGCGGACTGGTCCTGCTGGGCGGCGACCTCCGACTCCTGGCGGTCGAGCTTGGCCGCGAAGCTCTCCATGTCACGCACGATGGCCTGTGCGTCGTCGAGCCACTGCCCGATGAGCAGGAAGAACGCCGAGGCCGCCGGGCCCTGGTAGTCGCGGCGCAGCGCCTCCGCCTCGCCCATGAGCCTGCGCAGGTCGGACTGGAACCCGGCCTCCCGCTCCCGGACCTTGCCTGCCGCAGCCCTCTGGGCTCCAGCACGTTGTTGTTGGGTCGTCACCGTTCCTCCTCGTGAGTGGCCGGACACCCGGCTGACCATCCCTCTCGGGAGGTCGTGTCCCTTGAGCCTAGGCACATCGCACGAGCGGAAATCCGTTGTCCACAGGGGAAGTTGGGCCGGATTCGTCATCGGAGCGGCCGTCTCTGGGTTGTCCACAGGCAGTCGCGGTGGCCAGCCAGAGCAGTGCCGATCTGCCCTAGTCTTCGTTTCCCAGGATGCGACGAACGGCAGGGCGCCGAGGCCGCTGCTCGACAGAAGGAGGGGTATGACGTCGACACCCACGAGGCCGCTCCCGAGTCGTCTCCCGCCCCCCTCACTGCCAGACGGCGAGGTCGCCGTACGACCTCCACCAGAGCTACCGCAGAGCGACAGCCTGCTGCAGGGACTCGCCCTGAGCGCCCTGCCCATGGTCGGCTCCCTCGGCTCGGTCGCCTTCGTCGCGACCAGCGGCCACGGGTCGCCGCAGAGCTACGTGGCGGCCGGGATGTTCCTCCTCGCGTCGTCGGGATTCGTGGCCGCCAACCTCTGGCGCACCCGCTCGGGAGGCCGCGCCCGGCTTCGCGCCGTCCGCCGTGACTACCACGCCTACCTCGGGCGTCTGCGCGTGCAGGTGCGGGCTGCGGCTCACGAGCAGCGACGCCACCTCGCATGGGTGCACCCGGCGCCCAGCGCCCTCGCCGCCATGGTGCACGACGGCACCCGGGTCTGGGAGCGCGACGCCGCCGATGCCGACTGGCTCGTCGTCCGCTGGGGAGAGGGCCAGCGGCCGGCGGCGCTGGTGCTGCACCTCCCCGAGGCCGACGGCGGGGAGGGTGTCGACCCGGTCTGCGACGACTCCGTCCGGCGTCTGGTCGAGGTCCACGCCCACGTGCACGACCTCCCCCATGTGGTGGCCCTCCAGTCCGTGGGTCTCCTCGAGGTGATCGGTCGTCCTGCGGAGGCGCGGGGCCTCGCGCGGGCGGTCATCGCGCAGGCCACGACCTTCCACCCACCCGACCACCTCGTGGTCGCCGTGTTCACCCGCGAGTCGCTCGTCCAGCGCTGGGACTGGGTCAAGTGGCTGCCCCACGCCACCAGCGACCGCGCGTACGACGCCGCCGGTGGTCGGCGCCTCGTGGCCGCCACGATCGACGAGCTCGCCGAGCTGTTGCCCGCCGACCTGGCCGGCCGCGCACCGTTCGGCCCGCTGGGCAACGGACGGACGACTGGCGCGGCTCACGTCCTCCTCGTCGTCGACGGACCGCCGTTCCCGGGCGAGCACCCACTCCTGTCCGAGGCGGGCCACGAGGGTCTGACCGTCATGCACCTCGTCACGGACGACTCGGACGGCTCGGACGACACCCGGCGCGGTGCGGTGGAGACCCGGGCCGCACCGTCGCTCCGGCTCACCCTGGCCGCAGCGCGCAGGGGTGACCTCACGACGAACGTGGTCGCCACGACCGCCGAGGGAGTCGTGAGCCACGGTGACGGCGACCTGCTCAGCCTCGTGGGCGCCGAGGCCACCGCCCGCCGGCTCCTCGGGGTCTGGTCGGCGAGGACCCGGGCCGGGGCGTCCGGTGCGGTTCGCAGCAGCCAGCTCACCGACCTGCTGGGGCTCGCGGACCTCGGCGCCCTCGACCCCGCGGTCGCCTGGCGGCGGCGCACACCCCGCGACCTGCTGCGCATCCCGGTGGGTACGGGCCCGGCCGGCGAGATCGTCCACCTCGACCTCAAGGAGTCGGCCCAGCACGGGGCCGGCCCCCACGGCCTGCTGATCGGCGCCACGGGCTCGGGCAAGTCCGAGCTGCTGCGGACCCTGGTCCTCGGGCTGGCCCTCACCCACTCCCCCGAGGTGCTCAACCTCGTGCTGGTCGACTTCAAGGGTGGCGCCACCTTCGCCGGGATGTCCCGGCTGCCCCACGTGTCGGCGATGATCACCAACCTCTCCGAGGAGCTGACCCTCGTCGACCGCATGCACGACGCGCTGTCCGGTGAGCTCACCCGCCGACAGGAGGTCTTGCGTGCCGCAGGGGGATACGGCTCCCTGCGCGACTACGAGCGGGCCCGCACCAGCGGGGAGGCGCCCCAGCTGCCTTCTCTGCCGAGCCTGCTCGTGGTCTGTGACGAGTTCTCCGAGCTGCTGAGCGCCAAGCCCGAGCTCATCGACCTGTTCGTCGCGATCGGGCGGCTGGGCCGCTCGTTGGGGGTGCACCTCCTGCTCGCGTCGCAGCGTCTCGAGGAGGGCCGGCTACGGGGGCTCGACAGCCACCTGTCCTACCGCGTCGCCCTGCGCACCTTCTCGGCTGCGGAGTCGCGCGCCGTCATCGGCGTGCCCGACGCCCATGAGCTGCCGGCCACCCCCGGTCTCGGACTCCTGCGGGACGACCCGACGAGACTGACCCCGTTCAGCGCGGCCTACGTGTCCGGACCCGCCAGCGTCTCAGGGGCTGCCCCCGTAGGGAGGGCTGCCGGTGGGCCCGTGGCCGCCTCCCAGTCGGGGACCGGCTCGTCGTCCGGGTGGGTGGAAACCGACGGTCGCCGCGTCGATGTCGACGTGAGCGCCCGCGCGGCAACGGCGATTCTCCCGTTCGCCACGGGCCTGGTCACCGCTCCTCCCGGCCACCCGGACGCTGGCTGTGAGGATCGACATCGCCAGCCTCGGGCGGCGACCTCACCGGGTGCGGTGACGGCGGAGCAGCCGTCCGTCCTCGACGTCGCCGTCGCGGCTCTGGCCGGGCACGGGCCGGCAGCCCATCGCATCTGGCTGCCGCCCCTCGACACGGCGGACACCCTCGACGGCGTCCTGACCGACCTCGAGGTCGACCCCGCACTCGGCCTCGTCTCCCACAGGACGCGCGCCCGCGGACTCATGCGGGTGCCCCTGGGCACCCTCGACCGCCCGCGGGAACAGCGCCGGGAGGTCCTCTGGGCCGACCTGTCCGGAGCTGACGGGCACGTGGCCGTCGTCGGCGGTCCGCGCTCGGGTCGCTCGACGGTGCTTCGCACGGTGAGCCTGGGTCTGGCTCTGACCCACACCCCTCGTGAGATCGCCCTCTACGTGCTCGACTTCGGCGGCGGCACCTTCGAGGCCCTGCGCGACCTGCCCCACACGGCAGGAGTGGGCACCCGTACGGAGCCCGACGTGGTCTCGCGGATCATCGCCGAGGTC